>JBKGHI010000139.1:0-22209 GCA_046520405.1 Myxococcus sp. 1LA
CGCCGAGGCCACGCTGCACGCGCGGCTGGAAGCGGACGACACGGCGCGCGCGCGGCACGGCGCCGAAGCCGCCGCCCTGGAGGAGGGCCGCCGCGCGGCGGAGGTGTGGAAGGTGCTGGGCGACCTCATCGGCTCGCACGACGGCAAGCGCTTTAAGGTCTTCGCGCAGAGCCTCACGTTGGATGCCCTGCTGTTGCACGCCAACGCGCACCTGCGGGAGCTGGCGCGGCGCTACCGGCTGATGCGCGTGCCGGGGCACGACTTGGACCTCCAGGTGGTGGACGGGGACATGGGCGACGAGGTGCGCAGCGTGGCCAGCCTGTCCGGTGGTGAGAGCTTCCTGGTGTCCCTGGCGCTCGCGCTGGGGCTGGCGTCCCTCTCCTCGGAGACGACGCAGGTGGAGACGCTCTTCATCGACGAGGGCTTCGGAACGCTGGACCCGGAGACGCTGGAGGTGGCGCTGGCCACGCTGGACGCGCTCCAGGCCACGGGCCGGCAGGTGGGCATCATCTCCCACGTGAGCGGCATGGCGGAGCGCATTGGCGTCCAGGTGCGCGTGGTGAAGCAGGGTGGAGGGCGCAGCCGGCTGGTGGTGGAGGGCGACCCCGGCATGGTGCCGCCCGCCGTGGGCCGGCAGGAGGTGGCGTAGGCGCTCAGGTCTCCATCAACCCGCGCACCACCGCGGCCACGGCCAGCGGCGTGGCCACGCGGTCATCACTCAGCGGCGCCAGCGCCCGGGCGAACTGGCCCGCGGAGCTGAAGCGCTGCGTGGGCATGGGGGCCAGCGCGCGGTCCAGCACCTGCGCCAGGGCGTCGGAGATGCCGGGCACGCGCATCCGCACGGGCGTCACCCGGCCGCCGCGGATGGAGGACTCCACCTGCTCCTCCGGGCCGGAGGGGAAGGGGGACTCCAGTGACAGCAGCTCGTAGAGGAGGACGGCTGTCGCCCACAGGTCCACGGCCACGGACACGTCGCCCGCGAGCAGCTCCGGGGAGCGGTAGTGCTGCTTGCCCAGGCGGCGGATGTCCTGCACCGAGCCCGCGCGGGAGCGCGCCACGCCGAAGTCCGCGAGCTTCACCTCACCCGTGCGGGACAGCAGCACGTTGTGCGGGGACACGTCACAGTGCACCACGCCCAAGGGACGGCCCGTGGTGCTGACGGCATGGTGCGCGTGCGACAGGGCCTCCAGCACCTGCCGGACGATGAGCACGGAGATGTCGACGGGCAGCTCGATGCGGCGGCGGCGGCACCGCGCCAGCACGCGGCCCAGGTCCGGCCCCTCCACCAGCTCCAGCGCCAGGTAGCCACCATCCGGCAGCTCGCCGTACTCCACGAAGCCGACGATGTACGGGTGGCGCAGGCAGCGGGCGAGCTCGGCTTCGTGCAGGAGTTGCTCGTGGGCCTCCGGGTCGCGCATGCGCTCGGGCCGCACGCGCTTCAGGGCCACCTGCGCTCCGGTATGCGGGCCCTGCTGCATCCGCGCGAGAAACACCTCCGCCGTGCCTCCGCGTCCCAGCCGGGACAGCAGTTGGAAGCGGCCATGCTCACGAGGCCAGATTTCCCGCACGTTCTCCATCATGTTCAGCCCGCGCCGCCCGCGAGGCTCGCCAGATAGCAGTCCAGCGTCTGGGAGAAGGTGGCGTCGTCGTTGAGGAACGCCAGCCCCACGCCGCCCGTGTACGGGTCGTCCACCACGTGGACCACCACCGCGTCACCCTGGAGGCGCTCGCCGTTGGGCAGCTTCACGTCCACGGTGACGACGCTGTCGGGCAGGGGCCGATGCGCGGTGCGCACGAAGAGGCCGCCGTTGGAGATGTTGAGGGCGTGCTCACGCACGAAGTCCAACTCAGTTCGGAACTCCATTTCCAGCTTCACGGCGAAACGTCGACCGCGACGCTGAGGCCCATCCGACGGGCGGACGGGCACCTGGTGAGGCTGGCTGCCCACCGAGGGAGCAGGCGTCTCTGCAGGTGGTGTCGCGGCCGGGCTCGTGGCGGGAGTGGGCCTGGTGTCCGCAGGGGGCGCGGCGGCGGGAGCACCTCCGACGACGGGGGCCGTGGGGCGCACGTTGCTCACGGGCAGCGTGGACAGGTGTTGCTGGAGCGCGCGCGCCGCGGCGGAGCGTTCGTCTCCCCGGTAGGTCGTGCCACCGACGAAGGTCGTCGCGCGGAAGGCGTCCCGCTCCGCCTTGGGCAGGCGCCACAGCTCCACGAACGTGCCGCCGCTGCGCTTGGCATCCTCGGCGAGCCGCTCCACGGCGGAGCGCGGATAGCCCGGCGCTTCCACCTTCAGCTCAATGCCTGCCTCCTCCGGGCGCAAGGCCACCACCAGCTGGAGTGACTGCGCGGAGGTGAGCACCTCGCCAATCCCTTCCACCCAGGCCGCCACGCGCTCCGGGGGAGCCGAGCCATTCCACAATGCCGCAAGACCAAAGACGGGCACGGGCGCGACGATAGCCGAGCGCTCTCAACCCGCGAACCCTGTTTGCCGACAGCCTGAGCGCAATCCATCCACGATACTGGACTGGGAGCATCCAGACCCCGACTCAGAGTTGCCCCAGGGGGAACAGGGACTCGGAAAGTCCATCATCGTTCTCTACAATGGAAGTCTGCTTCGACTCACCCCCCTACTTTGGAGTCGGAGTCATTGGAGTCAAAGACGATGCGCAACTCCCTGACGAGGTTCTTCACCTGCGCGTTGCTGGCAGCGTCGTTGCTGACTGGCTGCGGCGGTGGGAACGACCCTGACCCCAATCCACAACCGAACACCGACGCGGGCACCGATGCGGGCACGGACGGCGGCGGCGATGGTGGCCCGATTGAAGAAGACGCGGGCGTGATTCCGGATCCGGACCCCGACCCGGGCGAAGTGCCCACGGACATCGATGACCCGGAGAACGTGAACAAGGACTCCGACTGCGACGGCCTGACGGACGCGGAGGAGTTCGCCACCATCTATCCCGGCGGCCTGAAGACGAACCCCGGCCTGCGCGACACGGACGGCGATGGCATCCGCGACGGCGTGGAGGTGGGCCGCACGACGAGCCCCGACCCCAGCTGCAACTTCCCTGGTGACCAGGACCCGACCACGCGCACCTCGCCGGTGCTGGCGGACACGGACGGTGACGGCATCCCGGACGGCCTGGAGGACCTCAACCGCAACGGCCGCAGAGACCCGGGCGAGACGGACCCGAACGCCATCGACTCGGACGCTGACGGCCTGTCGGACGGCGTCGAGGATGCCAACCGCAACGGCGTGGTGAGCCCTGGCGAGACGGACCCGCGCAAGCGCGACACGGACGGCGACGGCCTGGATGACGGCCTGGAGGTGCGCACCAACACCAACCCGCTCAACCCGGACACGGACGGCGACACGTGCAGCGACGGTGAAGAGGACGTCAACCGCAACGGCATCGTGGACGGCAACGAGACGGACCCGCGCGTGGCGGACTGCGCCGCGTCGGTTCCTGACTCCGACTTCGACGGCATCCCGGACCACATTGAAACCGCGACGGGTACGGACCCGAACAACGCGGACACGGACGGTGACGGCATCCCCGACGGCGTCGAGGACTCGAACCGCAACGGTCGCGTGGACTCCGGTGAGACGGACCCCCGCCTGACGGACTCCGACTGTGACGGCCTGCAGGACGGCCCGGGCCGCAACGGCTTCCGCGGCGAGGACCCCAACGGCAACGGCCGCGTGGACCCGGGCGAGACGGACCCGACCAACCCGGACACGGACGGTGACGGCCTGTTGGACGGCCTGGAGCTGGGCGTGACGACGGCACAGGCGCCGCGCCAGGACTGCGGCTACGTGGGTGACGCGGACCCGACCACCACCACGTCCCCGACGAACCCCGACAACGACGGTGACGGCATCCAGGACGGCGCGGAGGACGCGAACCAGAACGGCCGCGTGGATGAGGGCGAGCTGAACCCGAACGACCCCTCGGACGGCGCGGCCAACACGCCAGCGGGCCAGGCCTGCCGCACGTCCAACCTGCGCACCGTCACCTTCAAGGAGGAGAACGGCGCGGACCTGCGGCTGGCGCTGCCCTCCACCTTCACGGACGCCAACCTGCGCACCATCCGCGACGGCAACAACGCGGTGGGCATCATCGGCTGGGACGCCACCAAGCAGGTGACGCTGATTGCGTACAAGCGCGGCCGCGTGGGTTCGTCCTCCAACCCCACGGGCGACGAGGCGGGCATCCGCACCGGCTCGTTCAACTCCGCCACGCGTGACTTCCAGCAGACCTTCAACACCTGGGACGGCTACGCCGCGCTGTCGGCGCGCTATGCCATGTCCGGCGGCGGGGACCTGAAGACGTTCACCAACACGCTGACCCGCTCGCTGGTCCCCGGGAGCACCGGTGAGCTGACGGGCACGGCTGGCATCAGCGGTCCGTTCACCATGCAGGCGCAGTACGTCCACCGCTCCGACCAGAGCGTGGTGGTGGTGATGGCCATCACCCCGACGTCCCGCTACAACGAGGCGGGCAGCCTCTTCACCACGGCGGACACGGCGGGCGGCTCGGCGCTGGCGCAGTTCGGCGACACGGACGCGGTGCAGTGCGAGAAGTTCACCGTGCGGCGGGCGGTGGTGGACTTCATCTTCGTGGTGGACGACTCCGGCTCCATGGCCTCGTCGCAGCAGTCGCTGGCCAACGCGGCCACGGCCGTGGCGGACAAGCTGGCCAACGCGACGCTGGATTATCGGCTGGCAATGGTGAGCACCACCTATACCTATGGCAGTGGTTCGAACTCGGGGCTGCTGCGTGGCTTCACGCAGAACATCAACCAGTTCCGGGCGTGGCTGACGCAGAACAGCACCTGCGGCGGCAACGGCCAGTGCACCACCGTCACCATCCCCGCGGGGACCCAGCCCACCACCTGTTCGTCCAACGCGCAGTGCTGGGTGGGGCAGAGCGGAAACGGCACGGAGCGTCCGCTGCAGGCCGCTCGCTCCGTCATCAACCTGCTGGCTTCGACCGGTGGCACGCCGGAGACGCGCTTCCGCGCGGGCGCCAAGGTCGTGGTCGTCGTCCTGACGGACACGCGGGACCAGTCCTCCGACTCCATCGACACGTACACCCAGTACTTCCTGGGCACGGGCAACAATTCGGGGACGAACCGCAACCCGCTGAACCAGCCCATCGACGTGCACGGCATCCTCTGCCCGCATGAGAACGCCACCGACGACACCAGCACCTGGTGCCAGAACCAGGAGGACCCCCGCAACCCGCGGCACCTGGACGTCATCCAGGCCACGGGCGGCGTGTACGGCAGCATCCGTGACTCGGCGGCCATCTCCACCACCATCAACGCCATCATCGACAGCGTCATCGCGTCGGTGGGCTACCGGACGCAGAAGCCGCCCATCGGCGCCTCGCTGAAGGTGGCCATGGAAGGGGTGGCGAACGCGACGCAGTGCCCCACGCCGGGAGACCTGCCGCGCAGCCGCGTCCACGGCTTCGACGTGGACGGCATCAGCCGCGCGGTGTCCTTCTTCGGTGGCTGCCGCCCGCAGACGCCGGGCACCACCCAGGCGGCGCTGTCCTACCGCTACTGGACGGACCGCACGTCCAACCCGAACGGCATCCCCGCGCCGTGCGCGGCGGACCCGTACCACGACCCGAACGACCCGGACTTCTGCGAAGGCAAGCTGACGTGCAACCGCACCACGGACCGGTGCGAGTGCCCGTCGGACTGCGGCGGCGGCGGTGAGCCGGGCCAGGTGTGCAACACGGACCCCGCCGTGTGCGCCTTCACCTGCGCGTCCGACTGCGGCGGCACGTGCGGCACCTACGAGACGTGCAACACGGACACCTGCTCGTGCTCGTGCGTCCAGTCGGCCACCTGCGCGCCGGGCTTCACCTTCAGCCAGGACGCGTGCGGCTGCGTGTGTGATACCGCCGCGCTGAACTGCGGTAGCCAGTACCAGGCGGACCCCAACACCTGCGCTTGCGCCTGCAAGGCGGACTGCGGCGGCTGCGGCCCGAACTCGGTGTGCAACCAGAGCTACTGCGTCTGTGAGGGCATCATCGGCTGATGATGCGGTGCGCTCCGGCCTTCGTTGACGGAGGAGGCCGGAGTCAGCGGGTTTGAAAACGAAGACGCCCCGGTGCCCACCGGCGCCGGGGCGTCTTCACTTCAGGCCCGGGTGTCCTACGGCTTCGCGGGCTTCACCGCCGCCAGCCCGCGCGGCGCGGCCTGGATGCGCAGCACCGGGTAGACGCGGAGCTGGACGTCGCGGGCCGGGTGGCGCTCGTAGAAGAAGCGCAGGCGGGCGCGCGCGTCCTTGGCGAAGGCCGGGTCCTTCAGCTTCGCCTCCCACTCCGCCTTCACCGCGGCGTCCTTGGCCAGCAGCTCACGCGCGAACGGCTCCAGCACGTAGTCCTCCACGTACTCCTTCTGCTCGAAGTGGGCGTTGAAGAAACCCCAGGACAGCAGCGAGTCCGGCCCGGTGGGCTCCAGCAGGTGGGCCACCAGCTCCACGCCCTCCTGCGCCACCGGGACGTACAGCGTGCCCGCGGGGAGCGTCTGCGCCTTCGGCTCCCACGCGCCCTTCACGTTGAGCGTCTGCCGGTTCTCCACGGACTGGATGCTCCACTTCGCGTCGGTGGCGCGGAAGCTCTCCACCGCCGCGTCGGCAACCGGCTTGGAGAGACGCTGGGAGCGCAAGCCGTGCGCGGCCAGCTTCGCCTCCACCCAGGCGGCGTGCGCGGGCGGCACCAGATAGCCACCGGCGGGCAGCGACGCGGTGAGCGCGGGCTGAATCTCCTCGAAGTAGGGCACCTTCCAGACTTGAGGCTTCGTGTCGTCGTAGCGAATCCACGTCTGGCCGGACAGGTCGGAGGCGCCGCGCTCGTAGGCGTAGCCCCGGAAGTCGATGGTCCGCTTCTGCTCCGTGTTCTTCCACGCGAGCACCACCTCGCGCGTCTTGCCGGCCGCATCCTCCGCGTCCGCCGCCTTCACCGCCGCGCGCAGGGCGGCGCCGTCGCGGGCCACCAGCCGCAGCAGGCTGGCCACGACGTCCCGGGTGGCCTTCACGCGCTCGGCGTAGGGCTTCCACGAGTGCGTCTCCACCAGCACGCCGAAGCGGCGGTTCGCGGCCCAGTACGCGTGGCTGAAGCGCGGCGGCGGCACGCCGTAGGCGAAACCGGAGGTGGGGTCATCGTCCTCGATGAAGGACGGGTAGAAGGGCACGGGCAGGTGCTGCTGGGACTCCAGTTCCGTGAAGAGCTCCTCGCGCAGCTTCACGCCCAGCGCGCGCAGCGGCGCGGGCCCGGACTTCTGCGGCTCGATGCCCACGGACACGTCGTGCTCGAACTTGGCGCCGTTGGTGGCGTGCAGGTCCGCATAGACGAGCGGGTCCACGCGTGGAGGTACTTCAGCAGGGCCACCATCTCCGGGGCCTCCGCCTTGGCGTAGTCGCGGTTGAGGTTGAGGTTCTGCGCGGTGGCGCGCCAGCCCATCTCCTCGGGGCCATTTTGATTGGGGCGGTGGTTGGGGCCGAAGCGCTCGTGGCCGTCCACGTTGAAGACGGGGACGAAGACGGCGGTGACGCGCTTGAGGACGCCGGGCTGCTCCTTCCCGGCGAGCAAGTCCTTCAGCAGCCAGAAGCCAGCGTCCTTGCCGTCAATCTCACCGGAGTGGATGCCACCCTGGAAGAAGACGACGGGGCGCTGCTTCTTCGCCGCGGCGGCGGGGGTGAGGGTGCCGTCCGCGCTGGCCACGAGCGCGAGCAACGGGCGGCCCTCCGGCGTGGTGCCGAGCGTGTCGCAGCGCACCTTGCCAGGGAACGCCTTGGGGAAGGCGCGGCAGAGGGACTCCACTTCCGGGTAGCGGCCCGTGCGCGTCCAGCCGCTCTGTTCGGAGACGGTGGTGAGCGACGACGGTGCCTGATGCAGCGTCAGGGCAACGAGGGTGGGCAGGAGCATGCCCCTCCCACAACATAGCCCTTGGTGGGTTTCAACCGTGGCGCACGGTGAGTGTTCCACCCACCGGTAGCACTTCGACGCGCTCGCGAGGCAGTCCGCGCCGGGTCCACTCCGCGTCCAGGCGGCGGGGCGGCTCGTCGAGCGGCTCGTCGGTGAGCTTGAACGTCCCCCAGTGCATGGCCAGGAAGCGCGCGGCGCCCAGGTCCTCGAAGGCCTGCACGGCCTCCTCGGGGTTCATGTGCTGGCGGCGCATGAACCAGGCCGGGTCATACGCGCCAATGGGCAGCATGGCCGCGTCGATGCCCGGGTAGCGCTGGCCAATCTCCTTGAAGCCCTCGAAGTAGGCGGTGTCGCCGGAGTGGAAGACGCGGGCGCTGGAGCCTTCGATGATGAAGCCGCCCCAGAGCATCTCGTTGACGTCGTTGAGGCCGCGGCGGCTCCAGTGCTGCGAGGGCACGAAGTGCACCGTGACGGTGCCCACCTGGGTGGAGTGCCACCAGTCCAGCTCCGTGACGCCCAGGCCGGAGCCCCGGAACACCGGCGCATGACCCAGGCCGGTGACGATGGGCGCGCCCACCTTCTGCAGCGTGGGCAGGTCCAGGTGGTCGTAGTGGTTGTGCGAGACGAGGCTGGCGGTGATGGGCGGCAGCTTCTCCACCGGGACGCCCGGCGGCACGTTGCGCCGGATGACGCCGCTGATGGCGTCGCGCAGCACCGGGTCGATGAGCAGCGAGACGCCGTCCAACTGCACGAGCCAGCTCGCGTGGCCCAGCCACGTCAGCCGGGCGCCTTCACCGGGGGCGGGCGGCGTGGCGAGCAGCGCGAGGTCGGGCTCCACGCGGGGCACGTCGGCGCGGGCGGGCGCCTTGCGGCGGCGGCCGGCGAGCTTGTCGGCCACGGCCCACTTGAAGACGCTGCTGAACGGCTGCGGCCCGCTGCCATCGAGGTTCTTGAACCGCAACGCCATGTGCTCGCTCCCTCGTCTGGCGGGGCTGGGAGCGCCCCGCGCGCGTGCCCCTGTCATGCTCGGATGGGGCACGCCGCGCAAGGAAGACGTGGCGTCCGTCAGAAGGCGGCCACCACCGCGCCGCCGTAGGTGGCATCGATGTAGCGGCGCACCTCGTCGGACTGGAGCGCCTTCAGCAGGGTGCGCACCTCGGGGCGCTGCTCGTCGCCCTGCCGCACGGCCAGCACGTTGGCGTAGGGGTTCTGCCGCGCGGCCTCGCGGGCCAGCACCTTCGCGTCCAGCTTCAGGTGCTTCTGGGCCTCCAGGAAGTAGTTGCCGTTGATGACGGCGGCGGCCACGTCCTCCAGCGTGCGGGGCTGCTGCTCGGCGTCAATCTCGCGCAGGTCCAGCTTGCGCGGGTTGCCCACCACGTCCTTCACCGTCGCCGTGGCGCCCGCGTCCTCGCGCAGGCGCAGCAGGCCCTGGGCTTCCAGCAGGCGCAGCGCCCGCGCCAGGTTGCTGGGGTCGGCGGGCAGCGTCACCTGCGCGCCCTCCGGCAGCTCCGCGAGCTGGCGGAACTTGGTGGAGTAGAGCGCCAGGGGCTCCAGGTGCACCGGGCCGGCGCTGGTCAGCGCGAGCTTCCTGTCACCCGCGAAGCGCTCCAGGTAGGGCACGTGCTGGAAGTAGTTGGCGTCGAGCTGCTTGTCCGCGAGCGCGATGTTCGGCTGGACGTAGTCGGTGAACTCCACCACGTCCACGCGCACGCCCTCGCGCAGGGCGACGGCGGCGGCGGCTCGGAGAATCTCGCCGTGTGGCACCGGGTTGACGCCGACCTTCAGCGTCTTGATGCCGGAAGACTCGCCCGAGGACGCCTCCTGCTTCTGGCAGGCCGTGAGCAGCAGCGTCACGGAGAGCAGCAGCGGGGTGAGCAGGGAACGAGAGGGGGACTTCATGTCGGAAGACTCCAGGGACAACGGGAAGGAGGGGGCGCGTCAGCGGGAGGCGCGCGCGCCGGAATGGTCGAAGCGGGAGGCCAGCGCGTCACCCACCCACTGGACGAGCTGGACGAGCACCAGCAGCACCACCAGGCAGCCCAGCATGACGTCGGTGCGGAAGCGCATGTAGCCGTACTTCACCGCGAGGTCGCCCAGGCCGCCGCCGCCCACCGCGCCCGCCATGGCGCTGTAGCCCAGCAGGCTGATGACCACGAGCGCGCTGCCTCGCACCAGGGAGGGCAGCGCCTCCGGGATGAGGACCTGGAGGATGATGCGGCGGTGGGTAGAGCCCATGGCGATGGCGGCCTCCACCAATCCTCCGTCCACCTCGCGCAGGCTCTGCTCGACGACGCGGCCCATGAAGGGGATGGCCGCCACCACCAGGGGAACAATGGCGGCGGTGGTGCCAATGGTGGTGCCCACCAGCAGGCGGGTGAGCGGGACGATGGCCACCATCAGGATGATGAACGGGATGGAGCGGCCCACGTTGACGAGCGTGCCCAGCACCCGGTTCAGCGCCGGACGTTCCCACAACCCGCCGCGGTCGGTGACCACCAGCAACACGCCCAGCGGCAGGCCCGCGAGCAGGACGAGCACCGCGGCCACGGACGTCATGTAGAGCGTCTCCACCGTGGCCACGCCCAGCATGCGCCACAGTTGGCTATCCATGGGCGGCCTCCTCGGGCTGGAGCCCTTGTTCCCTCAGGTATGCGAGCGCCTGGCTCACGGCGTCGGTGGAGCCCAGGAGGTCCACGAGCAGCCGTCCCACGCGGGTGTTGCCCACGCGCTCCACCGCGCCCTCCACCAGCAGGGCGTCCACGTCGAACTGGCGCGCCAGGGTTCCCAGAAGGGGCCGCGTGGCGTGTACTCCCGCCAGCGTCAGCGCCACGCGCCGGCCCGCGGCGGGGGCGGCCGTCGGCGGTGAGAAGGGTGGGAAGCACAACTGGTGCAGCCGCGTGCTGGGATGGGAGAGCAGCTCCGTCACCTTCCCTTGCTCCACCAGCAGGCCCCGCTCCAGCACCGACACCGAATCACAGATGGCCTTCACCACGTCCATCTGGTGGGTGATGAGCAGCAGCGTCACGCCGAACCGTTGGTTGATGTCGCGCAGCAGGCCCAGCACCGAACGCGTCGTCTCCGGGTCCAGCGCGGAGGTGGCCTCGTCCGACAGCAGGACGCGAGGGCCCGGCGCCAGCGCCCGAGCGATGCCTACCCGCTGCTTCTGTCCGCCGGAGAGCTGAGAGGGGTAGGCGAGCGCCTTGTCGGACAGCTTCACGAGCGCGAGCAGCTCTTCCACACGCGCGCGGATGGCCTCGCGGGAGTAGCCCGCCACCTCCAGCGGGTAGGCGATGTTCTCGGCCACCGTCTTCGCGCTGAAGAGGTTGAAGTGCTGGAAGATCATCCCGATGCCCTGGCGCGCCTTGCGCAGCGCCTCGGGGCTGAGGGCCATCAGGTCCTGGCCGTCGACGTGGACCGTGCCCTGGGTGGGACGCTCCAGGAGGTTGGCGCACCGGATGAGCGTGGACTTGCCGGCGCCGCTCTGTCCCAGCACGCCGTGGATTTCACCCGCCTCCACCCGCAGCGACACGTTCCTCAGCGCGGCGACCTCGCGCCCGCCCGCCGTATAGACTTTGCTGACTCCGCGAAACGCAATCACGGCGCGGCGCTCCGGCGAGGTGTGGCTCGCGCGGCGCCAGAGGGCCGCTGCTCAATCATGTCCGGGGTGCCGCGCATGAACTGCTCCTGGGGGCTGCATGGGGACAAGGGGCTCGCGCGAAGCCGCGCGGAGGGCGGCCCGGACCTGCGTGACGCAGGTGACGGGCCGGGCCGGGGAACGTCGGTTCGTTTCGTGAGGTGAGGGCTGCTCAGCGCGCGCGAACGGACGGACCCGTGGAGGCGGGACAACACATGCCTCCGAAACAGGGTCCGAACATGGCGCAACCAGCGAGCATTGGCGCAGACAGGTAATGGAGCCGACGCGGCATGTCAACCTGGCGGCCTAAGCCGCCACGCGGCCTGCCTGGGCGAAGGCCCTCGCGAGGTCCTCTTGCAGGTCTTCCAGGTCCTCCAAACCCACGGAGAAGCGGATGAGCCCGTCGGTGATGCCCCGGCGCTCCCGCTCGGCGGCGGGGACGGAGGCGTGGGAGTGCCGCGCCGGGACGGTGACGATGCTCTCCACCGCGCCCAGGGACACGCCCAACAGGGGGAGCTGGAGCGACTCCACGAAGGGCGCCGCCAGCGTGTCCTGGGCCAGCCGGAACGACACCACCGCGCCCGTGTCCGGGTAGAAGACCTGCCGCACCTCCGGCCTGTGGCTGAGCCACTTCGCCAGCGCGCCCGCCGTGCGCACCTGGCGCTCCAGGCGGACCTGCAACGTCTTGATGCCTCGCTGGAGGAGGAAGCAGTCCTGGGGCCCCAGCACCGCGCCCACCGCGTTCTGGAGGAAGCCGAGCTCCTGCGCCAGCGCGGGCGTCTTCACCGCCACCGTCCCGGCGACGACGTCGCTGTGGCCCCCCAGGTACTTGGTGGCGGAGTGGATGACGATGTCCGCGCCCTCCGTCAGCGGGCGCGAGAGGGCCGGGGACAGGAAGGTGTTGTCCACGATGAGGAGCGCCCCGTGCGCCTTGGCCAGTTGGGCCACTGCGGGGAGGTCGGTGCGCTTGAGGAAGGGATTGCTCACGCTCTCCACCAGCAGCGCGCGCGTGTTGGGGCGGAGCGCGGCGCGCACGGCGTCCGGGTCGCTGGTGTCCACGAAGGTGGCTTGCAGGCCGAAGCGGCTGAAGACCCGAGTGAGCACCCGGTAGGTGCCGCCGTAACAGTCGTCCGTCACCACCAGGTGGTCCCCCGCGCTGAACAGCATCAGCACGCTGGCCACGGCGGCCATGCCGGAGCCGAAGGCAAAGGCCGCGTGGCCTTCGTCCAGCGCCGCGAGCACGCCCTCCAGGGCCTTGCGCGTGGGGTTGCCGGAGCGCGCGTAGTCGAACTCGCCGGGCGTCTCCAGGCCCGGCTGGTCGAACATGGATACCTGGTAGATGGGGACCGCGGCGGCGCCCGTGGTGGGGTCCTGCTCATGCCCCGTGTGCAGCAAACGGGTCGCGAAGCGCGTGGGCCAGGTCGTCGATGATGTCATGGGAGTCCTCGATTCCTACGGAGAGCCGGAGCA
Source organism: Myxococcus sp. 1LA (assembly GCA_046520405.1). Lineage (GTDB taxonomy): Bacteria > Myxococcota > Myxococcia > Myxococcales > Myxococcaceae > Myxococcus. The sequence continues at coordinate 13,051 of JBKGHI010000139.1, forward strand.
GCCGGTCGGAGATGCCCAGCGCCTCCCGGCGCTCGGCGGGGATGTCAGCGTGGGTCTGCGTGGTGGGGTAGGTGATGAGCGTCTCCACGCCACCGAGCGACTCGGCGAAGAGACACAACTGCACGGACGCGAGCACCTGGGGCACCAGGGCCGTGTGGGCGACGGTGAAGGACAACATCCCGCCCACGCCGGGATAGAAGACGCGCTCCACGCCCGGGTGCGCGCGCAGCCACGCGGCCACCTCGCGCGCGTTGGCCTGGTGCCGCTCCATGCGCAGCGCCAGCGTCTTCAGTCCGCGAATCACCAGGTACGCGTCCTGCGGACCCAGAATCGCGCCGATGCCGTTCTGGAGGTATGCGAGCCGCTCGCCCAGCGCCGCGTCCTTGACCACCAGCGCGCCCGCGACGACGTCGTTGTGTCCGGCCAGGTACTTCGTGGCGCTGTGCACGACGACGTCCGCGCCCAGCTCCAGCGGGCGCTGGAGCCAGGGCGTGAGGAAGGTGTTGTCGACGATGAGCAGCACGCCGGCCTTGCGGGCGATGGCCGCCAGCTCGGCGATGTCGGCCGTGCGCATCATCGGGTTGGTGGGCGTCTCCACGACGATGGCGCGCGTGTTGGGGCGCAGCGCGTCCCGCACGGCGCCAGGCCGCGAGGTGTCCACGAAGGTGCAGGGCACGTGGAGGATGCGGTCCACCAGCCGGTAGGTGCCGCCGTACAGGTCCTCGGTGAGGAGGACGTGGTCCTCCGGGCCGAAGAGCTGGAGGACACAGTGCAGCGCGGCCATGCCGGAGCTGAAGGCCAGGCCCCGGCTGCCGCCCTCCAACTGCGCCAGCGCGTCTTCCAGGGCGGAGCGGGTGGGGTTGCGCGTGCGTGAGTAGTCGTAGCCGGTGGACTGGCCGAGCGCGGGGTGCTGGTACGTGGCGGACTGGTAGATGGGGACGGCGACCGCGCCGGTGCTGGGGTCGCGGCGCACGCCGGCATGGACGAGAGCTGTGGCGAGTTTCATGAGAGGAGCCATTTCGGTGACGCGCTCAACGGCCGCGCAGCGTCTGGGAGATTTTGAGGATGTCCGCCAGCACGCCGGACGCGGTGACGGCGCCGCCCGCGCCCGCGCCTCGGACGGTGAGCGGGAAGTCGCTGTGGCGGGTGGTGGTGAAGGACACGAAGGACTCGGAGCCGCGGAGGTCCGCCGCGGGGTGGCCCGCCTCGACGCCCACGGTGCCCACGCGGATGACGGGGCTGCCGGTGCCCGCCTTCGACGGGTCGATGCGCGCCAGGTAGCGCAGCACGGTGCCGGATTTGCGGCAGCGGGCCACGCGCTCCGCGTAGGCCGTGTCCTGGGTGGCGAGCACCTGGAAGAACGAGTCCACGCTGGCGCACTCATCCGTGGTGACGAAGGGCTCCAACGCCACATCCGACAGGGACAGGGGCAGGCCCAACTCCCGGGCGAGGATGAGCGCCTTGCGCGCGACGTCCGTGCCGCTCAAGTCCTCGCGAGGGTCCGGCTCCGTGTAGCCGCGCTCCCGGGCGGCGCGGACGGCTCGGGACAGGGGCACGCCGGCCGTCAGCTCGTTGCAGATGAAGCCCAGGCTGCCGGACAGGGACGCGGTGATGAGGCGCACGCTGTCCCCGGTGCGCACCAGGTTCGCCAGCGTGTCGATGACGGGCAGGCTCGAGGCCACCGTCGTCTCGTAGTGGTACGCGACGTGGTTGCGGCGCGCCGTGTCCACCAGCGCCTCGCGGGTCTCCCACGGCAGCGCCAGCGGCTTCTTGTTGGCCGCGACCACATGGATGCCACGCGTGAAGGCCTCCGTGTAGAGCGTCTCCAGTCCGCCCGCCGCGGTGCAGTCGACCAGGATGGGCACGGGCAGCCGCCGGAGCGCGTCCAGCAGGGGAACCAGCGTGCGCGCCTCGGGCGCCTCGGGCGTCACGCCTTCCAGCCGTGTCTCCAGTCCGTCCAGCGCCAGGCCCGCCGCATCGAAGAGCGCGCGCCGGCTGTCCGCCAGCCCCACGACGCGCAGCGCGATGCCGTGCCTGTCCTTCAGCAGCGCCTGCTGCGCCCGAAGCTGGGCCAGCAACTGCCCGCCCACGGTGCCTCGGCCCAGGACGAAGAGGCTCACCTGCTGGTGGGCCAGGTTGAAGGCCGCGTGGGTGGTGCGCGCGGCGATGGCGGTATCCGCCGCGTCGACGACGCATGACAGGGAGCGGGAGCTGGCGCCCTGGGCGCTGGCGCGGACGTTGACGCCCACGGCGCCCAGCGCGCTGAAGAAGCGCCCGGCCACGTTGACGCCGTGGCCCATGGCTTCCGCCACCAGCGTCAGCAGCGTCACCGGTTGGCGAACCTCCAGCGGTTCCACCTCACGGCGGGACAGCTCCTGCGCGAGCTCGGCGGCGAGCACGGACCGCGCGCGCTCCGCATCCGGCCGGGGGACGACGACGGCCAGCGACTGGCCATTGGCGGACTGCGCGGTCATCCACACGGTGATGCGCGCCTCGCGCAGCGCGGCCAGCACGCGCTCGCCCAGCTGGAACTGGTCGGACAGCTTGCGCACCTCGACACCGAGCAGCGCCAGGTCCTCACGCGTCGCGATGCAGGCGGGACGCTGGCCGTCGCGCGAGCCGATGGCGTCGATGAGCGTGCCCGGGTGCTCCGGCTCCATGGTGTTGCGGATGCGCAGGGAGATTCCGGACTCGATGAGGGGAATCATCGTGCGCGGGTGCAGCATGCGAGCGCCCACCGCCGCCAGCTCCAGGCCCTCGCCGTGGGTCAGGTGCGCCACGGGGTACGCATCCGTGACCAGGTCCGGGTCGGCGGTGTGCAGCCCGAGCACGTCCGTCCACACCGTGACTTCCGACGCGCCCAGGCCCTGGGCCACCAGCGCGGCGGTGTAGTCGGAGCCATTGCGCCCCAGCGTGGTGGTGCGCCCATCCGCCGTGGCGGCGATGAAGCCGGGGAGGATGGGCACCTCGGTGCCCCACGTCTCGCGCGCGGCCTGGAGCCGCTCCCGCGTCCGCGTCAGGTCTACTCGCGCCGTGCCGAAGCGGTCATCCGTCACCAGGAGCTGCCGCGCGTCGCGGAAGGTGGCGGACGTGCCATGGACGGTGAGCAGCTCCGCCAGGAGCGTGGCGGAGATCAGCTCGCCGAACGAGAGCACCCGGTCGCGCGTGGGCGCGGAGCACTCCCGTGTGAGTGAGATGCCCTGGAGCAGTTGCCGCAGCGGCGCGAGCAGCCCGTCGACGCGCTCCGCCAGCGCGGTGGCATGTCCCGGCGCGAGCGCCGCGGCGTTGGCCTTCGCCAGGTCGGCGATGCGCGTGGCCACCGCGAGCGCGTCCTCCAACTCTCCCGCGGTGGCGTGGCTGGCCGCGTCCAGCAGCCAGTCGGTGGTGTCGCCCATCGCGGAGACGACCACCGCCAGCGGGCCTTGCCGCGCGTGCTTTCCAATCAACTCGACGACCTGGTGGAGCCGGGTGGGCGAGCCCACGGACGTGCCACCAAACTTCATGACCTGCAGGGACGTGCTGCTCATCGGGGAGCCTCGAAGGGACGGGCAGACATGTCGCCGCGAGCCGGACACACGCCGGCCAGACGCGGCGCGCGAGCGCCCACGGGGGAACGAAAGAAAGGTGTCGGGAGTCAGGAGCCCTGGCGGACTAGTGCATGCCGCCGGGCCGGCGCATTCGATGCGCGGCGGCGACGCGACGGAGCACGGGCAGCACGTGAGCGGTGGTCAACGGTGCGGAGCAGGTGGACGGAACCACGGAGGTCCTCTCTCACCGAAGCGGGAGGATGCCCTCCGGCCTCGGACGCTTGGATTGCCCGGGGAGCCCCTGCTCCTCGAGCCGCATCGTTTGGACACCTTGGAGGTCCGACTCCAGGTTGTCGGGCCACCGCGCGAGGCGGAGGCCGCTCTGGATGCTGCGGACGAAATAAGCGTGGACCCCCGTGTCTGTCAATGCCTCGCGTGGTTCCACCTCCGTCACGACCGCTTCCATTCACGTCAGGATTTGATGGGAATGCGCGGTGCCCGGGGCGAAAGCGTGCGTCAAGGCGTTGAAAACACGTGCCCAGGATGTGCAGATGATTCGTAGGAAAGGAGCGCGGCGTGGCGGAGACCAGGGACGTGGATGACGTGGTGGTGCGTGCGCTGGTGGACAACCATCGCCAGTTCCTCGCGTTCGTGGAGCGGCGCGTGGGCAGCCGCGCCATCGCGGAGGAGATTCTCCAGGCGGCGTTCGTGAGGACGCTGGAGAAGGGCGGCGCGCTGACGGAGGGCGAAGGCGCGGTGGCGTGGTTCTACCGGCTGCTGCGCAACGCGCTGGTGGACCACTACCGGCGCCAGGCGGCCGAGGGGCGCGCGTTGGAGCGCGAGGCGCGGGAGGCCTCGGAGGCCACTGAAGATTCGGAGCTGAAGCAGGCCGTCTGCGCGTGCGTGGGTGAGCTGCTGCCCACTATGAAGCCGGAGTACGCGGACATCCTGCGGCAGGTGGACCTGGAGGAGCGCGGCGTCCCGGACGTGGCGCGCGAGGCGGGCATCACCGCGAACAACGCGGGCGTGCGGCTCCATCGGGCGCGGCAGGCGCTGAAGAAGCAGTTGGAGCGGAGCTGCGGCACCTGCGCCTCGCACGGATGCCTGGACTGCTCCTGCAAGCCGTCCCACCAGGCGGCCGGGCCCACTGCCCCCGGGTCGGCCGACGCCTGAAAGCGCTTGCACCCGGGCGGAGGGCCTCGTTAACTCCTGCTCAGGTGCCGAGGGGCGCCTGCCCGAAAAGACGACGTCACCCTCCGCTTCACTCCGCCGTTCGACAGTTCCGATGAGTTCCTTCCACGGCCCACGAACGGGTGAGGGCCGGCGCCAAGGGACTTTTCATGCGAACCGTCTCCCTCCACGAATGCAAGGTCCGCGCGTCGCTCCTGCTCAAGGCGCTGGCGTCAGAGGACGCGTCGCGCGCGGCGGAGCGGCTGCGCGTGCTGCCCGGCTTCGCGGGGCTGTCCGTGGGGCAGGTGCTCGCGCGGAAGGACACGGTGCAGCGCAAGCACGCGCTGGCCGTCATCGCGCATGAACAGGGGTATGCCTCCTGGGCCGACCTGAAGCAGGTCCGCGAGGTCGACTTCGAGCACCTGCTCTCTCAGGCCGGCGCCGCCCACCTCAACCGCTGGTTCGCCTCCTACGCGGAGGCCGTGGACTCCCAGCGGGCGCAGGGCGGCTTCCTCTTCCCCTTCCGCGAGCAGTTCTTCGTCTGTGACGCCAGCCTCGTTCAGGCGCTGGGCGTGGACCCCACGGACGCGGACTGGTCACTCACGGGCCGCGACTGGATGGCGCCCCGGGATGGGGCCGCGCAGGCCCGGCTCGCGCAGCGGTTCACCTACGCCTCTTCTTCTTCAAGCACGAGGTCTCCCATGTCCGCAGACGAGTCGTCCCAGGTTTCCGGTCACCGCTCCCGCCGCTCCGAGCTGAAGCGCTCCTACAAGGAGGCGCCGCCGCCCATGGGCGTGTACGCCGTGCGCTGCCTCGCCAACGGCAAGGTGCTGGTGGGCGCGAGCGCCAACGTGCAGGGCATGCTCAACCGCATCCGCTTCGAGCTGTCCACGGGCATGGACCGCCTGCCCGCACTGCTGGAGGACTGGAAGCGCTACGGGGCGGAGCAGTTCACCTTCGAGGTGCTCGACGTGCTGAAGCCCTCCGATGAGCCCGTGGTGGCTCCGGAGGAGGAGCTGAAGGTGCTGGAGGCGCTCTGGTTGGACCGGCTCAAGCCCTACGGCGAGGCGGGGTACAACGTTCAGTCCGAGTGAGGATTGCGGCGGGCCGCCTGCTATCCCTCATGGCGCAAGGACCTCGGGCTGTGGCAACTTGCCACGTTTCCTGCCCGGCGGGATTGCGTTACGCGGAGACTCCATTCCACGGGAGTCCGCCATGGTGTCCGCTCGTCGCTTTGCCTTCCGTTCTCTTCCCCTCGCGCTGCTGGGTGTCCTGGGCTGTGATGACAAGGTGGAGTTCGCCATCCCCTTCGAAGCCCGGGTGGGCAGCGAGCCCTTCGCATGTGGCCGCTCCTACACCGGGGTGGGGACAACGGGGACGACGTACGAGCCCATGGACCTGCGCGTGTACCTGCACGACGTCCGGCTCGTCACGGCTGACGGCCGCGAGGTGCCACTGGAACTCGATGGGGACGACCGGTGGCAGACGCAGGGTACGGCGCTGCTCGACTTCGCGGACAAGGCGGGCCAGTGCACCCAGGGGACGGCTGCGACGAACGTGCGCATCACCGGCACGGCGCCCGAGGGCAATTACACGGGCCTGCGCTTCAAGCTGGGCGTGCCGGAGTCGCTCAACCACCTGGACGTGTCCACGGCGCCCTCGCCGCTGAACGACATGAGCCTCTACTGGAGCTGGCGCTCGGGCTATCTCTTCACGCGCATCGAGGGCCGGACGACCGGGCTGCCCGAGGGGCACGTCATGCACCTGGGTAGCACGGACTGTGCGCCGCCGCCGGAGGGCCAGACGAGCGGCACCGCGGGGTGTACGTTCGGCAACCGTCCGGAGGTGGCCTTGGACTCGTTCAATCTGGCGTCTGGCAAGGTGGTGTTGGATTTGGGGGCGCTCTTCGCGGGCTCCAACCTGGACGAGAACGCGGCGGTGCCCAACACGTCCGTGGGGTGCATGTCGCAGCAGACGGACCCGGACTGCGCGCCTCTGTTCAGTCGAATGGGGCTGACGCACCGGAGCCAGGAGGGGACGCCGGGGCTCCAGACGTTCATCAAGGCGGAGTAGGAGGGGGACGTCATGGCGTGGCGCGTGGGAAGACGAGCAGGTGTGCTGGTGGTGCTGGCCGGGTTGGGCGCGGGGTGCGGCGGCAAGGGGGGAGAGGCGGAGACCTACGCGTGGAAGTTGCCCGCGGGGTTCCCCACGCCGAAGGTGCCCGCGGACAACCCGATGACGGAGGAGAAGGTGCAGTTGGGTCGGAGGCTCTTCTTCGACGTGCGCCTGTCCCGGAACGAGACGCAATCCTGCGCGTCCTGCCATGACCCGGCGAGAGCCTTCACCGAGCCGCTGGTGACTTCCCAGGGCAGCACGGGCGAGACGCACCGCCGCAACTCCCAGGGGCTGGCCAACGTCGCCTATGCCACGAGTCTCACCTGGGCGAATCCCGCGCTCACGACGTTGGAGGCGCAGGCGTTGGTGCCCTTGTTCGGCAAGGAGCCGGTGGAGCTCGGCTTTGGTGACCGGGAGCAGGAGTTGATTGCCCGGCTGAGGTCGGACGCGGCGCTGGAGGCGGAGTTCCGGAGCGCGTTCCCGGATGCGGTGGAGCCGGTCTCCGTGGCCACGCTGACGCGCGCGCTGGCGTCGTTCCAGCGCAGCCTCATCTCCGGCAACTCGCCCTACGACCGCTACGTGTATGGCGATGAAGTGGAGGCGATGACGCGGCAGCAGAAGCGGGGCATGGAGTTGTTCTTCTCGGAGCGGCTGGAGTGCGACCACTGCCACTCGGGATTCAACTTCCAGGACGCCACGGTGCACGAGACGACCTTCGAGCCCATCCTGCCCTTCCACAACACGGGCCTCTACAACGAGGACGGCCAGGGCACGTACCCGGCCAAGGACCCGGGGCTCATCGAGCTGACGGGCCGTCCCGAGGACATGGGCCGCTTCCGCGCGCCGTCCCTGCGCAACGTGGCTGTCACCGCGCCGTACATGCATGACGGCAGTCTGGCCACGCTGTCGGACGTGCTGGACCACTACGCGGCGGGAGGGCACGCCCGGCTCGTGAGTGGCGGCGAGGCCAGCCCGCTCCAGAGCGGCTTCGTGCGGGGCTTCACGCTGACCGCGCAGGAGAAGGAAGACGTCCTGGCGTTCCTCGAGTCACTCACCGACACGGACTTCCTGACGGACCCGCGCTTCTCGGACCCGTTTGCCACGCCGTGATGTGTGATGCAAATGCATAAGGAGAGATGGTCATAGTTGCTCCATCTCTCCTTGGAGAGAGTCAAACCCTCTCAAATGTAGGGCGAACGTGCTTACGGGGTGCTGACGTGGACGCAATCCGTGCCGCAGGCCGCCACACAGTCGGCCTGCTGAAAGGGAGCAGTATTCTCCGGCTCAGTGCCAGGACAGGTACGCGACCAGAAGTAGTAGCGTACTTCGGGGACACTCGGGCAGTAGTAGTACCCATCCGGGTTGGGGCACGCCATCGCAGTCACATTACCTTCAGCGGCGGGCGCTTCGGGAGAGACCGGCTGGTCAATCGTCTCGTCGGTGCCACAGGCCGTCAGTCCAAAAATAGTCGAAAACGCCAGTATCAGTGAAATGGTTGTGCGCTTCATTGGAGTGGATGCTCCTTTGGTGTGGGTGTCGTTCTGTGGCCCGCGTTGCCGCAGGTGTGCTTTGTCTATTTTATTTTGGCGGAAGTGGCTAGTCGAATTGTTTGAGTTTGAAGTTGATTGGAGTTTTTGGCTGTAGGTCTGCGGACAGCGGTATTGTCCGGTGTTTGTGTATTTGGGCTTTGTCAAGAGGCTGCTTTCGTCTGGGAGACGGCGGCCGGCTGTCATTGAGGTCTGGGTTATTCATGACTCCGGGCGGTTAGGTCCAGGGTTGCAAGTTGTGTTTCTGAGGGTGAAATTTTGTTTTCTTTGAGTGGTGGTGCATGGCATTGCAAGCGCGAGGAATGTCCAAGACGAAGTGAGTGCAGGTGGCTTTGCCCAGCCCTTGCTTGTCGTTGGTACTTCGCTTTGGTGCCAGGGTGTCCAGTGAACCAAATTCTGGACCGCTATCCGTACGTGGCGCTGTTCTGAGTGTCACCCGATGGCTTGTAGTCTCAGCTTGGTGAGTGGTTGCGGCAGCTCGCTCAGTGTGTGACGCCCACTTCAGTTGACGACATTTGAGCCTGCTCTCCCTGGATGCCGCACTGGTCGCCGCGGCAGGGTGGATGTGCTGGTGATCCTGGCCTTGCCCACCTGAAGGATCCCCTCATTTAGCGAGTTGCTCAGCAGGCGCCCGGTAGGCTGCTGCGTGCGAAGACGGTGGCGCTCGGACAGAGACGTGGGCCACCATGGCGCGGCGCAAAATGGCTATCGACGAGGAGCAGGTCCGAAGGTTTCTCACCGAGGTTTTCGAGGACGACCTGCACGTCAAACGCATCGTGTCCCTCGCGCACGCGACGCTG
>JBKGHI010000013.1:0-72588 GCA_046520405.1 Myxococcus sp. 1LA
GCTGAAGCTGGGCCGCCCCGTCCACGCCCTTCAGTTGCGCATTCTCCCGCACCAGTTGCTCAATGCGCTGGTGCAGCCGGGCATTCTCCGCCTCCAGCAGCGTCGCCACCTGGCGGACGGCGTCAACGTCGGTGAGGTGCTCCAGGCGCGTCATGGCGAGTGCGCCGGTGGGTGCCTCACTTCAGCGCACCGACGCAAGTCCTTTCTCCTCGAAGGCTGGAGGCGACAGCCGCCAGCGTCCCGCCACCTCACACCCCTCCAGGAAGAGGGACAGCTCGGCCATGGTGAGTGCGACGGACGTCGCCCCCTCCTCGGCCCAGGGCCGCGCGAAGCGCCCTTGAAAGAGGCGCTTGGAAAGCAGCACCAACCCGGTGCCGTCGAAGTACAAAACCTTGGCCCTCTTGCGGCAGCGCCCGGTGAAGACGAAGACGTCGCCCTCCAGCAACTCCTTCCCCAATTGCTGCTCAACCAGGGCCGCCAACCCGTCGAAGCCCCGCCGCATGTCCACCGGCTGGGCGCACGCGAAGACTCTCACCGCCCTCGTCAGCGTCAGCACCCCAGCGCCCTCAGCAGCGTCGCCGCCTCGCCAGGCGTCAGCCCCTCCACCCGCCAGCCCGTCGGCGCCACCACCACCGCCCCGCCCGCGCGCACGTCCGTCCCCGGCGAAGCCCGCTCCGGCTTCTCCCGTACCGCCACCGGCACCAGCCGCTCTCCTGGCTTGGGCGCCTGCGCGGGGCCCTCCTTCTTTCGCCACGGCGCCCCGCGTAGCCAGGCCCCCAGCGTCGGCTCGGAAATGCCCAACCGCGCCGCCGCCTTCACCCGCGACTCTCCTCGCTTCAACGCCTCCGTCGCGTAACGCACCGCGAAGCCCCGCAGCGCCTCGGGGTAGCGCACCGAGCTGCGCACCTTCCCCGCCTGCAGCCTCGTCACCTCTTGCCGGAACCGCTCCAACTCCGCGTCCATGGCCACCTCCTCGTGTGAGGCGGCAGGACGTCTCACGACTCGGTTGCGCTGGTCACGACGGGGGACGGCGAGAACTTACACAGGCGGCTCAGGGCGGCGCTGCCATCGTGGCGCTCCTGGGCCTGGCTGCAAGCGGCTTGATGGCTGGTCGCAGGGCGCCATGGTTTGCCGGCGCCGTCCTGGCTCTTGCCAGCGGAGCCCATCTGCTTGCGACGCGTGCCATGGCATCGGACCTCGCGCGCCATGTTGGGGTGCTCAATGAGGGGGCCTCGTCCGCGGCGTTGCGCGTTGTCGCGAATCCCGGCCCCCTGCGCTCTTTCAAACCGGTGCTCAGCGTGATGTCGGAGGGGGTTCTGGTGTCCGGCAAGCTTGCTGCCCGTTGGAACGAGGGGGCAGTGCATTTCGAGCGGGTGCTGACAGACTACCGACGACAGCGGACCCTTGGACTCCAGGGCGAGCCCTTGCTCCCCGTTTCTCTGGATGTGGGCGTGGAAAGCACAGCGACGCTTCGCGCCGTGGCTTGCCTGGGGGCGGCTGTGCAGCGTGTCGGCTCAATGCAATTCACACTGGCTGTCGGGCCGAAGCCTGAAATCCCGGCGGAGACGCGCTCGGCCTTGAGCCAGATTGCGCCATCGCTCGGCCAGGCGTTCTCTCGAAGGGTTTCAGTGCACCAGGCTTCGGGTGACGCCGAATTCGACCCTCCATGACTTGCTGCGGTTTCTGGCCACGGAGAGTTACGCAAGGGTGGAGTTCGAGCCCAGTCTGTCACAGCTGTGCCAGTCGCCCACGCTGCCGCTCTGAGGCATGGGCCCCAGGCCCGACTGAGCCTGGGGCTTGCTTCAAGCCTGCTGTGCCCCGGACGGGGCGTTCATCCCCGTCCGGAACACGGGTGAATCACTCCACCCAGTACGAGTGCGTGTACACGCTGAAGCCGCTCTCGGTGTCGATGAAGAACGTCCCGCTGTGGCCGCTCCAGGGGTCCGGCGCGAAGCCGTAGGAGCAACCAAAGAACGAGCGGCCCTCGGTCAGGGCGGCCAGGTTGTCAAGACCGGCGGTCTTCACGTCCGGATCCAGCGTGCCGAAGCGGGCGGTGGAGTTGATGAACGCCTCGACATGGGCGCGAACCTCGGCGCCGTCGGCTTCAGCCCCGCGGTACTGCCACGGCTGATTCGGATCGGTGAACCGCTCCGTCTTGTCGCCGTAGCACTCGTGGATCTGGAAGTTGTGGTTCTGGCCGTTGAGGTTCGCCCACCAGTCGAAGTGGCGCGCCATGGACACACCACCGTGCGACTGCGGCAGGTTGTTCACCGCGGCGACGAGCGCCTCGAACGGACGGCTCAGCGTGGCGGCGTTGCGGAGGTTGCGGAAGCCCACTTCACCGACGCCCGACGTGGCGCCGATGGCGTCAACGTTGCTGAACGGGCGCTGGTTGGCCAGGTTCTGTGCGCCGTTCCAGGCGTAGGGCATGATGGTGTACAGCTCGGTGAAGCTGATGCTGTTCACCAGCGTCCGGATGGCGGCCGCGTCGTCCTGCGACACCGCCAGTCCCTCCACGATGCCGTAGCAGTCCGCGTCGATGAGGTCCTCGCTCCGGGCGCCCTGCTCGAGCTGCTGCAGACGCGCCGGACCGACCAGGCGCACGGCGGAGATGTCCGCCAGGGACGTGAAGGGCTGAAGCTGGCGCGCGGCGATCAGGTTGTGGGCCACGTTGCTGGGCAGGTACCGGTCCAGCTTCGCGTACGTGGCGTGATTGGCGAACTTGAGGATGCCCTGGCACTCGGTGGCCACGTCCACGTCCGTCTCCGTGAGCAGCCCGTGCGCCTGCTGCTCCTGGGGCTGCTGCGTGGGCGTTTCGGTTTCGCTGGGACCACAGCCGACGAGCAGACCGGCGGCGAGGAAGGCAGATCCAACATAACGACGCATCGGGGGAACTCCTGATAGGGGGGACAGCGGAGTGACGCGGCTTAATACACCAAAACCTCATGTTTCTGGCAATCCAGATCCATGTATGCCGCGTCACAAATGTGTGCCCACGCGGATGCACTCCTCGTGTGTCAAGCGCCCTCTTTCCGTCGCGATAAGGTGTCTTTCTCCTCTGAAACAACCCTGCGCGTCCTTGCCCGATGCCGGCTTCGACACACGCTGTTGGCGCGTGGACGAATGGCAATGGATTGGATTTGTCTGGTGTCTGGTTTGGACGTGATACGGCGTCTGGTTGCTACAGCGCGACAGTCCCTCGGTGGCGGCCACAAGGGGTATCGTTGAGGGATGGACGGACTGTCTTTGTTCAGTCCCGTTTAGCTGGAAAAACCTGTGGTATGCTCCCTGGCATGGGGAACACCGGTCCAATTCGTTCGAGGGTCGCGCCACAGCCTGTCGTGGCGCCCGCCACGTCTCGTGCCCGGGAGTCCGTGGCCACGCCGAACCCGGCGGGGGTGAATGTGGCACAGCGGCCACAGCCCGCTGGCGATCGGTTCGAGCCGACGCGTGCCGCGCCGCTGGTGAATCTCTCCGGCCAGGCGGCCGTTCCCGCCGCAGGGGGACAGCGGCAGCGCGCCCTCGAGGTGACGCGTCAGTGCCCCCCTGGCTCCGTCGGCGCCGCCATCCGGCCACTGCTATCGGGGGCCGTGGGGGCCCTGGGCGTGATGGGGCATGCGGCTGGGGCAGCCCCGGGGGTGCTGGTTCATTCCCTGCCCATCGTGGGACCCGCGCTCCGGGCCTCGGGCGTGACGAGCCCCCTGACGCGGTTGGGACCCGCCGCCGAGGCCTACGCTCGCGAGCTTGGCGCGGGCCGGGTCGGCGATTTCTACGCGCAGCAGCGGGACCTGCTCAGCCAGCCCGCGACCGAGGCGAACATCGCTGAGTTCGCTCGCCGCGAGACGGAGTTCTTCCAGCGGGAGACCTCCCCGGAGGCCCGGGCCTTTGGCTCCCTCATGAGCGCCGAGGACCGGGCGAACCTCATCGGGCTCAGCGCGCGGCTCCAGCGCCAGTTCCCCTGAGCGGGGCGAACGGGGGCTCAGCGCGGACGTGGCGCTTCCCAATTCCACGCGACCACGGCCCAGTCGTCCGTCGCGTCCCGGTAGGTGTGGATCGTCTCGAAGCCGACCCGCCCGTGCGCGCGCATGGAGCGGTGGTTTCGCACGGCCACTTCGGTGACGATGAGGTCGAACCGGTTTCGGAAGTGGTCCCGGTGCTGGTGGTAGAGCCGGTCGAACAAGCCCTGTCCCCGGTGCGCCTTGTCGACGCAGATCTGCCCCATCACGTAGAAGCGGTGGTCGCTCAGGGGCTTGCCCCGGAACTGGAGCGAGTCGAAGAGCGCGAACATCGGCTCAAGGACAGGCGCCAGCGCGCGGGCCTCGCGCGGCATCGTCAGGGCGTAGGCCACCAGCGCTCCGTCATGGTGGGCGACGATGCTCGGCGCCATGGCGTGCATCCGCTCCAACGCGGTCAGGTCGTGCTGGACCGTGACGAACCCCTGGGAGTGCATCTCGTCCGCGGACAGCGCCTGCTTCAGGTTCTGCTGTTGCAGCGCCAGGATGTGCGCCAGCTCATCCCGGTGCCGCACGGCTGTGACTGTGTAGGTGGGCTCCATCGCGGAGAGGATATGCCGCAGCGGTGCGCCTTGCCGAAGCGACGCGTGGTGTGGGCAGGCGGGCCACCGTGCTCCAACGCTCAGTGGCGTGTAGGGCAGTGGGCGGGACTCGATGTTGCCGGGCGCGTGGGGGGAAACGCAGGGCCGTAGCAGGCGCCTTTGTGGACGTATCCGTCCTCATCGCAGTCCTTCAGATTGTCGACGGCCAGCTTCACCCAACAGCCTCCATTGATGGGGACCTGGAGCTTACGCGGGCATCGGCCAGTCGCGTCTGGTCGGGTCTGCCCGGGAAAGGGCCTGGGTGGCATTTCCAAGGCAATGGTTGACCAGGCCGTGGGCGCCTGGATGGGCGATGCGGGCGCCGAGAACACACTGTCCCCCACGGCCACGGTGCCACCGTCCGTCGCCTCCCCGGACACGACAGGGGGCCCGGGCGCCATGGTGACCGAGGCCCCCGCACGGGGCCCCCAGCCGAGGCTCAGCACCAGGGGCCCTCCAAGGCCGACAATGGCGACCCACGGCCACCGTGTCCGCCTGGCGCGACGCGGAATGGAACGTCCATTCCACTGCGCCGCTGCCCGGGACCGCGGGGCACCGCCCACCCTGAGCGGCACATCCGCCTCCGGCCCTGTCTGCGCCACCGCGCACTCCATCGCCTCCGCCAGCTCGCGTGCCGTGCCTCGCTCGTGGAGACTCGGAGACAGCATGCGTGACACCAGCGCGCTCAATGCCAGGCAGCAATGTCCGTTGGTGTCTCGGGGCGACGGTGCCTGGGCTCCCTCGGCGTGCCAGAACCGCGACTCCGCCACGTCCGGATGGGTCGACGGTGGATATCGCCCCGTGAGCATCCGGAACGCGGTGACGCCCAAGGCGAAGACGTCATCGGCCTGTCCCGGGGCGTACGGAGGCGCGGCGTCACCGGCGGCGAAGCGCCACGCTTCCGGGGAGCGGTAGGCGGGCGTGCCCGGCGGAAACGGCGAGCTCGTCTGGGTCGCGGCGCCCACGTAGTGACTGGAGCCGAAGTCCATCAAGAAGGCCTGACCGTCCACCTCGCGCACCAGCACGTTGTGCCCCTTCACGTCCCGGTGCAGGCCACCCGCCGCGTGGGTGGCTTCCAGCGCTCGCGCCAGCCTCGCGAGCAGGGCCATCACCTGTCGCGACGTGGGGCCGTGCTCGCGGGTCCAATCATAGAGCGGCGTGCCCTCAACCCAGTCCATCGCGAGGTAGGGGTGGGGCGGTCCCTTGGTGGGTTGCCAGTCCCCGCTCGCTCGCAACCGGGGCACCGCGGGGTGGTGGATGCGCGACAGGAGCTCGGCCTCGCGCGCGAAGCGTTCGTCCCGGGCATGCAGGGCCAGCTTGAGGGCGACGACGCGTGTCCCCGTGACGTCCCGTGCCCGGTAGACGGCGCCATAGGCGCCTCGGCCCCGCAGGTCCATGAGGCGCCACGGGCCCACCCAGGTTCCAGGCGGGAGGCGGGCCGGATTCAGTGAAGGAAGCCCCATAAGACAATTGAGGCTACTTGCCGAGTAGTCAGTTTGCACCGGAATCCGTCAGGTCAAGACAGCGTCCTGGGACAAAATTCCGAGCGCATCGCGTGAAAGGCGACGCAACCCGTGGCCGTAGGGCGGCGGTTGCCGCGCGTCCAACCGGCCATCACCTTGACGCAATGTGCCGATGCCGGATGGAGTGTCGGCCTGGTCTCCTTCCGGGAGGGCGTCCCCATGGCGAGTGCGGTGCCTGCTTACGCGGAGTGGTCCAACCTGGAGCGCCGAGTCCGGGCGCTCGTTCCCGAGGCTTTCGACCCGGCTGGTCGAGTGCTCAACCTCATCGCGGGGGAATGGGGGCATCCCGGAAAGGGTAAGCCATACCTGTCTCCGGTGGATGGCACCGTCCTGGGCCGTCTGCCCATGATTGATGCCAACACGGCGCGCATCGCCGCGAGCGCAGCCGCCGCGGAGGCGCGGACCTGGGCAAACCAGGACCTCGACGCGCGCAAGGAGCGCGTCAGCCAATGTCTGACCATGCTGCGGGAGCAACGCGAGCTGCTCGCCCTCATCCTGGCCTGGGAGATTGGCAAGCCCGTGCCGCAAGCCCGCGTCAGCGTGGACCGCTGCATCACCGGCGTGGAGTGGTACGTCTCCCAAATCGAGCCCATGGTGGAGGGCCGCCGTCCGCTGGGGCTCATCTCCAACATCGCCTCGTGGAACTACCCGCTGTCGGTGCTGGTCCACGCCGTGCTGGTCCAGGTGCTCGCGGGCAACAGCGCCATCGCCAAGACGCCCACGGATGGTGGGCTCTTTTCGCTGACGCTCTGCATGGCGCTCGCGCGCCGCTGCGGGCTGCCCGTGTCGCTCATCAGCGGCTCGGGCGGCAGCTCAGCGACGCGCTGGTGCGCAATCCCGAAATCGCCTGCCTGTCCTTCGTGGGCGGCAAGGCGAACGGGCGGGACATCGCGGCCAGCCTGTATGACCGCAACAAGCGCTACATGCTGGAGATGGAAGGCGTGAATGCCTACGGCATCTGGCACTTCAGCGACTGGGACGGACTGGCGAAGCAGCTCAAGAAGGGCTTCGAGTACGGCAAGCAGCGCTGCACCGCGTACCCGCGCTTCGTCGTGGAGCGCGGCCTGATGCCGCGCTTCCTGGAGACGTACCTGCCCGTGGTCTCCGCGCTGAAGGTGGGGCACCCGCTGCTGGCGGAGTCGCCGGATGGAGAACCGCCCGCGCTCGACTTCGGTCCGCTCATCAACAGCCAGAAGGTCGAGGAGCTGCACGGCCATATGAGCGAGGCGGAGGGGCGCGGCGCCGTGCCCCTCTTCGCCGGGCGGCTGGACTCGGAGCGCTTCCTGCCGGACCAGGACGTCTCCGCGTATCTGGCGCCGCACGCGCTGCTGCACGTGCCCCGCAACTGCAAGCTCTACCACGGCGAGCCCTTCGGCCCCGTGGACACGCTGGTTGTCGTGGACAGCGAGGAGGAGCTGGTCGCGGAGATGAACGTGTCCAACGGCTCCCTCGTCGCCTCCATCGCCTGCGACGAGCCGGACACGTACCGGCGCGTCGCCAGCGAGCTGCGCGCCTTCAAGGTGGGCCACAACGGCCCGCGCTCCCGGGGGGACCGCGAGGAGGTCTTCGGCGGCATCGGCGGCTCGTGGAAGGGCTGCTTCGTGGGGGGCAAGTACCTGGTCCAGGCCGTCACCGAGGGCGAACCCGGTGAGCGGCTGCACGGCAACTTCCACGACTACACGCAGCTCCCCGACACGCGCTGAGGCGGGCTCATCGCTTGCTCGGGCGTCTGGCGCCGCGCACCTCCGCCGCGAACAACTCCGCGGCCGGCGTGCGCGGCGCGCCTTTTCGCCACAGGAGCGCCGCCAGCTCGGCGCGTGGGGCAGGGGAGAGCCGCTTCACCACCAGCCCCGCCGCGTCCGCGAGCTGGGGCTCCGGGAGCACCGTCACCGCGAGCCCCGCGCGCACGGTGGCCAGCACCGTCGCCACGGCGTTCGACTCCAGCGCCACGTGCGGCGCGATGCGGATGGCGGCGAAGTACGCATCCACCCGGGCCCGGACGCGCAGCCCTCGGGCGAGCAGGGCGAAGGGCTCGTGGGCCAGGGGCTTCGCGCCCACGGCGTCCAGCTTCGCCAGGGCATGTCCCTTGGCGACCACCAGCGCCAGCTTGCTGTCGAAGACGGGCTCCGCCTCCAGGTCCGGTGAGCGCGCGGGGGCGTAGCCCAGGCCCACGTCGAGACGGCCATCCGCCATCCGCCGCTCCACGCGCCGCACCACGGCCTCCTCCGCGCTCAACACCAGTCCCGGGTGCCTGCGCAGCACGGCGGCGAGCGCGGGCAGCACCACGCCTCGCATGCTGGGCGGGTAGCCCACGCGCAGGGCGCCGGTGGTGAGGCCGCGCAGCGCGCCCACGGCGACCGGCCCGCGTCCACGTCCTCCAGCGCCCGCGAGGCGTAGGTGCGGAACAGCTCGCCCGCCTGGGTCAGCCGCACGCCGCCGCGGGCGCGCTCGAAGAGGGGCGCGCCAAGCTCCTCCTCCAACTGGCGAATCTGCTGCGACAGCGTGGGCTGCGAGACGTGGACGCGCCTGGCGGCCCGGCCGAAGTGCAGGGTGTCCGCGACGGCGGAGAAGTAGCGGAGGTGGCGCAATTCCATGACGCTCATCATAGGCATGGCCTATCGGGACCATGGAAACAAACGAATGTACCAATCAAGGCCCGAGCGTAAGTGTTCTCCCATCGCGAGGTCGCGAAGGAGGCACCCGATGAAGGCGGCAGACCTGTTCGTCAAAGCGTTGGAAGCGGAGGGCGTGCGCAGCGTCTTCGGGCTTCCGGGAGAGGAGAACCTGGACGTCGTGGAGGCCATGCGGGCCGCGGGCATGCGGCTGGTGCTCACCCGGCATGAGCAGGCCGCGGGCTTCATGGCGGCCACCTATGGCCGGCTCACCGGCCGCGCGGGCGTCGTCCTGTCGACGCTGGGGCCCGGGGCGACCAACCTCGTCACGGCGGCCGCGTACGCGCAGCTCGGCGCCATGCCCATGGTGATGGTCACCGGGCAGAAGCCCATCAAGGCGGGCAAGCAGGGCCACTTCCAGATTGTCGACGTGGTGGGGATGATGCGCCCGCTGACGAAGCTGACGCGCACGCTCGTGTCCGCGGAGCACGTCCCCTCGGCGGTGCGTGAGGCCTTCCGCCGCGCCGAGGAGGAGCGCCCCGGCGCCACGCACCTGGAGCTGCCGGAGGACGTGGCCCGGGAGCAGACCGACGCGGTGCTCCTGGCGCCCAGCGCCCAGCGCCGCCCCGTGGCGGACGAGGCGTCCATCGCGCTGGCGGTGGAGGCGATTGCCTCCGCGCGCCGGCCCCTGCTGATGATTGGCGCGGGCGCCAACCGCAAGCTCACGTCGGAGATGCTCCGCGTCTTCGTGGACAAGACGGGCATCCCCTTCTTCAGCACGCAGATGGGCAAGGGCGTCGTGGACGAGTCGCATCCGCTGTGGATGGGCACGGCGGCGCTGTCGGAAGGGGACTTCGTCCACCGCGCCATCGAGGCCTCGGACTGCATCATCAACGTGGGCCACGACGTCATCGAGAAGCCGCCGTTCTTCATGCGCGACAGCCGCCGCACGGTGGTCCACCTCAATTTCTCGTCGGCGGCCGTGGACCCCGTGTACTTCCCGCAGTTGGAGGTGACGGGCGACATCGCGAACGCGGTGTGGCGCATCGGCGAAGGGCTGGGGCCTAGCGCGCGCTGGGACTTCGCGCCCTTCGACAAGTTCCGCGCGGGGCTGGAGGCGCAGCTCGCGCAGAGCGGCGATGACGACCGCTTCCCCATCTACCCCGCGCGGCTCGTCGCGGAGCTGCGGCGCGCGCTGCCGGACGACGGCATCGTGTGTCTGGACAACGGCATGTACAAGCTGTGGTTCGCTCGCTACTACCGCACGCGGCGGCCCAACACGCTGCTGCTCGACAACGCGCTGGCGACGATGGGCGCGGGGCTGCCGTCGGCCATCGCGGCGAAGCTGGTGCACCCCCGCCGCAAGGTGGTGGCCGTCTGCGGAGACGGCGGGTTCATGATGAACTCGCAGGAGCTGGAGACGGCCGTGCGGCTGGGGTTGGACTTGACGGTGGTCGTCGTGCGCGACGACGGCTACGGGATGATTCGCTGGAAGCAGGGGGAGATGGGCCTGCCGGACTTCGGCATGGCGTTGGGGAACCCGGACTTCGTCCGCTACGCGGAGGCGTATGGGGCCCACGGCCACCGGCCGGCCAGCGCGACGGAGTTCGGCGCCACGCTGGCCCGCTGCCTGGCGTCGAGCGGCGTCCACGTCATCGACGTGCCCATCGACTACTCGGACAACGCGAAGGCGCTCGGCGCGGGCGCGGAGGAGCTGGCCGCGCTCTGAGCGGGCGCGGCGGTTCGCGAACACAGGAGGAACACCATGCTGGCTGAACGTTACCCGTACTACCTGGCCAACCGTCCCCGGCAGCCCAACGCGGAGCTGGTGGTCACCCACAAATATTCAGGCGAGGCCGTGACGCGCGTCGCGCTCGCGGATGCCGCGGCCGTGGAGGAGGCCATCGCCGCCGCCGTGCGCGCGGCCGGGCCCATGCGGAAGATGGCGCCCTATGCGCGGCAGGCGGTGCTCGAACACTGCGTGCGGCGCTTCCGCGAGCGCGCGGAGGAGCTGGCCTTGGCGCTCTGCATCGAGGCGGGCAAGCCGCTGCGCGACGCACGCGGAGAGGTGGAACGGCTCATCGACACCTTCAAGGCCGCCGCCGAGGAGGCCGTGCGCGGCGGCGGCGAGGTGCTGAACCTGGAGGTGTCCCGGCGCGCCGCGGGCTACCGGGGCTTCACGCAGCGCGTGCCGGTGGGGCCGTGCTCGTTCATCACCCCGTTCAACTTCCCGCTCAACCTGGTGGCGCACAAGGTGGCGCCGGCCATCGCCGCGGGCTGCCCGTTCATCCTCAAAGCGTCGGACCGCACGCCGGTGAGCGCGCTCCTCATGGCGGAGGTGCTGGCGGAGACGGACCTGCCCGAAGGGGCCTTCTCCGTGCTGCCCGTGCGGCTGGAGGACATCGGGCCTCTCATCGAGGATGACCGGCTGAAGCTGCTCTCGTTCACGGGCTCGGAGAAGGTGGGGTGGGAGCTGAAGGCGCGGGCCGGCCGCAAGAAGGTGGTGCTGGAGCTGGGCGGCAACGCGGCCTGCGTGGTGGACGAGGCGCCGGGCGCGCCGCTGGACGTCATCGCGGACCGGGTGGCGCATGGCGCCTTCTTCCAGGCGGGGCAGAGCTGCATCTCGGTGCAGCGCGTGCTGGTGCATGCGTCGCTGTACGACGCGTTGAAGGAGAAGCTCGTCGCGCGGGCCAAGGCCCTGCGGCCGGGCAATCCGTCGGACGAAGCCACGACGCTGGGGCCCATGATTGACGAGCCCGCGGCGCGGCGACTGGAAGGGTGGATTCAGGACGCCGTGCAGCGCGGGGCGCGGGTGCTGGCGGGAGGCGGACGGCGCGGCTCGGTGCTGGAGGCGACGGTGCTGGAGGGCGTCCCCGATGACGCGTCGCTGAGCACCGAGGAGGCGTTCGGACCCGTCGTCCTGCTCCAGCCCTTCCACGACTTCGACGCGGCGCTGGCCCAGGTGAACAGCGGGCGCTTCGGGCTCCAGGCGGGCCTCTTCACGCAGGACCTGTCGCGGGCCATGAAGGCCTGGGATGAGCTGGAGGTGGGCGGCGTGGTCGTGGGCGACGTGCCGAGCTTCCGCGTCGACACCATGCCCTACGGCGGTGTGAAGGGCTCGGGCACCGGCCGCGAGGGCGTGAAGTACGCCATCGAGGACATGACGGAGCTTCGGCTCCTGGTGCTGCGTCAGGCGTGATGCCCTGGGCGCACCCGGAACGAAGCAAGGGGAGCGTCCTCTGTGGGACGCTCCCCTTGAAAGGGTACGAAGCAGTCGCGTGCGAAGGGGCATGCACCCACTGCGATGAGCGTGAGTCGACGGGCCAATGACTCCGCGGAGAACCGCGGAGCCGAGGGCGCCACGTCGAGGACATGTCTCGGTGACGACCTTACGTGCAGCCTTCTTCGGAGCGCTGCTTCGTGATGGTGAAACCGCGCACGCGGGTGCGCTCTTCCCCGCGGGAGATCAGCTTCGAGGCGTGAGCAGCACCGCGCCCGATGCGGGCAGGGTCACTTCGAGCTGCGTCCCCTCTGCGCGAACGGGGACCTCCTGCTCGCTCAGCAGGTCCCTCAGGGCCGCGCGGGTGGACAGGTGGGAGAAGCCCTCGGGGAGCGACAGGCGCAGCGTCCTGGCGGGCCCGAAGTTCAGCACGACGAGCACGGGCTCGCTCGCTCCGTCCTCATGCCGGAGGTAGGCCAGGGCGGAGGGGTTGTCCTTCACGGGCACTGGCAGCCAGGCGCCCTTGGCGAGCGCGGCGTTCGTGTCTCTCAGGTCGATGAGCTTGCGGTAGTGCTCCCGCAGGCCATGCGGGTCCTGGTCCCAGGCGAGGGGCGGCGGCTCCTGGTACGGCTCGTATTCGGCGCCCACCTCGTCACCCGTGTAGACGATTGGGATGCCGGGCAGGGTGAGCAGCAGCGCGGCGGCCACCCGCGTCGAGCCCGGGCCGTAGCGGCCGATGAAGCGCTTCGCGGTGTCGTTGTTGTTGAGGAAGCGGGCCACGCGGTCCTCGGGCGTCTGCCCGGCCTTCAGCGCCGCGTACAGCTTCGGGGCCACCTGCTGACGGTCCTCGAAGACGTTCTCCCAGGCCCAGTGTCCCAGCGAGGCGCTCCAGTCATAGGCCGCGTTGAAGCCATTGCGGACGAAGTACGGGTCATGCGCGCTCGCCTCCGCGAGCAGGTACACGTCCGGCTTCGCCTTCCGCAAAGCCGTGGCCAGGTCGCACCAGAAGTCCGGACGGCGCTCCTTCACGCCCCAGGCCACGTCCACGCGGAAGCCGTCCACGTCGAACTCGCGAACCCAGTACTGGAAGGCCCGCTGCACCATCGCCACGACCTTCGGGTTGTCGTAGTTGAGGTTCGGCAGGTGCTTCCAGTCGAAGTAGTGCGTCGGCTGTCCCTGGGCGTCGCGGTCGTAGTAGCCGTAGTACGGCGACTGCTTGCCCTTCGCGAGCACGTCCCGGAAGTACGGGTGCGCGTTCGACGTGTGGTTGGGGACGAAGTCCATCATCACCTTCATGCCGCGCGCGTGCGCCTGGTCGACCAACTCCTTGAAGTCCGCCTTCGTCCCGTAGTCGGGGCGCACGTCGAAGTAGTCGGTGACGGCGTAGCCGAAGTCGCCCGGGTCCGTCGTCGTGTTCACCGGGGACAGCCACAGCACGTCGATGCCCAGGCCGCGCAGGTAGTCCAGCTTCGCGGTGACGGCCTTGAAGGGCTCGTCGCCGAACAAGGGCGGGACGACGCCGTACACGACGGCGCCTCGCATCCAGTCCGGGTCCTTCACCGGGCCACAGGTGCGGGCCGCGGCGGGCGGCTGCGTGGCGGTGGTGTTCCGGGCGGCGTGGGCGGGCAGGCCCGCGAGGGAGAGGAGGCTCAGCGAGAGCAGGGCGGCCAGGCGGCGGGAGAGGGCGTTGAGCATGGGGGCGTTGGGGGCCGGATGTCGGCCATGGGCCCGGAACGCGGCGCCGCCCGCGGATTCTTCCGCCGCGTCGTGGTGTGGCGGCGGGACGGCTGCTGGCGATATGAGACACTGCGCCAGCCACCGCACCCATGGACGAGAAGCGCTACCCCATCCCGGCCGGGCTCCACCGGGTGGAGCAGGACATCCAGAAGAGCCGCTTCATCACCACGGCCGCCCACACGCCCACCGTGGAGGAGGCGAAGTCCTTCATCGCCCGCGTCCGCGAGGAGTTCGCCGACGCCACCCACAACTGCTGGGCCTTCGTCGTCGGGCCGCCGGGCTCCACCGCCCAGGTGGGCATGAGTGATGACGGCGAGCCCCACGGCACCGCTGGCCGGCCCATGCTCACCGCGCTGCTCCACGGGGGTGTGGGCGACGTGGCCATGGTGGTGACGCGCTACTTCGGGGGGACGCTGCTCGGGAAGGGCGGGCTGGTGCGCGCCTACACCGCTGGCGTCCAGCAGGCGCTCGAAAGCCTCCCCACCACCGAGCGTGTGCGCAAGACGCGACTGGCCGTCGAGGTGGAGTACACCCACGTGGATGGCCTGCGCCGCCTGCTGCCGTCCTACGAGGTTCAGGTGCTGGCGGAGGAGTACTCGGCCACCGTGGGGTACCGGCTGGAGCTGCCCGTCACCCAGGTGGAGCCGCTGCGGACCGCGTTGAACGACCTGACACTGGGGCAGGTGCTCGTCGAGCCGCTCGATTCCGGTGATTGACCCTGGGCCACGGAGGGGAGAGCCTGCGGCCCGATGAGCGCTGGCCCTGACCTCTTCTCCGCCTCCGTCGACGTGAATCGCTTCGCGCCCCTGGCGGAGCGGATGCGGCCTCGCACGCCCGACGAGTTCATCGGCCAGTCCCACCTGCTGGGGCCGGGCCGCCCGCTGCGCCAGCTCATCGAGCGCAAGGCCATCGTGTCCTCCCTGTTCTGGGGCCCACCGGGCGTGGGGAAGACGACGCTGGCGCGGATGATGGCCTCCAGCGTGGACGCGGAGTTCGTCATCCTCTCCGCCGTGTCGGACGGCATCCCCCGCATCCGCGAGGTGGTGGCGGAGGCCGAGCGCCTGCGCAACCAGTACAGCCGCCGCACCGTCCTCTTCGTCGACGAGATTCACCGCTGGGCGAAGAACGTACAGGAGCAGGCGCTGCCCCACGTGGAGAGCGGCCTCTTCGTCCTCCTGGGCGCCACCACGGAGAACGTCAGCTTCGAGGTCCGCCCCGCGCTCGTCAGCCGGTGCCGCGTGTTCCAGCTCAAGGAGCTCACCGTCGCGGACATCCAGACGGCGCTGACGCGGGCGCTCGCCGACACGAAGCGGGGCCTGGGGGCGCGCAACCTGACGGTGGGGGAGGAGGCGCTGACGCTGCTGGCGAAGGGCGGCGTGGGCGACGTGCGCAAGGCGCTGGGCGCGCTGGAGCTGGCCGCCAGCCTCACCGCGGATGGGGCGGAGATTGCGCCCGAGACGGCCCGCGAGGCGGTGGGCACCAGCCTGTCCCGCCACGACAAGGACGGGGACCAGCACTACGACTTGCTGAGCGCGCTCCAGAAGTCATGCCGGGGCTCCAACGTCCAGGGCGCCATCTTCTGGGCGGCGAAGCTGCTCCAGACGGGCGACGTGGCGTCGCTGTGGCGACGGCTCAAGGTGATTGCCGTGGAGGACGTGGGCATGGCGATGCCGGAGGCCATCAGCATCGTGCGTGACTGCGAGGAGGCCTTCCACTCCATGGGCATGCCGGAGGGGCGCATCTGCGTGGCGCACGCCGTCGTCTTGCTGGCCACGTCGAAGAAGACCAACCGCGCCTATGCGGCGCTGGACGCGGCGCTGGCGGCGCTCCAGGAGCACCCCAACGCGGAGCCGCCGCTCCACATCCGCAACGCGCCCACCGACCTGATGAAGGAGCTGGGGCACGGCAAGGGCTACCAGCCGCCCTGGAACCACAAGGACCACTACGTGCCCGGGCAGACGTACCTGCCCGCCCCGCTGGAGCGTTCCGTCTTCTACCGCCCGAGCAAGGAAGGCTACGAGGCGGAGATTCACGAGCGCATGAGCCACTGGTGGCGCGAGGACAAGTCGTCCCGAGGCGAGTAGCGCGGGCTGCCCTCGCGGGCCGGGTTTTGCCGTCCGGTGCGCAATGCGCCTGGGCAACAGTGCCGGTTGTTCATCCGAAGACGCCCTCCCAGCTTGTTGCTCAATGAGCACGCGGCGGTTCGCGGTCTCAGAGGGGGGACTCATGATGAACACTCGCAGGCCCACGTTGAAGCAAGGTGTGCTGTCCGCGGCCGTCGCCGTCCTCGCTGTCCCAGCCGCGAGGGCGGCGATGCCACCCGCCCCTCCGGCTGACTGCTCGGTGGTGGGCGGCTATACGCAACGCAACCTGGTGGCCAACAGTCCGGTGCTGGGGGCCGAGCACGTCGATCCGCACCTCGTCAACGCCTGGGGGCTCGTCTTCAACCCGACGGGGGTGTCGTGGGTCGCGAACAATGGCACGGGCACGTCGTCGCTCTATGACGGAAACGGCGTCCAGCAGCCCCTCATCGTGGGCGTTCCGGCGCCTCCGGGTGTGGCCGAGCCGGGGAAGCCCACGGGGGTCGTGTTCAATGGCTCGGAGGCGTTCGTCGTGACGGGGGCGGCGGGCGCTTCAGGGCCCGCTCTGTTCATCTTCGCCACGGAGCAGGGTGTCCTGGCCGCCTGGTCGCCCATGGTGGACGAGGTCTGGGCCCAGGTCGTGGCGGACAACTCGGCCGCGGGCGCCGTGTACAAGGGGCTCGCGCTGGCGGGCACCGGAGCGGACGCCATGTTGTATGCGGCGGACTTCCGGAACGGACGAATCGACGTCTTCAACTCCAGCTTCTCGCCCATGCTGATGCCGGGCGCCTTCGCGGACCCAGCGCTGCCCGCTGGATACGCGCCCTTCAACATCCAGAACATCGAGGGCACGCTCTACGTGTCGTATGCGCAGCAGGACGCGGAGCGCACCGACGACGTCCCGGGCGCGGGGGCGGGCTACATCAACGCCTTCGACATGAACGGGCAACTGCTGCGGCGGTTCGCGTCCCAGGGGGCGCTCAATGCGCCGTGGGGGATGGCCCTGGCGCCGGCGGGCTTCGGGATGTTCAGCAACCACCTGCTGGTGGGCAACTTCGGGGATGGGCACATCAACGCGTATGACCCGGCGACGGGCAACTGGGCGGGCGCACTCACGCGGGCGGATGGTCAGCCGTTGGTCGTCGAGGGGCTCTGGGGGTTGAGCTTTGGCAATGGCGTGCAGAATCAGCCCGCCGAAACGCTCTTCTTCACGGCGGGGCCCGCGGACGAGAGCCAGGGCCTCTATGGCCGGCTCGACATGACGCCCACGTGTCCGCAGGGACTGCCTTCGTGGAAGACGCCGCGGGATGCTGAGCTGCAGTGAGCTTTGAACGCGGTGGAGAGGCGCGGGCCGGAGCACCACGCTCCGGTCCGCGCTGTCGCGTGGGGCGCCACGACGTGAAAGCGTGTCTCAGGGCTGCTGCTGGGAGCCGCTGCCTCCGTAGCCCTGGTCCTGGAGTTGCTGCCAGCGCGCCTTGGCCTGCTCCTCGCGCTGGAGATTGGAGTCCACCTGGTGTTGCTGTTCCGCGGCCCTGCGCCGGGCGTCGGCTACCGCGCTGGCGAAGTCACCCGCGTTCAGCTCCTTCGCCCGGACGTCCGCGTTCGCGTTGACCGCTTCGAACTCCGCCTGTTCGAGCTGGGCGTCGGCCACGTCCAGTTCCCGCTGGCGCATGTCCTCCAGGGACTTCAACGTCGTCACCGCGTCGTCGCGCCAGGCTGTCTCCGCTTCGGCCAATGTCACGGCATGCTGGGCCGAGCAGGCGGCGGCCTGGGCCTGCTCGATGGCCGCGGGGTCCCCCGTTTCTTCCGCGGACTTCAGCGCCAGCTTGGCTGCCGCATGGCGGGACTTCGCGGCCTCCTCGTTCCGCTGCGCGACTTCCTTCGCCGCCTCCGCGTCCTTCCGGGCCACCTGCGCGCGGGTGATCTGCTCCCGGGCCTGCTCCTCCGTGAGCTCCGCCTGCTGCACGGAGCCCAGCTTGTCTGGCGGGACGCGCGCCACCCATTCCTTATCCACCTTCGCCGCGCTGGAGCTGGCGCGGTGGGAGGCACAGCCCCCCAACAGCAACAGGGCCGTGCCGGCCACTCCCAGGTATATCCGACGCGCCATGGCGTCCTCCCGGTCCAAGGGTCTTGTTGGAAACTGTGCGCACGCGGGGGAGGGTGAAAGCAGCGGCGCGGCGCTCGGCGTGTCACAGGCCCCTGCCGCGTGGGGTGGGGCTGTCACGGGGCGTGGCGGTCGCCGCGCCGCTAGCTGGGGTCCAGCAGGGCTTCGAAGAGTGTGCGCGGGTCCATGCCCGGCGGCAGGCCGGAGACGCCACCGTCATTCACCTCCACCACCGCCCAGCCCCCGTCCTGGAGCATGGCCACATCAAGAGTGAGGAAGGGCGAGTCGATGCGCCGGGCCAGGGTCTCGAAGCCGGTGAAGTCCGGCACGTCGACGTCGAACTCGTGGTACGGCTCGGCGGCGAGCAGCCGGCCGCCTCCGAAGAAGAGCCGGTACTCCAGGTGGGCTGGGCCCGCCGGCGTGCGGCCGTATTCCTTGAAGGGGAGGAACTTGCGGACGACGAGCCCGCGCTCGAAGCGCTCACCGCGCTCGTCGAGGAGGTTGGCGCAGATCTGCTCGAAGCGCGCCTGCGTCGTGCCCTCGGGGATGAAGCAGGCCTCGTCCCAGCGCTCCTTGGCCGACTTCACGTGGTCCTTCACCAGCCAGGGCTGCGGGCCGAGCGCCTGGGCCGCGTGCCACGCCTCCGCCGCGTCCGTGCCCTCTGTCCAGACGCTGCGGGCGGTGTAGCGGGACAGCCGGGGGTACCAGTGGGGGAGGTAGAGCGCCGCCGCGTACTGCTCGGGCGTCGTGGTGAGCCGGTGTCCCAGGGCGGACACGGCTTCGTCCAGCGCGGTGTACTCCTCCTCCGTCAGCATCCAGCCCCGGTAGAGGAGCTTGAGCCGGCCGCGCTCGGGGAGGGTGGTGAGGGCCTGTTCGGCGTTGCCGGAGAGGAGGGCGCTCAGGTCGGCCTGGTAGGTGTCCACCCCGAGCGCCTCGGCCGCGTCGGCCTCCACGTCGAAGGGGTCGTCCTGGGTGGGATTCCGACCGAAGAGGATGGCGCGCGCGTGAGACGGACGTCGGGAGCCTGGCATCCAGAAGCCTCGCATCAAGGGTGGCGGTGTGTGGGGGGCACCTCCGACGCGTGCGCACGCCGACCCTGACACGGCCCGTTGACGCCCTGGCCTCAGGCTCTGCTGCCGGTCCCCGCGAGGACGTCGCGGGGACCGGAGGCGGGGACCTCAGTCCCCCAGCGCGCCGTAGCGGACCAGCCGGAAGCGGGCGCCCTGCGCGTCCCGGATGCGGGCGGCCAGCTTCTCGTGCAGCTCCGGCGTCCAGGCGCTCCACCGCTGGAAGAAGGCCGCCGTGGCCGCCTTGTCACCCCCGTGCTGGAGCGCGAGCACCTTCTCCAGCAGCGACGTCACCACGGCCGGGTACTTGTCGTATTGGATGCTCAGGCGCGCCGTCTGCGGGTCCGCCTGGATGAGGCCGTGCTCCAGGAACCAGTTGAACTGCACCAGTTGCATGCGCTGGTAGGGCTGGTCCTCACGCGGGCGCACATTCTGAAGCGTGCGGCGGATGCCGGAGGCCTGCACCGCGCGCAGCCCGGCGGCGTCCAGCGTGCCCTTCTTGTGGAAGTCATGGAGCGAGAAGAGGCTCACCAGGTCCGCCTTCATCTCCTCCACGGCGCCGGCGTAGTCCTCCAGCGCGTCGTCCAGGTTGCGGCCCTTCGCGTCCCGGTCCGGCCCCAGGTAGTGCCCCACCTCGTGCCACAGCGTGCGCTGGAAGTTGCCTTCGGAGACCAGCTCCCGGGCGTGGGCGTCCGCCACCGCGGCGCGCCAGATGCGTTCGTCGGACGCGAACAGCTCCGGGTTCCGCATGATGTTCTCCCGCAGGAGGATGGTGCGGCCGTAGCGGCGCGCGGTGAGCGCGTCGTTGGGGAGGATGCTCGCGGTGTTGGTGCCACGCGACTGGCCGAAGTCGGCGATGACCTCGTAGACGCCCACGGGGATGTCCTCGCGCACTCGCTTCTTCGCGGCGTAGGGCAGCGCGTCCTCCACCCCCTGGAGCCCGCCCAGGCGCTTGCGCAGCGCCTGCGTGGCCTCCTCGTTGCGCAGCAGCACCGACAGGCTGTGGAACGCCTTCACGCCGAAGAGCGCGTCGTCATACGTCTCATACGCGCCCAACTGCACGTTGAGCTTCTGGAAGCGGCCCGTCACCCACGCCGCGTCGCCGCTCTCGTAGTCGTTGCTGAGCAGGTCGCGAGCGCGGTTGCGCAGGTAGCGCGCCAGCTCCACGTCGCTGGCCTCCAGCCGCCGCGCCGCGCGCATCACCAGCCCGTAGGCCTTCACCAGCTCCGGCCCGTAGGCCACCGCGTACGGCACCGCGTAGAGCACCTTGGCGTCGGGCCGCTTCGCCTTCGCCTGCAGGGCTTCACGCAGGCCCGGGTGCAGCGTGTCCAGCACCGGGTACGTCTGGAGGACCTTCACGTCCTGGCGCAGGTTGGCCGCCGTGGCGCGGCGGACCACCGACTTCTCGTTCAGCAGGGACGCGCGCTCGCCGGGGTTCGCCGCCAGGAAGGTGTCCACCTCCGCCCGCGTGACGTCCACCGGGTACACGTTGCGCGCGGCCACCTGCGCGTCCACCGGCAGGAAGGCCTCCCGCGCGTTGCTCAGCGTGCTGGCGATGGGGCCCTGGTACAGCCGGTACAGCGCCAGCAGGTCCTGCGTGCGCTTGGGGCTGCCCAGCTTCTTGTCCAGCGCCTGGAGCTTCGCGTGGGCGGGGAGCGCCTGGTGGTGACGCGACGTCTCGTAAAGGCCCTGGAAGATGGCGCCCACCTCCAGCAGGTCCTTCACCGCCGCCTGTTCGTCAGCGGTGAGGCGGGAGAGGTCCGGCGACAAGCGGACCTCCTGCGTCTTGGCGAGCACTTCGGCCACCTTCTCCTCGGGCCAGTAGCCCGGAGGCAGGGTGGGGGAAGGACGGCTGGGGGCGGCGGCCTGCGCCGAAAGCGCCAGGAGGGCGGCGGCGCCCAGGGACAGGGCGTGGGGGATTCGCATGACGCACAAGATTGCCACGGAGGTGCGCGTATTCCCCACGGGTTCGGTTGGATTGCGTCACGCACGAGTGACGTCCTGTGCTCCGGACAAGTCTTGCGCTACACGGTGCGCATGAAAACCAAACTTCCCCTGTTTGTATCTCTATCCGCGTTGATTGGCTGTGGGGCCCGGGTCCTCGGACCCCATGCAGGAGGCCATCGCGCTGGGCACGCGGACCCAGGCGCTGGCCACCGGGACGCCCGCCTCCGAGGGCGTGCTGTCCTTCCTCAACGACTACTCCATCTCCTTCAACGAGCTGGACGTGGAGGTGCCGCTGGACGCCCAGGCGGCGCAGGCGTTGATTGACTTCCGCGAGGGCCCGGACGGCCAGCTCCGCACGGGGGATGACCGCCGCTTCGTGAGCATCGAGCAGGTGGACGCGGTGCCGCACGTGGGCCCCGCGGCGCTGGCCGCGCTGGAGGCGTACGCCAAGGGCACGGGCCGCGTGGAGCTGCCGGTGGACGGCCACGTGGGCACCTTCCACGGCGTGCCCTTCAACATGGCGGAGGCCCGCCGCGCCATCCACGCGGCGAACACGGAGAGCGCGTCCACGCTGGAGACCGTCTTCGCCATTCCCCAGGCCGCGGTGCAGAGCCTGGTGGCGGCGCGTCCCATCCTCCACATGATTCAGCTCTCCCGGCTGGCGAACGTGGACGCCCTCACGCTGAACCAGCTCAAGTCCAACACGCAGTTGGGCGCCGAAGGTGACCCCTGCACGGGCCCCGGCCTCTGTCAGCCCGGCCTCGTCTGCGAGGGCCGGCCCGGTGACGGCTCCAGCCCCTACGGCCGCTGCGTCGACACCGCGTACCTCGCCGGCAACGGCGACGTGTGCTCGCGCTTCATGGCGTGCCCGTCGGCGGACCTCATCTGCATCGGCCTGGCGTCCGGTTGGGTGGAGGGCTACTGCGCTCCGGCGTGGATGGGCGCCTCCTTCATCGAGTACTCGGACCTGCGGCTCCAGTCGACGAACCCGCTGGTGACGGCGCCGCTCACGGTGGTGGGCCTGGCCACGGTGCCCATGGACATCAACGTGGAGCTGGACATCGTCCACAGCGCGCCGCAGCGGCTGGTGCTGACGCTGGAGGACCCGGGTGGTGAGACGGCCCTGCTGTGGGACGGCCCGAACGAGGGCACGCCGCCCTCGCGCATCGTCGTGACGCGTGGCATCCCGCGCGATGGCTCCATCAACGGCCGCTGGAAGCTGCACGTCGCCAACCCTTCCGGAGTGGGCAGCGGCACGCTGCGCTCGTGGACGCTGAAGCTCACCAGCCGCTACGACTGAGCAGGCGGGGTTCGCGGTGGGCCTCCGCGTTTCTTCAGGGGCCCACCGCGCGTTTCACGGTGGCTACGCGGGCTGGGTGACGTGCACCGGAGGCCGCCGCTGCGCCCAGGGCTGGGCCTGCTCCAACTGCCCGGCGAGCCGGAAGAGCGTCGCCTCGTCGGCATACCGGCCGGCGAACTGGACACCGATGGGCAGGCCTTCCTCGCTCCAGTGCAGCGGCACGGACATGGCGGGCTGCCCGGTGACGTTGAACATCGCGGTGAAGGGGCAGTGGCCGAAGGCGTGGTCGTACCACTCGCGCGCGGTCCGGGCCACGTTGGCGTCCATCATGCCCAGCGGGAAGGGCGGGGTGGCCACCGTGGGCGACAGGAGCACGTCGTACTCCTGGAAGAAGGCGCCCACCTGACGTGACACCAGGTTGAAGACGCCGAGTGCCCGTTGCAGGTCCGTGGCCTTCAGCTCGCGGCCGTGGCGCACCGCCGCCCAGGTGGTGGCTTCGAGCAGCTCCGGGCCCGCATCGCGTCCGGAGAACTGGCTCAGCGCGCCCACCAGGGAGGCCATGGTCACCGACCACACGGTGCAGACGGCCTCGTGCAGCAGTTGCCCGTCATGCTCGGGCGCGGCCTCGACGACCTCGTGGCCCAGCTCCGTACACAGGCGCGCCGCCGCCTGGGCGGCCTCCACACATTCCCGGCTCACCGGGGAGCCCATGGGCGACTCCGTCATCAACGCGATGCGAAGCCGGCCCGGCGCGCGGCCCACTTCCTCCAGGTACGGTCGCTGCGGCGGCGGGGCGTAGTACGGGTCACCCGCCTCCGGGCCGTGGGTGGCGTCCAGCATCGCCGCGCTGTCGCGCACGCTGCGGGACAGCGCATGCTCGATGCCCATCCCGCAGATGAGGTCGCCCGCGTCTGGCCCCAGCGAGATGCGGCCCCGCGTGGGCTTCAGCCCGAAGACGCCGCAGAGCGAGGCGGGGATGCGCAGCGAACCGCCCCCGTCATTGCCGTGGGCAATGGGGACGATGCCCGCCGCCACCGCCGCCGCCGAGCCACCGCTGGAGCCGCCCGGACTGCGCCCCACGTCCCACGGGTTGTGCGTGGGGCCGTGGAGCAGCGGCTCCGTGCTGCCGTTGTTGCCGAACTCCGGCGCGTTCGTCCGGCCCAGGAGCACCAGGCCCGCGCGCCGGTAGCGCGCCATCAACGCGCTGTCGTGAGGGAACACCGTTCCCTGGCCCAGCCTGCTCCCCATCTCACTGGGCACCCCCGCGGCGTGGACGCCAATGTCCTTGATGAGGAAGGGCACGCCCCGAAAGGGGCCGTCCGGGAGGCCTTGCTTCAGCGTGTCGTTCGCGTCGCCTTCGCGCGTGTCGATGACGGCGTTCAGCTTCGGATTGACGCGCTGGATGGCCTCCACCGCCACCCGGAGCAGCTCCTCGGGGGAGACTTCCTTCCGACGTACCAGCTCCGCCAGTCCCACGGCGTCAAAGCGACTGTAGTCATCCAGGTTCATGAATCCCTCGCAGGCGCCGGCCGGCAGGTCGCGGCCCGGTCGCGGGAAACAGGATATTCACGATTCCCGGGTCGTACTCCAGGCGCCTCAGCCGGTGGCCTGGGTGCGCTCTTCCCGCTGGGCATTCACCAGCGACGCGTAGGTGCCCTGGCGCTCCAGCAGCTCCTGGTGCCGCCCCACCTCCACCACGCGGCCCGCCTCCATGACCAGGATGGTGTCGGCGGTGCGCACCGTGCTGAGGCGGTGGGCGATGACGACGCGCGTGCACTTGAGCGACGCCAGCGCCTGTTGCACGTGGGCCTCGGTGGCGGCGTCCAGCGCGCTGGTGGCTTCATCCAGCAGGAGGATGGCGGGCCGGCGCACCAGCGCGCGCGCCAGGGCCAGCCGCTGGCGCTGACCGCCGGACATGGAGAGGCCACGGTCCGTCAGCGGCGTGTCGTACTGCATGGGCATGGCCATGATGTCGTCGTGGATGTGGGCCAGCTTCGCGGCCTCCACGACGCGGTCCATGTCCAGGTCCGGGTCGCTCAGGGTGATGTTCTCCCGCAGCGACGCGTTGAAGAACGAGGCGTCCTGCAACACCACGCCCAACTGGCTGCGCACCGCGCGCAAATCCAGCTCGCCCAGCTCCACGCCGTCATACCGGACGTGGCCGGAGGTGGGCAGGTAGAGCCCCAGCAGCAGGTGCGCCAGCGTGCTCTTGCCCGCGCCCGAGCGCCCGACGAGCGCCACCATCTGCCCCGGCTCCACGCTGACGGACACGCCCTGCACCACCCAGGCGGAGTGGGGGGTGTAGCGGAAGCGCACATCCTCCAGGGTGACGGCGCCGCGCAGCGTGGTGGGCCGGCCCTGGTGTGCGGCGTCGCGCTCGGGCGGCGTGTCCAGCACGTCGTTGATGCGCTCCAGGTAGGTGCCCAGGAACTGGAGCTGCCCGCCGGTGCCCAGCAGGTTGGACAGCGGAATCAGCAGCGCGGTGGCCAGCGCGTTGATGCTCAACATCTGTCCCAGGGACATCGCGCCGTCCAGCACGCGCCACGCGCCCACGCACAGCAGCACCAGCGGGGACACGCGGCGCAGCGTGCCCGTCAGCGCGTCCAGCCACGCGGAGAGCCGGCCGCGCTCCAGCTCCACATTGAGCAGGTCCACGTAGAGGTTGGAGTAGCTGCCCACCATGCGGCCCTCCACGCCGAACGCCTTGAGCGTCTGCATGCCGGACAGCATGGCCATCAGGTAGCTCTGGCTGCGCACGCCCATGTCCAGGCTGCGCGAAAGGTGGTTGCGCTGGCGGGCGCGGGGCAGCGCGAACACCAATACCTGCAACAAGCCCAGGCCCACCACCAGCAGCCCCAGCGACGCGTCCGCCACCAGCAGCAACGCCAGGTAGAGGAGCACCAGGGCACCATCGAGCGCGCTGGACAGCAGGCCGGTGGACAGCAGGTCGCGGATGGCCTGCTGCGAGCTCAGCCGTGTCAGCAAGTCGCCCGCGGGCCGGAGCTGGAAGAAGGGGTAGGCCAGGCTCACCAGGTGGTCCAGCAGCCCCTGTGTCATCTGCGAGTCCAGCCGGGTGCGCAGCTCCACCAGGAGCTGGCCGCGTACCACCGACGTGAGCAGCTCGAAGAGCAACACGCCCGCCAGCGCCGCGGACAGCACCCCCATCAGCGAGTAGTCCTGCCGGGGCACCACCCGGTCCACCACCATGCCGGTGAGCAGCGGCACCGCCAGCGTCAGCACCTGGAGCACACCGGACAGCGCGAGCACCTTCGCCAGCGTGCCGGCCTGTCGCTTCACCAGCGGCACGAGGTAGCGGTACGGGCCGCGCCGGGTGCTGCCCTGCTGGAAGCCTTCGGACGGCTCCATCAGCAGCGCCACGCCGGTGAAGCACTGGCTGAACTGCTCCATGGAGACGCGGCGGCGGCCCTGGTCGGGGTCCACCACCTCCACCCAGCCTCGGCCCAGCCGCTCGAAGACGACGTAGTGCGTGAAGCGCCAGTGGAGGATGGTGGCCGGTGGCAGGAAGGGCAGCCGGTCCAGGTCCACGGAGATGGCGCGCACGCGCAGGCCCAGCTTCTGCCCCGCGGCCTTCAGCGACTTCGCGCTGGCGCCGTCACGTCCGGGGCCCGTCACCTCGCGGACCGCCTCCAGGCTCATCTCGCGGCCGTGATAGGCCAGCACCATGGACAGGCAGGCGGCGCCGCAATCCGTCATCGTCATCTGCCGCACTTCGGGCACGCGCTTGCGCAGGCCGGGCCTCCACCGGCGCTGGGGCTGCTGCGGAGCCTCGGCCGTCATGGGAGCACGTGTCCTTCCTGGGCAATGAGCGCCGGCCACGCCAGGACGCAGAGCACCAGCGTGACGCAGAAGACGCACAGGAGCGCGAACGTCCAGTGCGTCCACCGGCGGGAGATGCGCAGCAGGTCACCCTCGTCCTGCACGACGCGCTGGTAATGCGCCAGGGCTTCCTTGCGGAAGATGGAGGGGCGGCCGTCGGTGGGTGGCTGCATCGCGTGGGGACGTTAGCGCATGGGGTGGGGGACTGGTCCGGGACTGGACCAGTCCCCCGTTGGCCCGGTTCTGTTCCGGGCCCTACCGCTGCTTCACGCCTGGCACATGAGAGGCGGGCACGGCGTGCAGTAGGGGCTGCCGAACTGCTCGCATTGGTCCGCACCCGAGATGCTCTCCAGGACCTCGTCGCCCAGTTCCATCTCGGCGGCGGGGTTGACGGGCAGGGACGCGCGCTCCTCGGCCGTCAGGCTGTTGAAGTACTCGGGGTCACGCCATGCACGGAGGATGTGGTCCTTGTTCTGGCTCATGACTTCTCCTGGACAGGAATGGGGTTCGTATCAGAGGCAGTGATACGGCGGGCAGGGCGTGCAGTAGTAGCTGCCGAACTGCTCGCAGGTGTCCGCGCCGGAGATGGTCTCCAGGACCTCGTCGCTCAGCTCCAGCTCGGCGGCGGGGTTGGCGGGCAGGGATGCACGCGCCTCGGCGGACAGGCTGTTGAAGTACTCGGGGTCACGCCACGCACGGAGGATGTGGTCCTTGTTCTGGCTCATGACTTCTCCTGGAAAGGTGAGGGGTTTGAATCAGAGACAGTGGTACGGCGGGCAGGGGGTGCAGATGGCGCTGGACTGACCGGGCTTGCAGCCACAGCCGCCGGTGATGCTCTCCAGGACGTCGTCGCCCAGGTCCAGCTCGGCGGCCGGGTTTGCGGGAAGCGCGGCGCGCTCCTCGGCCGTCAGGCTGTTGAAGTACTCGGGGTCACGCCACGCACGGAGGATGTGGTCCTTCTTCTGGCTCATGACTGCTCCTGGATTGGGCTGGGGAAACGGCCTCCACGGTGGCCAGCCCACCACCGTGGAAGACTCATGAAGGGTTCAGGGGCGAAGCGGCTGTGAGCAGTGAGGGCACCCGTTCCGGTCTGGCCAGCCGCGCCAGTCCGTAGGCGATGCCCGCCAGGCCCACCATCATGCCCGGCGTCTCCGTGCTGCCCTGGAGTCCGAAGAGGTAGCCGCGCTCGGTGATGCCGCGCAGGATTCCGCCCGCCACCCCGTCCACGCGCGCCTGGAGCTTCGCGTCGCCCAGCGTGGCCGCCGCTTCGAGCAGGAAGTCCGCGTTGCCCAGGTCGCCGTGGCACAGGCCGTGGTTGCGGCCGAAGCCGCGTGCCAGGGTGGACTCCAGCGCGATGGCAATCTCCTCGCGCACCGCCGCGTCGTCCACGAAGGGGAGGCCGGACAGGCGCGCCAGCCCGATGCCCGGAGCGCCGGTGCACCACGCCCAGAGGAAGTGCTCCGCGCCCGCCGCTGTCTCCGCCGCCTCCTTCGCGCCCACGCGCAGGTCGGGCCAGTTGCGCTCCTCGGGGGTGTAGAGCCCGCGCTCGTACTCCATGCCCGCGAGCGCCGCGTCACGCAGGCGCGTATCGCCCGTGCGCGCGAACAGCCGCAGCAGCGCCAGGGAGATTCCGGCGGCGCCGTGCGCCATGCCCGCGAGGTAGCGGTTCCCGGCGCTCTCGCAAATCCAGGCCGCGCCTCGGGCCTGGGGGCGTGGCCGTCTCCAGCAGCCGTTGACCGCACGCCTCCGCCGTCGCCCACAGCGCGTCCGACGGGCGGTGTTCGCCCAGCGCCAGCAGCGCCAACAGGCAGCCCGCGGCGCCCGCGCCCACGTCCAGGACGGTGTCCTTCTCCACCAGGGGCCGCAGCCGCCGCGCGTAGCCCGCCGCTTCATCCAGGAGCGCGTCGTCGTTCCACAGCACGCCCAGGTGCGTGAGCGCGTAGAGGATGCCGCCCCAGCCGTTGAGGATGCCCAACCCCACCACGCTTCCAGGCTCCTCGCCGAGCAGTCGCGCCTGGGTGCGCAGCGTGGCCCGCGCCAGCCGCGTGAAGCGCGCGTCCTGGGTGACGTCTCCCAGGTAGCCCAACGCGAGCGCGATGCCCGCGCGGCCTGGAACACGTCCGACCCTGGCGACCCAGCCTCCAGCCGCCGTCGCCCGCATCCCAGGCCGAGCCAGTGCGCCTCGCCTCGGCGCTCGAAGGCCAGGGGCAGCAGTCGCTCGCCCGCGCGCCGTGCCTCGGTGAGCAGCGCGTCGCGAAGGCCGGGCCGCGCGTGCTCCTGGAAGGCATACGTTGGGCGTGGCACCGTCTGCGTGCTCAGCAGCAGCACATCCAGCGAGCGCTCCAGCACCCAGCGCTGCCGCGTCTGGTCCTCCGGCGACAAGCCCCCCAGCCGGCGCCGCACGCGCGCCATGCCCGTCTCCTGGAAGAAGTCCGGCAGGCGCTGGCCCGAGCCCGCCTCCAGGTCCTTCGAGTCGACGCGCGCGGTGAAGTACGGCAGGTCGCCTTGCTCCAACTGCTCCGTCTCCAGCGGGACGAGCGCCTCGAAGTCCGGGGACGCCACCACGGCGCGCCACAGGTGGTCGAAGAAGCGCTGGCGTTCGAGCCCGTCCGCCAGCGCGTGCGGGTGATAGCTCTCGAAGAGGAGCGCGCCGTACACCGCCGTGTTGCGGAAGAGGACGCGCATGGGCACGTGCGCGAAGGCGGCCAGCGGCCCGTCCTCGGCGAGCAGCGCCTCGCGGTGCTCCAGCAGCAGCCCGTACATGCGGGTGAAGCCGTCGGCGAGCGCGCCGCGGTAGGCCAGGACGGACGCCGTTTCCCCCTCCAGGCGCGGCAGGTTGTTGGACCCCGGCAGCTCCACCGGCCGCCGCTCGAAGCGCATCCGGTCCGTTCCCCGCTCCGCCGTGACGAGGTAGGCCTGCGGCGTGAGCTGGCCCGCGCGAGCGCCCAGCCCGCTCAGGTCCACGCCCACCTTCGTGCGCGTCCCCCAGAACTGCTGCGGCAGCAGCCCGCTGCGAATCACCGACACGGGCGGCGCCTCCACGGCGTGCTCGGCGTCCCGGAGCGTGCGCGTGCCCGACAGCGGGTGGAACAGCGTCTCCACGTCCACCAGCACCGGGTGCTCACCGGCGGCGATGAGGTTCTCGAAGTGCAGGTCCGTGCCGTCCAGCGCGTGCATCAGCGCGACGTAGGCGCCCTGGCGCGCGTAGAAGCGGCGGACCTCCTCCGTCGACGTGCATGGGGCGTGGGCCACGTACTCCATCCACCCGTACTCACCCTGGTCCAGCGCCTCCGCGCCCTTCATCGTGGGCGTGGCGCCACGCGCGTTGAGCCACGCCAGTAACTGCTGGAGCCCGGCCTCGGCGCCCAGCGAGCGCGGCTTGTAGACGAGGCGCAGGCCGGACTCGAAGCGGAGGATGAAGACGCCCTGGCCGCCCCGGTGCGGGTCGGAGTAGCCGCCGCGTACCTCCACCAGCGCGCCAGGGGCTTGCCCCGCGTTGAAGCGCTGCCAGAGCAGGGCCGCGTCGCGCACCAGTCGCGTCATCAGCTTCAGGCCGTTGAGCCCCCACTCCGAGATGCGCTGGACGGCGCAGCGCGCCAGCACCGGGTACCGCTCCAGGATGTCCAGCGCGACCTGCGGTTGGCGCAGCTTCTTCGTGAAGTCCTGGAAGCGCGCCTCGGGGGTGTCCCCGGCGAGCTGCTCCTCCAACTGGGCGGCATGCAGCTCCACCACCATGGCGCGGCCGAGCACGGGGGACAGCACCTGCGGCAGGTGGCCCAGCATCGTGGAGACGATGACGTCCGGCTCGAAGCCGACGCCAGGCACGGCGTGCCGGATGACCTTCAGCTCGGTGGTGAGCCGCGTCACGGCGCGCGCCACCAGCGGCTCCACCAGCGGCAGGAAGGCCGAGCGGTCCGGGCCCTCCGTGCGCTCAGGCCAGAGAACGGGCGCGCGGAGGGGCTCCGCGTAGGCCTGCTCCAATTCGCGCACCCATGCGGGCACTGCGTCGGGCGACGCCCAGGGCGCTCCAGTGGGCGCCTCCAGCAGCGTGAGCAGCTCCGCCTCCGTTACCCCGGAGGATTGCAATCTGCGTTGCCACCAATCCGCTTGCCCGAACGGCTCCTGCCGACGCCAGGTGTCCAATCGCTTGCGCGCCGCGGCGGAAGCGTCGTGTTGCGTCGTGGGAGTGAATCCGGCTCGCTCGGAGAGCGTCGCGGCCCGTGCCCAGCGTGCGGGCTTGGATGGCGCGTGAGCGCTCGGCGTCGCCTCGTCCTGCCTCTGCGTGATTTCCACGCGTCCTCTCGTTTCCTGGGCAATGCCCGGTGAGCTGGCTTCGTTGGAGTATCAGGGAGACGACTGTGATACAGGTAAGTCATTTCATCTTTGCATGTCAATGCTTCGAAGCCGCGTCCGCGTGACAGGCAATGCATGCGGGAAGGTGGGAGTGATTTGTACGACGCGCTCATCATCGGCAGTGGCGCGGGTGGCGGGCCGCTGGCGTTGAAGTTTTCCCAGGCAGGGCTGCGCGTGCTGGTGTTGGAGCGCGGTGCGCGGCACACCCTCGGGGAATACGCACACGACGCGACAGGGTTGGGGCCACAAGACCTCATCCCCCGCGTCGAAGAAGACCCGCACACCGTGGTGACGCGGAAGACGTCCGTGCCCTTGCGCACCGCGCTGGGTTGGACGGCGAGCTGCGTGGGCGGCGGCACCGTCCACATGGGAGGATATTTCTATCGCTTCCATCCAGATGACCTGCGAATGCGCAGCCGCTTCGGCGACTACGAGGAGCTGGCGGATTGGCCGTATGACTATGAGGCGTTGGAGCCCTGGTACGCCGTGGCGGAGCAGGAGGTGGGCGTCTCCGGGCTCGCGGGTGTGAATCCTTTCGAGGGGCCTCGCTCGACGCCGTTTCCGCTGCCGCCGCTGGACGCGCACCCGCTGGCCGCCGCGCTGGAGGAGGCGTGCACGCGGCGGGGCCTGCATGCCTTTCCGACGCCGCGCGCCATCAACTCGCGGCCCTATCAAGGGCGCCCCGCGTGCGCGTACTGCCTGGAGTGCTCCGGCCTGGGGTGCCCGGTGGAGGCACGGGGCACTTCGCAGGCCGCGCTGCTGCCGCGCGCCGAGGCCACGGGCCGGTGCGAGGTCCGCGCGCGGTGCCATGTCCGTGAAGTCACGGTGGGGCCGGATGGCCGCGCCACCGGCTGCGTGTATCTGGACGCGGAGGGCCGCGAGCACAGCGTGACGGCCCGCGTGGTGTGCGTGTGCTGTTCGTCCGTGGAGTCCGCGCGGCTCTTGCTGCTCTCTCGTTCGCAGCGCTTCCCCAACGGGCTGGCGAACGGCAGCGGACGGGTGGGGCGGCACCTCCAGTTCCACGCCGTCACCATGGCGCAGGCGCGCCTCCCGAGAGCTCGCCTCCCCGGCGCGCTGCTGGAGAATCCGCACCCCTTCATCGGCCGGTCGGTGATGGACCACTACTTCCTGCCCGACGGCGTGTCGGACCTGCCCAAGGGCGGCATCCTGCGCTTCGGCCGTGGGCCTCCCGTTCCCGAGTCCCAGCACGGGGCGAAGGCGTCGGACGTGCTCTTCTGCGAGGTGTTCCACGACTTCCTCCCGAACGCGGGAACCTTCGTGGAGCTGGACCCGGAGGTGAAGGACCGGTGGGGGCTGCCGGTGGCGCGCATCCACCTGGACCGGCCACGGCACCACGTCCGCGCGGGGCAGTGGCTGCTGGCGAGAACCTTCGAGTTGTTCCGGGACTTGGGCGCGGAGGAGTGTGTCCCCCTCATCGTTGGCGGCACCTCGTCGTACCTGGTCCAGGGGACGTGCCGGGCCGGTGACGACCCGGCGACGTCGGTGCTCAACGGCCACTGCCAGACGCACGAGGTGGACAACCTGTTCGTGGTGGACGGCAGCTTCATGCCCACCTCCGGCGGGGCGGCGCCCACGTTGACCATCCTGGCCAACAGCTTCCGGAGCGCGGACCACATCGTCCGCCGCTTCCAGGCGGGGGATTTCGCCTGAGCCGGGGCGGGGGAGGCCGCCTGCCACGCGACGGTGCGCGCTCATGGCCGTTGCACGACGCATCCTCGGGGCGTAGGGAAACAGCGCGCCATGTCCGCCACCGCTCAACTGCTCGAAGCCGTCCGGAAGGAAGCCAAGCCGGGTATCTGGTCCAACGGCGTGAATCTCGCCCGCTCCGGAGCCGTGGTGCTCCAGTCCCAGAAAGGGGGCGAGCTGGAGCTGAGGGTGCGCGCCAAGGGGCGCCCGGTCGCCCTCACGGTGGTCCTGTATCCGAACGACGACGCCTGGGAGTGTGACTGCCCCAGCCTGGTGGACCCGTGCGAGCACGTGGTGGCGGCGGCCATCTCCATCCAGCAGGCGGAGAAGCAGGAGACGCCCATGGAGACGGCGGCCACCCGCTGGGCCCGCGTCGTCTACCACTTCGCCCGCGTGGACGGCGGGTTGGAGCTGCACCGCTCCATCGCGCAGGTGGACGGCACGGAGACGCCGCTGGAGGGCAGCCTGACGTCGCTGATGGCCAGGCCCGCGGAGGCCGCGAAGCTCCAGGTGGAGAACGCGGACCTGCTGGCCGACCGCATCCTGGAGCAGCGGCGCACGCGCGGCACCCTGGCGCCGGAGACGCTGGAGGCGGTGCTCAAGGTGCTGGAGTCGGCGCGCAACGTGCTGCTCGACGGGCGCCCGGTGGCGGTGTCCGACGAGCAGATTCTGCCGCGCGCCGTGGTGGAGGACCGCAGCGGCCAGATTGTCATCACGGTGTCCAGGGACCCGCGTGTCCAGGAGGTCGTCAGCCCCGGCGTGGCGCTCGCGGCCGATACGCTGGTGCGCCTGGGCGAGACGGCCATGTCCGGCCCCTGGCTCCAGAATCTGCCCATCGTCCGCACCTACTCGGCGGACAACCTGGGCGACCTCACGTCCAAGATCATGCCCGAGCTGGGCCGCCGCCTTCCGGTGGAGGTCCGTAGCAAGCGGCTGCCGCGCCTGGATCGCGAGCTGAAGCCGCGCATCCTGCTGGAGCTGAACCAGCTCGACGCCGGCCTGTCCGTGCTGCCCACGCTCGTGTACGGCGCGCCGCCGGTGGTGCGCATCGACGCCGGCCGCATGGTGTACCTGCGCGGCGCGGTGCCGCTGCGCGACGAGGCCGCCGAGCAGCGCCTCATCCACCAGCTCCGCGACGAGCTGAACCTCGTCCCCGGCCGCCGGCTGACGGTGCAGGGCCCGGAGATGGTGCGCTGGGCGGACAAGCTGCGGCGCTGGCGCGGAGACCTCGCCGGTGACGCGGCGGGGCTGGTGAGCCCCGACGTCAAGCTGCGTCCGTCGCTCCATGTGGAGTCGGCGGTGTCGGGGCAGGGCGTGCCCGACGTGCGCTTCCAACTGGAGTTCCAGGTGGAGGGCGCCAAGGGCGAGGTCAAGGCCGTGGACGCCGCCGCCGTCATCCGGGCGTGGACGGAGGGCCTGGGCCTGGTGCCGCTGGACGGAGGCGGCTGGGCGCCGCTGCCCCGGGCCTGGCTGGACAAGCATGGCCAGCGCGTGGCGGACCTGCTCAGCGCGCGGCAGGCGGATGGGAAGGTCTCCAACCACGCGCTGCCGGAGCTGTCCGCGCTGTGCGAGACGCTGGAGCAGCCGCCCCCGCCGGGCTTGGACCGGCTGGCGCCGCTCGTCTCCGGTTTCGAGAAGCTGCCCGCGCCCGAGCTGCCCGCGGAGCTCAACGCCACGCTGCGCCAGTACCAGCTCCAGGGCGTCAGTTGGCTGGGCTTCCTGCGCGGCGCGGGGCTGGGCGGCATCCTGGCGGACGACATGGGGCTGGGTAAGACGCTCCAGACCATCTGCGCGCTGGGGCCGGGCTCGCTCGTGGTGTGCCCCACCAGCGTGCTGCCCAACTGGGCCGCGGAGCTGAAGCGCTTCCGCCCGTCGCTCAAGGTGTGCGTGTACCACGGGCCCGGCCGCGCGCTGGACCCGGCCGCCGACGTGACGCTCACCACCTACGCCATCATGCGTCTGGACGCAGCGGTGC
Organism: Myxococcus sp. 1LA; assembly: GCA_046520405.1. GTDB lineage: Bacteria > Myxococcota > Myxococcia > Myxococcales > Myxococcaceae > Myxococcus. The sequence continues at coordinate 34,058 of JBKGHI010000013.1, forward strand.
TGGGCGCGAAGACGTGGGACTCGCTGGTGCTGGACGAGGCGCAGGCCATCAAGAACCCGGACAGCCAGGTGGCGCGCGCGGCCTTCGGACTCAAGGCGAACTTCCGGCTCGCGCTCTCCGGCACGCCGCTGGAGAACCGGCTGGAGGAACTCTGGAGCCTGATGCACTTCACCAACCCGGGCCTGCTCGGGGGGCGCAAGCACTTCGACGAGAAGATTGCCCGGCCCATCTCCGACGGCCGGCAGGACGCGGCCGAGGGCCTGCGGCGCCGCATCCGTCCCTTCGTGCTCCGGCGCCTGAAACGCGACGTGGCGCCCGAGTTGCCGCCGCGCATCGAGTCCGTGATGCACGTGCAGTTGGATGAGCGCGAGCGCTCCGTCTACGACGCGGTGATGGCGGCCACGCGCAAGGAAGTGGTGGCCCTGCTCAACGAGGGCGGCAGCGTGCTCAAGGCCCTGGAGGCGCTGCTGCGGCTGCGACAGGCCGCGTGCCACACCGCGCTCGTCCCGGGCCAGCGGGCCAACACGTCCTCCAAGGTGGAGACGCTGGTGGACGCGCTGGAGACGGCCGTCTCCGAAGGCCACAAGGCGCTCGTCTTCTCGCAGTGGACGTCGCTGCTGGACCTCATCGAGCCGCGCCTGAAGGCCGCGGGCATCGGCTTCGGCCGCCTGGACGGCACCACGGCCAACCGTGGCGAAGTCACCGAGCGCTTCCAGTCCGCGGAGGGCGAGCCGGTGCTGCTCATGTCCCTCAAGGCGGGCGGCACGGGCCTCAACCTCACCGCGGCGGACCACGTCTTCCTGGTGGACCCGTGGTGGAACCCGGCGGCGGAGGCGCAGGCCGCCGACCGCGCCCACCGCATTGGCCAGGAGCGCACGGTGATGGTGTACCGGCTGGTGTCCCAGGGCACGGTGGAGGAGCGCATCCTGGGGCTCCAGGAGAAGAAGCGGGCCATCTTCGAGGCGGCCCTGAGCGAGGCCGCCGCGGCGACGGCCATCACCCGTGAAGACCTGCTCGAGCTGTTCTCGTGATGCGCGCGGTCCTTCTCTTCGCAGTGGGGTTTCTCACGATGCTTCCCGAATCCGCCGACGCCCGCCCCAAGGCCGCCGCCACGCTGCACGCGCTCATCCAGCAGGAGTGGCAGTACCAGTTGGAGCACAGCCCGACCTACGCGTCGGCGCAGGGGGACCGGCGCTGGAACGACCGTTGGGATGACCTGAGCCTGAAGGCCATCGAGGCGGACCACCAGCACAACCTCCAGGTGCTGGCGAAGCTGAAGGCGCTGGACCGCAAGGCGCTCTCCGCCGCGGACCAGCTCAACTACGACTTGTTCCGCCGCGACTACGAGACGTGGGTGGAGGAGCACCGCTTCAAGACGTACCTGATGCCGGTGAACCACATGGGCGGCATCCCGGAGGGCATCAAGCAGCCGCCGGGCGTGCAGACGGCCTACCAGCTCGCGGACACCCTGCGCTTCGCGACGGTGAAGGACTACGAGGACTGGGTGGCCCGGCTCCAGGGCTTCGGCGCCTACGTGGACCAGGTGCTGGCGCTCCTGCGCGAGGGACTGCGGCAGCAGCGCATCCACCCCAAGGTGGTGCTCCAGCGGATTCCGCCGCAGGTGGCGAAGCAGCTCGTGGCGGACCCGGCGGACAGCGGCTTCTTCGCGCCCTTCCGCCGCTTCCCCCAGGGCATCTCCCCGGCGGAGCAGCAGCGGCTGACCCAGGCGGGACGCGAGGCGATTGCGAAGGGCGTGCTCCCCGCGCTCAAGCGCTTCCACATGTTCCTCACCGAGGAGTACGTCCCGAAGGGCACGGACGCGGTGGGCATCTCGCAGCTCCCCGGCGGCGCGGAGCTGTACGACTTCCTCGCGCGCAAGTTCACCACCACGGGCCTGAGCGCGGAGGAGATTCACAAGCTCGGCCTGTCCGAGGTGAAGCGCCTGCGCTCGGAGATGGAGGCGGTGAAGACCCAGACGGGCTTCAAGGGCTCGCTGGCGGAGTTCTTCCGTTTCCTGCGGACGGACGCGCGCTTCTATGCGCGGGATGGGGACGAGCTGTTGATGCGCTACCGGGCCCTGTCCAAGCGCATCGACCCGTTGCTGGTGCGGCTCTTCAAGACGCTGCCCCGCCAGCCCTACGGAGTCGAGCCGACGCCCGAGGCCATGGCCCCGGACGCGACGACGGGTTTCTACTACCCCGGCGCGTCGGATGGCTCGCGGCCGGGCACGTACCTGGTGAACCTGTACCGGCCGGAGACGCGTCCCCTGTGGGAGATGGTCCCGCTCACGCTGCACGAAGCGGTGCCCGGTCATCACCTCCAGACAGCCCTGGCCGCGGAACAGCCCGCGCTGCCCGAGTTCCGCCGCTTCGGTTACTACGTGGCCTATGGCGAAGGCTGGGCGCTCTACTGCGAGACGCTGGGCGACGAATTGGGGCTGTACGCCAACCCCTACGACAAGTTCGGCCAGCTCGCCTACGACATGTGGCGCGCGGTGCGGCTCGTCGTGGACACCGGCATGCACGTGAAGCAGTGGACGCGGCAGCAGGCGCTCGACTTCTTCATGGCGAACTCGCCGCGCCAGGAGCTGGACACCACCAACGAGATTGACCGCTACCTCGCCTGGCCGGGGCAGGCGCTGGCGTACAAGGTGGGGCAGCTCAAGATTCGCGAGCTGCGCACGCGCGCGGAGCAGGCCCTGGGGGCTCGCTTCGACGTGCGCGAGTTCCACGACGTGGTGCTGCTCGACGGCGCCTTGCCGCTGGACATCCTGGAGGCGCGGGTGCAGGCGTGGGTGGCGGCGCGGCAGCAAGGTGCCGCCACGTCGAAGCCTCAGCGCTCGCCCTGAATGGCGCGCGGCGGCGTCACGGCGCGGGCGCGGGCTTCGCCAGCCGGCCGTGCTTCTTCATCGCCTGGATGAGCCGGTCCTGGGGCAGGCCGAAGACTCGGCTGCCCTCCGCACCCGTCATCGTGTCTGAGGCCAGCATCGAGTTGAGGATGGCCTCCTGCGTGGCCTGGATGGTGGCCTCGAAGAGCGGCGTCATCCGCTCGTTGTCCAGCGCGGAGACGCTGGCCACGGATTGGCCAGCGGGCGGCTTCAGCCGCTGCGTGGAGAAGGCCACGAAGATGTCGCCGGAGGAGTTCGCGCCCAGGCCGCCCATCTTCCCGATGCCCAGCGGCACGCGCTTCGCCAGCCGCTCCAGTTGATGCGGCAGCAGCGGCGCGTCCGTCGCCACCACCACGATGATGGAGCCGGCGCCCTCGGGCGTGCGGGGCTGGGGGTCGCCGCGCGACGCCGCGCAGGCCGGCAGGTTCTTGAACATGCCGGGGCTGGGCTTCTTGGGCCCGGTGTAGCAGGGGCGCAGGTCGCTGATCTCCTCGCCCACGGGCACCCCCTCCACGGTGAAGAGGTGGCGCGCGCCGTAGTTGCACTGCAACAGCACGCCCACGGTGTAGCCGCCCTCGGACTCGGGCAGCTTGCGTGACGCCGTGCCGATGCCCGCCTTGAAGCTGTGGCACACCATGCCCGTGCCGCCGCCCACCGAGCCCTCCGCGACCGGGCCTCCCTTGGCGCTGTCGAGCGCGCGGTGCGCGTGCGCCGGCTTCACGTGGAAGCCATAGATGTCATTGAGCAGGCCGTCCCACGTCTCCGCGACGACAGGCAGCCCCAGCTCCCACTCCAGCCCGCGCTTCATCGCCCAGGAGATGACGGAGTCGCGGACGGTGCCCACGTCATTGGTGTTGGTGAGCATCACGGGACCGGCGAGCTGCCCGGCTTCGGTGAGCCAGTGCGAGCCCGTCATCTCGCCGTTGCCGTTGAGCGCATAGATGGCGGCGAAGACGTCCTCGGACACGCCGTCCTTGCCGCGCGGTAGCACGGCGGTGACGCCGGTGCGCACCGCGCCTTTGCCTCGTGGGCCCTTGGTGTCTCCCGAAATCACCGTCGTGTGGCCCACCTCCACGCCGGACACGTCGGTGATGGCGTTGTTCGGGCCCGACTGGCCTCCGAAGGTGATGCCCAGGTCACGGGCGCGGGGCCTTGTCTGGGGGGACTGCGCTTCCGCGGGTGCGGACCCCAGCGACAGACAAGACACGGCGCCCAGGAGCAGTGAGAGACGGAAGGGGTTCATGGCTCGGCGTCATATCGCGGCCCCGGTAGGCGGCCCAGCCGGAGGTCCAGTCTGGCCACGCGGCGGGCCTCCCTGCCAGAATGCCGCTGGGTTCCATTGCCGTCGGGAGGCTGTCGGGTCGCGCATGGCTGAACACGAAGACCTCGAGGCACTGAGGCGCAAGGCGCGGCCGGATGACCTCGCCTCCCTCCGGCGGTTGGATGCCGCGCTGGTCCGGTCGGGCTACCAGGTCCAGGGCAAGACGGTCCGCGAGTGGATTGCCGAGTTCCCGAAGGACCGTATCCGTTGGTTCGACGGCAGGGATGCCAGCGATCGGGTGTGCGAAGCGGGGCTCGCGGCAGTGCCCGCGCTCATGGAGGCCCTGGCCGGCGCGGAGCACGAGTCCTCCTGGCAGGGTTCGCTCAACATGCGCGGGCAGTGTGTCGCGGCGCTGGGCACCATCGAACCGCTTCCCACCTGCGCGATTCCCGCGCTCCTCGGTGCGCTCCGTCAGCCCGGTGCGAGGGCCCATCGGATGGCGCTCGCGGTGCTGGCTCGGATGCGCCCACACGCGACCCCCGCCGCCCTGCGCGCCGTCCTGCAGTGTCTGCGACAGAAGGGCGATCTGCCCATGCGCCTGCATGCGGCGAAGGTGCTCGCGGCGATGCAGGACCCGTTGCCAGAGGAGGTCCGTGCCGTGGGGCTGTCACTCCTCGGAGAGGCCCACCACGCCTTGCGCCGGGAGGGGCTCCTGGTTGTCGCTCGATTCCCGCGCGACGAAGCGGTCCTCACCGCGCTGGAGGAACAGGCCGTCCTCGACGATGAGAATCGGCTCGAGGCGCTGCGCGTGTTGTCCATGCTGGCGCCGTCCCGCGCGATTCCCAGACTGCTCGAACTGGCGAGCAACGCGAGGAAGCGCCAGCAGGAGGGCCCGCCTCCGCCTTCCTGGCGAGGCCCGCTCGGTGAGACCCAACGGAGCGAAGACGGGAAGCGAGCCCTCTTGTACATCGGCGGGCTGGGTGCCCGGGGCGCGGAGGCGCTGGCATCGCTCGACGCGCTGCGGGCCGTCGAACTCCTGTCGCCCTATGTGGATGCCGTCATCGACGACATCACGCGCGCGGTGCTTCGCCAGCAAGCTCCGCCCTTGCGGACGGACCGCTTCAAGGAGCCGCTGTGCGCCGCGCTCCTGGCGGACGTCGCGTGGCCGGTGGAGCGCGCCGAGGAGCCGTCCCAGGCGCTGCGCCCGTGGCTCACGGCCCTGGCCGCCTTCGGTCCGGAGGTGAGGGTGCGCGTGGCGCTGGCCGCCGCGCGACACGTGCTGTGGCTGTGGGAGTCCCAGGACCCGAACAACGACTACTCCCGCTGCACCATCATGGCCATGGACCGTTGGGTCATTGAGCCCACGGAGGCGCACGCGGCAGAGGTGATTGGCATGGGGGACTTCATCCCCAGTCAGTTCTCCGCAGCGGACGCGTTCTCCGCCGCCTGGTCGGTGAACTACTGCATGCATTGCGTTCCCCGGCCGGCCGCGTCTTCCGTGCCGGTCCGGCCTGACGAGGAGGACCCCCTGTTCGCCTGCGTCCACGCCGCTTGCAGGGCGCTGAGCCGCCGCTCGGTCATCACCTGGGCGTTCGGGACCAGCCAGGCGTCGTCGGAGCCGCTCACGCCACAGGACGCGGCACGCGAAATCCACCGCGCCATCGTGGACGAGGTGCTCCCCTGGGCCTGTGGCGATTGGGACCCCGTGAAGGACACGCCCGGGCTGCGCGCGGCGATGCGCGCGAACGGCTGGCGTGTGCCCTCGGCAACCTGAACCCCTCGGGCTTGGCGGTCCGCGATATGGGACCGCCGGGCCAGGAAGTGTGCACGGCGCCGCTTCAAGGGCGCGCGAGGGCCGCGCAGTGGGCTGACGGTCCGGGAGGACCGGTGACAACCCGCTGTCGCCATGCCTGAGGTCCGGCCCCGCGAAGCGTGGGGGCGTCCATGGTGAGGAGGGCAGGAGGGCGAGGGTGGCACGCGCTGCTCTGTGGGGCGTGTGTGCTGCTGACACATGTTGCCCGCGCGGACGGATGGCATGTGGAGTACGACGCGCCAGTCCCGCTCTTCCTGGCCCGCAGCTACATCCTCGACTCGCCCAACCGTATCCGCCGCCAGGGGTCGCCGAACTCGCCGGAGAAGCTCATCTTCGAGGCGCAGGTGGCGCCCAACCTCTTCCTGCCGCAGCTCCATCACGGCGACTTCACGCGGCCCGGTGGTGAGTACTTCCTGTCGCTCATCTTCACCCCGGCGGTGCAGCTCCGCATCATGGACACGGCGAGCGACCCCGTCATCCCGCCGTCTTTCATCGCGAAGGTGACGTTCCAGGTGGCGCACCTGCGGCCGTTGGCGAAGCCACGCGCGGAGGGCGCGGCGGCGCGGGGCCTGGCGCTGGCGCTCAACGTCATCGCGGCGCACTACTCGAATGGGGAGTCCGGGTCCTTCTACGGCAACCAGACGCGCGGCGAAGACGGGTGCACGCCCAAGGAAGGGCAGTTGCCGCTGAACGAGGTGTCCGGCAGCTTCACCACGAACCTCTTCCGCACGGAGCTCCACTCACGGCTGGCCTTCGACGTGGAGCCGGACCTGCGCAGCGTGTGGTTGGTGGGTGGGTTCGCTGCCCTGGAGCTGAACACCTCCATTGGCCCGGGACGCATCACCCGCTCCCAGCGGCGTGTCTACGGTGACGGACATTGGGCGGCCGGTGTCATGGGCCAGCGCACGTGGAGCAACCACCGCTTCCCGTTGGAGGTGTCCGTGTCACAGCCCTTCGGGGAGACACCGTCGCAGCGCGCCACCTGGCAGGCCGAACTCGGCGCCTACCCCTGGTGGGGCGCGGGCTTCGGCGTCTTCGCGCGGTACGTGAAGGGGCAGGACTACTACAACATCCTGTTCCTGGAGCCCGTGGCGCTGTGGCAATTCGGGCTCGCCTTCGAGCTCAACCCGGGTGCCCGACTCCGAGCGGCCGAGGAGGGCCGGCCGCCCGGGTTCCCTTGAGGCGAGCGGGCCCGCGCCTCAGGGCAGTCGCGCGTCCAACCAGGTCAGGTGCGCATCGACTGTCTCGGCCACCGCCTGGGCCTGCTCCGACGCGCTGGGGTCCGTGTAGGGATTGCCAATCTCCTTGTGCTTCCACTTCACCCAGGTCTGCTTGTACCAGCCCCAATCCAGATTCGTTCCCGTCGAAGGCGGCGTGCTGCCCGCGTAGCCGGAGAAGGCGCGGATGCCCGTGGCGGGCGCGACTTCCTGGCCGCCCACCACGTGGAAGATGTGGAGCCTGTCGCGGCGGGGGAACTGGGCCGTCAGGTTCGTGGCCCACGCGCCATAGAAGGTGCCCCAGGGCCGCACGGGGTTGTTGACCTTGCTGTCGAAGGTCCCCAGCTCTCCCTGGCTGTTGCGGCAGACGCCGTCGAATGACGACACGTAGATGTCGATGCCGTCGAGCGCCGTGTTCGCGCGCAGCCCCTGCGCAAGCCGCATCATCAAGCATCCGCCGCGCGAGCTGCCCGCCAGGTAGATGGCGCGCGTCTCCGGGCGGACCTGCGCCTGGAGCCAGTTCGTGAAGCCATTCACGATGCGCTGCTTCGTGTCGCTGTCGAACAGGTGGTCGAAGTTGGCGTCGTTGATGACGGACAGGTACGTCCTGCCGCTGGGAAACCACCCCAGGGCGCGCAGCTTCATGGCCAGCGAACGGCCATCCAGGCTCACGTTGGGACAGGAGACGCTGTTACAGGAGGCGTCCCAGTTGGAGGTCTGCCCGGTGACGCCACTGGAGTGGCCGCTGCTCGAAATCTTCTGGCCCGCGGACATGACGACCAGGGCCTCGCGCACGCCGGGCGCGTCCACCTCCGCGATGCGGATGTTGTGGAGCGCCCCGTCGGAGGCGCCCGCCGCGCGGAACTGCTCGAAGCCCGCCGCCGCTTGATAGGCCCCCGAGCCGTCCCTGTAGACAACGCGGCGGGACACCACTGTCTGGCTGCTGCCACTGGGGTAGCTCAGGGCCTGGGCCTGGGCTCCCGTCGCGTCGCCGGGCCCGGCTTCGGACCCGTCCAGCTCGCCCCCACAGCCCACGACGGCCCCTGTGAGCAGCAGGGCCAGCTTCAACCTGGAGAAGACACGACGCGCGACACTTCCGGTGCGGACCATGGTGGTGTGCTCCGAGGGCGGATGGAGGTGCGGCAGCTCGCCCTGGGCGCGCCCCCTGGGGCCCAGGGCGAAAGCTCAGGGCACGCTCACGGTGGCTCGGGCCAGGGCGAGCCAGGAGTTGCGCCGGCCCGGGTCCTCCAGCGGCGCGGTGTCGTAGCGCTGGGCATACCCGGCGGTGAAGGACTCCATGCCCGTGGCGTCGTTCGGCGACGTGGGCCAGTTGAGCAGGGCGATGGCGCCGACATTCACGTTGCTGTTGCTCCCGAAGTACGAGTTGTCGAGGCGCTCGTCCTCCGTCACCGTCAGGCCGATGCGGTGGCGGTTGGTGAGAAGCCTGGGGACGGTGCTGGTAGTACCATCCGGCCCGGGGAGCTCCTCCCCCGAACCGTCTGAGGGGGAGCCGGAGCAGCCCACGAACGCGAGCCGGGCGAACAGGGGCCGCAGGGATGCGTGCATGGCCGGGCTTCTATCATGCTGGGTGCTTCGTCGCAGGGGGCCGCCGCTCCCAATGGCTTCGGGAGCGGCGGTGGATGCGACCTGGGTGCCGCTCGCGTTCGTCAGCCGCCGGCAGCTGTCGCCGGGCGTGTACGCGTTTCTCAATCCGCGGGTTCCTACGGTGGTCCAGGCGAGGTTGTCGCTGCATGGAAAGGAGCAGTGATTGTCGGGGCCGCGCGCATGCGCAGCCACGGCCGGTCGGACAACGGGAGGATGGGCCCTCCCCACCGCCTTCGCTAGGGTTCCGGCATGCGGCTCACCGCTCTGCTCTCGTTGATGCTTCTCGCCGGCTGCACGTCGAAGGGCCCGCAGCCGGGCAAGGACTACAGCGTCAAGGCCGATGGATGGCCGACGGAGTACTACATCGCTTGCGGTTGTGGCTGTTGTGCCTCCAACTCACTCCCAGACACCGTGGAATGCGTCTACCGCGAGGATGGAGGCAGTCTGGAGAAAGTTCAGGCGCAAGATGAAGCAGCAGCCCGTGCCCCCATTTGCAGGAGAGTGGGCTGCTCGTTTCCCGTGATGTACGTGTATTGTGTCAAGCAGCGGGGCTTCTTCCTCTGAGCCGAGGTTCGTGAAGCTCGAGCTAGAACGCTTCGCCCACGTTCAGATAGAAGCTCGGCTCATTGCCGTAGGCGACATCGAGCCGGATATTGACCGGCACGTCTGTCATTGGCGCGAAGCGCAGACCCACGCCGGCTGCGGGCTTGATGTCGCGCGCATCGAGGTCGCGTGGACTGCGCGCCACCGTCGCCGCGGACACGAAGGCCACGCCGCCCAGGCGCCAGAAGAGGGGCGCGCGGTACTCCACCTGTGCGCCCAGATGCTGGCGCTCGCGGAAGCGGCCCTCCAGGTAGCCCCGGCTCAGCTCCATGCCGCCCAGCCGGCCGGTGTCATAGAAGGGCGGTTCGCCGTCGCGCAGGTCGACGAGCCCCTGCATCGCCAGCACGTGCCGCTGGCCCCAGGGGAGCGTGAGGTAGCGCCGGACATCCAGCCGGAGCACATCGAAGACAAAGTCGGAGCCCCACGCGCCCCGGGCCCGGCGCAGGTTGAGCCGCGCCAGCACGCCCGTCACCGGATTGAGCGTGTTGTCTCGCGAGTCGTAAAGCGCACTGAGTCCGAATTGGACTGTCGACCCACCCTCGGCGCCTGTCATGAGCCGCACCGCCCCGTCCTCCGCCACATGGGTGAAGCGCGCGTGCTGATAGCGCACGGTGGGGCCAACATAGAAGCGAGGCGCGACGCGCCACTTCGGGCTCAGCTCGAGTTCGAGGAAGATGGGGGTGAAGTCCTCCTCGGCCTCCACCCGCGTGCGCGCGCCCATGCCGAAGAAGCGGTCCGGGAAGCGCGCCGCGCTGGCGGTGGCCGTCAGGTTCAGCCGGTCGTCGAGGAGATTCACGTCGGGCTGGAGGAGGAGGGTGAACTGGCCCCGTGTGCTCGCGGCGGCGGCCAGCATCACCTGGGACTCCCGGCCCCCGCGTGACGGCGGAGGTTGATAGACGAGCGACGCCGCGCCGCCCAGGAGGAAGCTCGTCTCCGGCTGGTACGCGGGCAGCACGAAGGGGACGACGCTGAACCGCCCCTCGGGAGCGGGGGGCTCCTCGGGTGTGGCCACGAGGAGGACGCCGAGGACGGCCGTGAGGAGCGGTGTCATGGCGCAAGCTCAGATGTTCTCGTCCAGCCAGTCGAACAGGCGCGCTTCGGCCAGCGCGGTGGACGCCGCCTGGCAGTGCAGGGGCGCGGCCTCTTCGTGGGTGAACAGCATCAGGTGCTTGGGGCCGCGGAGCGCGTCGTAGAGCTTCTGGGATTGGCCCGGCGAGGCGTCCTCCGCTTCGCCCTCCATGATGAGCACCGGGCAGCGGATGCGGTCGATGATGGCCTCGTTGTTGAACTCCTCCAGCTTGCGGAAGAGCTCCGAGGGCGAGCGGGCGCCATGCTTCCAGTACACGTCCTGCAGCCAGTACTGGGCGGTGGGCCAGCGGTTCGCGAGCGCGACAATCGCCTGGTCGAACTGCTCCGGATGGGATTTCAGCAGCGCCAGCGAGCCCGGGAGGAAGCGATTGAAGTGCGAGCTGATGGACTCCCACCAGTTGAGGACGCCCGGGTTTGCGATGCACAGCGCGATGCGCGGCTCGAACGCCGCCGCCCGGGGCGCCAGTGCGCCGCCGAACGACAGGCCCATGAGGAGGATGCGGCGAGGGTCCACGCCGCTGATACGCTCAGCCGCGTCCACCACGGGACGGATGGCCTGCTCCCAATCCGAGCGGAAGCTCAGCCGGTGCTCCCGCAGAGAGCGGCCCTGGCCCGGGCCGTGGAACATGAGCACGTGGTAGCCGCGCCGGGCCGCGCCCTCCCAGACCCACTTCGTCTCCTCCGGCCAGGCATGCAGCCCCTGATGCAGGAGGATGACGGGCGCGCTGGGCTTCGCGTGCGGAGCGCGCACGAAGTACGCCGCCAGCGTGGTGCCCTCGTAGGGGATGGCGAGCGGCTGCACGTCGTAGCCGAGCAGCCCGTTCGACTTCTCGAAGGTGGTGGCCGCCTGTCGCGTCACCTCGAGCATCCTCGGGTCCTCCAGGTCCGTGTAGTGCATCGTCGCGGCGCGGTAGTAGTTCGCCGCGCGCGCATAGGCCTGGCCGGCGCTCAGCGGGTGGCCCTTGGACTCGGCCTGTTGGGCCACGCCGTGGACGCGCCGCGCCGTCTTCGTCCATGCCTCGAACCAGCTCCGCTCGTCCCCTGGTTGGATGCGGCTGGCCGTCTCCAGCACGTCTCCCACGTCGCTCTGCCCGTGGGTGGCATGGCTGAGGAACCACAGGACCTGGTTGTCCATCAGCCCGTCCCCGGTGAGCCGGAGGTCGTACCAGGCGTCACTCCGGGGATTGAGGCCCTGCACGTCCTTCGATACCGGCGCCAGCGCCTGACGCAGCCCCAGCGCCGCCGCCGCGCCGCCAGCAAACAACCCCGCGCCCAACAGCACGCCTCGTCGGGAGGGACGTCCTGCGGTAGGTTCGGCTCCGGGCTTGACCATGGGATTCAATCTCCTGGATTAATCAGATGATTGAATCAGTAGATTGATAGTCGCGCGCACCTGTCAAGGGCGGGCGCGGACGCTCGTTGTTTCAGGGGTTTGCAGGGATGGGGACCAAGGAGCAGGAGGCCCGGGAGCGCATTCTCCGGGCGACCATCATGTGCATTGGCCGGGATGGCCTGGATGCGACGGGCATCCGGGAGATCGCGCGCGAGGCGCAGGTGAACAGCGCGGCCATCAGCTACTACTTCCGGAGCAAGGAGAAGCTGGTGGCCCTGGCGTTGGAGTCGACGCTGGACCAGGCCTTCGGGAATGTCCTGGAGGACTTCGACCGGCTTCGGGCAGAGGGGCTGGGCGTCCGGGAGACCTTCGAGACGTTGCTCGAGGACCTCATGAGCAACTCCCTGCGCTACCCGTACATCGTGCACGCGCACTTCCACGACGTGCTGACCCACCAGCGCTACGATGGCTCCGCCATCCAGCGCCTCAACGCGTTCCTGGCCGAGCTGGCGGGACGCCTGGCCCCGGCGACCGCGCACCTGCCGGAGAACCGGCTGCGGATGGCGCTGACGCAGGTCTGGGCCTCCATGAGCCTGCTGTCGATGATGCCCCGGCTGTTCGACCAGTTCATCCTGCTGGACTTCGGCACGCTGGAGACGCGGCGCGCCTGGGTGCAGCAGGCCTCAAGGCTGCTGTTCGTGCCTTGAGGCCCCTGCCGTACGGCGTCCGTCAAAACGCCGTGCCGTCCGCGCGCAGCCCCGGCGAGCTGGGGAGCCCGGCCGGCAGTTGGTCGTGCGCGACGAAGGCCGCGTCGGCCGTGGCATCCGGCGAGCGGTTCGCGGACACGCGGGGCACAGTGGACGTGTAGTCGAACTGGTCCACCAGGGTGGCGTCCTGCCGCCGCACCCGCACGGAGTCACTGGCGTTCCCCAGGCCCAGCAGGCCACTGGACGCGGCCACCGCGTTCGTCAGCCCCGCGGGCACTCCAGCGGCTCCACCAAAGACGACCATCGCCTTGCCGCCATCAAGGGTCGCCCCCGGCGCGAAGACGTGCCGCGCGGAGCCGTTGGAGGCGTCCCACACCGTCCAGCCGGAGATGTCCACGGGGAAGGGGCTCGCGTTGACCAGCTCCACGAACTCGTGAGCGGCCGTCTGCCCGTCTTCGTTGGCCAGCACCTCGTTGATGATGACGCGGGCGGGACCGCTGACGATGGTCAGCGCCTCATCGCTCGTGTCCGAGGTCGCCGGCTCAAAGGCATCCACCACACGCACTCGCACGTCCGAGGCATTCTCGTCCGGAACGCTCCACGCGAAGCGCCCCTGGGCGGCCGGGACGGAGGCAGCCAGGACGCTCCAGTCGGTGCCGCCGTTGGTGGAGACCTCGACGCGCACCTCGCCCACGCCCCAGGACGTCCAGGTGATGGGCAGCGTGCTGCCGCCCTGGAATGTCCCGCCATGGGGGGCCTTCAGGCGGAGGAAGGGCCCCGTCTGTGCGCTGAACGAATAGCTGCTGACGACGGGGCGGTGGTCACTGACCACGTTGAGGAAGTCGGGGAACCACTCATCCACATAGAGGACGCGGGCGGACTCCGGGACGTAGCGGTCCGCCGCCTCGTTGGTGGCCAGGGTGTGGTCGACGATGTTGTCGAAGCCGATGGAGGTGCCATGCCCCGCGAGCGACAGCTCCCGGGTGATGAAGGTGTAGCGGTCCGAGTCAGAGACGAAGTCCTGGTAGGGCGTGGCCAGCGGCGCGCCGGAGGTGGGGTCGAGCGAGATGGACTCGTCCACGTCGTCATTCCAGTCGCCGATGACGAAGACGTGCTGCGTGGGCAACTGCTCGTCGAGGTACGTCTTGAGCGCGGCCGCCGCGCGCTGGCGGGCCTCGCGAGGCCCCGTCGGGTCGGTGCTGTTGGCGCGCATGTGGACCACGATGACGGTGAGCGGCGTCTCCACCCCGTTGATTTCGGTGGTGAAGTCCACGCGGAGCGGCGGCCGGTCGGCGAAGTCGGAGATGTTCCCCACCCGGACCAGGGTGGCGCTCTGGAAGGTGAGGGAGCTGTCATAGAGCACGCCCAACTTCTGGGTGCTCGTGCCGTAGGGAGACGTGCTGCCGGAGACAAAGGCCGCGTTGTTGGCGAGGAAGCCGTCGAAGCCCGGGAGCTGGGCCTTGAGCAGGTCGAAGTCGGCGGTGTCCACCATCTCCACCATGGCCCACAGGTTGGCGCCCGCCGCGAGCATGATGTCGCGGGCCCCGGCAATCTGGAGGTCATCCGACGTGCCGCCGTCAGACGAGGAGTTCGACGGACCGCGCGAATCGGAGCCGAAGTAGGTGAGGTTCCACTGGCCCACGGTGAAGACGGGGGCGCCCGGCGCGCTCACCGAAAGCGTCAGCTCCCGGGTGCCCGCCTGGCCCTGCGCGTCCTCCACCGTGACGGTGAAGGTGCTGTCGGCCACCTGCGCGGGCGTGCCGCTGAGCGTGCCCGTTGTCGACAGCGTGAGGCCCGCGGGCGCGCTGCCGCCCGAGATGCTCCAGGTCAGCGGCGCGGTGCCACCCGAGGCGGCCAGCGTCGCCGTGTAGCGCTGCCCCACGATGCCGGTCGGCAGCACCTCGGTGGTGATGCCAGGCGGCTCCGTCTGCCCGGCGTCTGTCCCCGCATCCGAATCGGCTCCGGCATCGGAGTCCGTCCCAGAATCGGGATTGGTTCCAGCGTCGGTGATGACGCCACTGTCCACGGGCGTGGGCGTGGAGTCGTCGCCGGAGCAGGCGGTCAATAGGAGCAGAACGAGGAGAGGGACAAGCGCACGGGGCGACGACATGAACGACTCCAGGGCACGGAACGAAGCTCGAGGAACAGCAACGATAGCCGATGGGTAGGACATGCGCCGTCTACCACGACGCCAGCCGAATGCGATGGGGGGATGGAAAGGCTCGCGCCGTCTTCAGGCCTGACCTTCGTCGATGACCGCCTGGATTGTCGCCCCCAGCCACCGCTGCGTGGAGGCGTCCAGCCCCGCTGACTGCCGTTGGACGGGCAGGAGCTTCCCGCTGACGAGCAAGCCATTCCAAAGGATGTTCAGCCGCGCCGCGCGCGCTTCGCCATCGGGAGGCCCCAGCCACCGGGCCAGCGGGGCGATGACCTGCTTCTGGAGCAGTTCGACGCTGGTCGCGTGGGCCTCCGGGTCCGCGGCTGACAGGATGAGCATGGCCAGGGGACCCGAGGCGTCATGCGCTCCCATGAAGAGGGACACCACCGTCTCTCCAAAGTGACGCCTGTCTATCTGGAGCAGGGGACCAATATCGAGCACCTGCGCCAATGTCTCCCGGTACAGCCCGTGCTTCGAACCGAAGTAGCGGCCGACGAGTGAGGAATTGACCCCGGCCAGGGCCGCGATGTCCCGGACGCCCGTGTTGGCGAAGCCTTGTGTGGAGAAGAGTGTTCGCGCGGCGGCCATCAGGTCGGCGCGGGTGCGTTCGGAATCGCGCTGTCGAACGACTGGCTTTGCGGTGGTCGGTCGGGATGCTGGCACAATGGTTTACTTACAATCGCAACTGCGTTATGTCTAGCGATGTAAACGCTCGTGTACATCGTGCGTGGTTTTCAACTCGAAAGGATGTGCGGATGACTGCGACCCGGCAGCCGGGGGCCTCTTTTTCTCCAGAGGCCCTCAAGGAGAAGTACCGCCTCGAGCGCGAGAAGCGGCTGCGCCCCGACGGCAATACCCAGTACATCCCCTTGAAGGGCGTCTTCGCGGACTTCGACAAGGACCCTTACGCCGAGCCTGGCTTTGAGCGGCCGCCCCTGACGGAGAAGATAGACGTCGCGATTGTGGGCGGAGGCTTTGGTGGAATGCTGGCGGCAGCGCGGCTGCGTCAAGCCGGCGTGGACTCCTTCCGTCTCATTGAAAAGGGCGGCGACTTCGGCGGCACCTGGTATTGGAATCGCTATCCCGGCGCGGCGTGTGATGTGGAGTCCTATATCTACCTGCCGCTGCTCGAAGAGACGGGCTACATGCCCACGGAGAAGTACGCCAAGGCGCCAGAAATCTTCGCGCACTGTCAGCGCATTGGCAGGCATTTCGGGCTGCGAGAGCACGCGCTCTTTCAGACGGTGGTCCAGTCCATGGACTGGGATGAGGCCGCCCGTCGCTGGAATGTCACGACGGACCGGGGAGACCGCCTGGCGGCGCGGTTCGTCATCATCGCGGGTGGAATCCTCCACAAGGCGAAGCTGCCCGGCATCCCGGGAATCGAGACGTTCAAGGGCCATTGCTTCCACACCAGCCGCTGGGACTACGCGTACACCGGTGGCAGTCCCACCAGCCCGATGACACGGCTGGGTGACAAGCGCGTGGGCATCATCGGCACGGGGGCGACGGCGGTGCAGGCCATTCCGCATCTGGGGGCTGCGGCCAGGCACCTGTATGTCTTTCAGCGCACGCCCTCGGGCGTTGGCGTTCGGGCCAACCGGCCCACGGATGACGCCTGGGTGAAGGGGCTCCAACCCGGCTGGCAGCAGGAGCGCATCCGCAACTTCTCCGCCATCGTCTCGGGCCGCCCGCTGGAGGTGGACATGGTCCAGGACGGCTGGACGTACATCTTCCAGGACCCCGCGACCCAGCAGGCCCGGACTCCGCAGGAGGCGGCCGAGCTTCGCCAGTTGGCGGACTACCGGAAGATGGAGGAGATCCGCGCGCGGGTGGCCTCCATCATCAAGGACCCTGCGACGGCCGAGGCGCTCAAGCCCTATTACAACCCGATGTGCAAGCGGCCCTGCTTCCACGACGAGTACCTGGAGACCTTCAACCGGCCCAACGTCCAGCTCGTGGACACGGATGGGAAGGGCGTGGAGCGAATCACGCCGACGGGCGTGGTGGTGAAGGGGCAGGAGTACCCGGTCGACTGTCTCGTCTACGCCTCGGGCTTCGAGGTCTCCGGGGACTACACCCGGATGCTGGGCTTCGACATCCGCGGGCGCGGCGGCACGTCTCTTCGAGAGAGCTGGGCCAACGGACCGGCGACGCTGCATGGCATGCACAGCCGGGGCTTCCCCAACCTGATGATGTTCACCACGACCCAGAGCGGCTGGGCCATCAACTTCATGCACATCCTCGACGAGCAGTCCCAGCACGCGGCCTACATCGTCGGGCAGTGCCTGGAGCGCGGCGTCCAGGTCATCGAGCCTTCAGTCCAGGCGCAGCAGCAGTGGTGGGAGGTGATTTTCGCCCGCCTCAAGACGGGCATCTCCTTCGGCGGCGCCGAGTGCACGCCCGGCTACTACAACAACGAGGGCGTCAATCCAGGGCCGCAGGCGATGCGCTACGCCACCTTCGGCGGTGACACGCTCGCATTCATCGACGTCCTTCGCGCCTGGCGCCAGGACGCAGCCCTGGTGGGGTTGGAGCTCACGCGAGGCGAGGAGGCTTCCCAGCCATGAGCACCTTTCTGTCCCGAGTTTTCTCCGCCTGTCTGTTGCTCGCGGCGGGTCCCGCCGTCGCCAGTCCCCCCAAGGCCTACCGCCAGGAGGTGGTGGTGGCCGGCTCGCACTTCCAGGGCGTCCATGGGCTGGCGGTCGACGGCAAGGGACGCCTGCTGGCCAGCAACCTGCTGGGCCAGTCGGTCCACGCCGTTGACTTGGCCACGGGCGCGGTGAGCACGCTGGTGGGGCCTCCGCTGGGCGGCGCGGATGACGTGACGCTGGGGCCCGATGGTTCCATCTACTGGACGGGTTACTTCACCGGCCAGTTGATGCGGCGCACCCCGGATGGAAAGACGCGCGTCATCGCCAAGGACCTGCCGGGCCTCAACTCACTGGCGTTTCGCCGAGACGGCAGGCTCTACGTGACGCAGCTCGGACGGGCGGATGCGCTGTGGGAGGTGGACCCGAACGGGAAGAAGCCGCCCCGGAAGGTCATTGCCGAGCCCGGCTTCCTCAACGGCTTCGAGTTCGGCCCGGATGACAAGCTGTACGGCCCGCTCATCCTCAAGGGCCAGATTGCCCGCGTGGACGTGGACACGGGCCACATCGAAGCGGTGGCGGAGGGTTTCGCGGTGCCTGTCGCGGTCAACTTCGACGCGCGCAAGGAGCACCTCTACGTCGTGGACACCGCGCGCGGCGAGTTGGTCCGCGTCCGGCTGCCGTCGGGCGAAAAGGAGCGGGTCGCACAGCTGGCCACCGGGCTGGACAACCTGGCGGTGGGCCCGGACGACCTCGTGTACGTGTCCAACATGGTCGACAACGACATCCGCGTGGTGAATCCCGCGGAGGGTTCGGTCCGGCGCCTGGTCGAGTCGCGCTTGTCCGTGCCCTCCGGCATCGCCGTCGCTCCGGATGACCCGGAGGAGACGCTGCATCTGGCGGATGTGTACGCGTTCCGGCAGGTGGGCGGGCGTGATGGCAAGATGCTCCAGACGTCCCGCGTGCTCTCGTCCCAGACGAACTTCCCCATGAGCGTGAGTCTGAGCGCGAAGCACGTGGTGCTGAGCACGGCCTATCTGGGCAGCCTGAGCACCATCCAGGTGTTGGACAGGGCCACGGGCGCGCTTGTCCGCTCGGTGCCCAATCCGAATGGCGCCCAGGCCGCGGTGGAGCTCGACGACGGCACGCTCCTCATCGCCGAGGCCTCCACGGGGCGGCTCGTTCGCGTGGGCGCCTCGGAGCCGGTGGAACTCACGCTGCTCGCGGCGGGCCTGGGCGGGCCCGTGGGGCTCGCGGCCGACACGAAGGCGGCGGAGCCCGTGGTGTACGTGACGGAGGTGCGCACGGGGAAGGTGACCCGGGTGCGCCTGTCGGACGGCGCCAGGCGCACGGTGGCTTCGGGCCTGAAGGCGCCCGAAGGCATCGCCTTGCATCCAGACGGCGGCTTGATTGTCGCGGAGGTAGGCCGCAAGCGGTTGGTGCGCATCGAGCCCGCCACGGGCAAGTTGAG
The DNA here is from genome assembly GCA_046520405.1 of Myxococcus sp. 1LA. Lineage (GTDB taxonomy): Bacteria > Myxococcota > Myxococcia > Myxococcales > Myxococcaceae > Myxococcus. The sequence goes on from JBKGHI010000013.1 coordinate 52,793, forward strand.
CGTGCTGGCCAGCGGGCTGCGCATCGGACTGCCGGAGAACGAGGGGATGCCGCCGGGTTACATCCCCACGGGGGTCGCGGTGGGTGCCTCGGGGACCGTCTACATGACGTCCGACATCGAGAGCGCGCTCTACCGCTTCGTTCCGGTGCCCTGAGTGAAGCTCGCGTCCAGGGCACACGCGCGTCGCACGTGCCCTGGGCGCTGGAAAGTCACACGGGGACTTCGAGGTTCATCGACAGGCCCGCCTCGAACTCGGGGGCCTGCCGAAGCCGCTCCAGGACGATGCGGGTGCAGTGAATCGTGACGAGCGGAATGGACCCCGGTTCGCTGATCCACCGGACCGCGTCCATCAAGTGGTGGGCTTTCAGGAACGCCAGCACGGCGTCCCAGAAGCGGCGTCCCTCGTCGAGCGCGGATTGATAGACGGCCCGCCGGTCCGGAGCCGTTGTCTGGATGGCACCGGCTCCTCGCTTCTTGCGAGACAGCGGCCGGTCCGGCGCGGCGCTCTGCCGGGGCATGACGATGGCTTCAATCCACATCGCGTCACCCTCCACACTCCGGGTCCTCGGGTGGGTCTGGAGATTATCGGACAGGGCGCGTGCTGGTTGCGCCGCCTCCAGCTCGCACTCAAGGGTGGGGCGCGCTTGCCCCCATGGCATGCGTTGGCCTGAAGGTGCGCACAGCTCGCTCATGCCGCGAGCATCCCATCAGGCGCATGTCTGGTCGCCTGCCTGGCTTTATCAACGCCAACCCTTTGAAGTTCCAGGAGCGCACGTCAGGCAACGCGGCGGCGCGCCGCGGGCCGCCTGCCGTCCGGACAACCACATCCTACCTTGTGCGGCATGAAGGCACCTCGTCGGCAGCTCCCCGTTTATGTGCCGCCGCGGACGGTTTGGGTCGTCGGGACGCAGGTCCTGCTCCTGATTTTGTGCTGGGTCGCGCTCCGGGCGCTGTACCCGGTGCTCACGTTGCTGGCCGTCGTGATGTTGTTGTCCATCGCGCTGAGCCCGCTGGTGCGCAAGCTGACGCAGTGGGGACTTCCGCGCGGCGCGGGGGTGGCCATCGTGGCGCTGGCGCTCATGGGGATGATGGGCGTGCTGGTGGGCTCGCTGGTGCCCATGCTCGTCAACCAGCTCCAGGGCCTGGTGCAGACGATGCCCGCCACGCTGGAGCGGCTCGCGCAGTCCCGCTGGGTGGAGGAGCTGGGCACGCGGTACGGCTTCCAGGTCCACGCGGAGGACCTCATCCGCTTCGAGCCCTCGGACGTCGCGGGCCGCGTCATCAACGTCTTGTCGTCCACGCTGGGCCTGGTCGCGGGCGGCATCACCGTGGTGGTCCTCACGGTGTTCAGCCTGCTCTTCGGTGAGGACCTCTATGAGAGCATCCTCCAGTGGGTCCCGCCGCGCCGTCAGCCACGCGTTCGGTTGCTGGTGTCCCGGATGCGCAAGGCCGTGGCCAACTACCTGGCGGGCACGTTGCTGGTGATGACCATTGGCGGAACGGTCGCCGCCACCGTGGCGCTCATCCAGGGCGTGCCGTACTTCCTGCCGCTGGGGTTGATGGTGATGCTGATGGGCGTCATCCCCTACCTGGGCAGCATCCTGAGCGCGGTGCTGGTGGGCGTCATCACGCTGGCCACGTTGAGCCTCAAGGACGCGCTCATCGCGGTGGCTGTCTTCATCGTGTACCAGCAGGTGGAGTCCAACGTGCTGAGCCCCATGATTCAGCGCCGGGCCATCCGGATGAACCCGCTGCTCATCTCCATCGTGGTGTTGTGCGGCGGCGCGCTGGCGGGCCTGCCGGGCGTCGTCCTGGCGGTGCCCCTGGCCGCGGCGGCGCAGGTCCTGGTGCAGGAGGTGCTGGCGCTTCGCAAGGAGGCCTGGCAGCGCAGCCACAAGCTGGAGGCCACGAAGCGCGAGCCGGGCCGGGGCGCGGTGGAAGAAGGGCTGCTGTTCGCCGGCCCCATGGCCGCGCCGCGCCCTGCAGAGAAGCCGCGCCCGCCGCCTCCCGAGCATCCGGAGTCCCACTGAGCGCGGCCTTGGGCTGGAAAAGAAGAAGGGCCTCCGGACCGCGCCCCGGAGGCCCTTCGGTGTCATGCCGCCGTCACGCGCGGTGACGGGGGACGGTTCTCAGCGCGTCGCCTGCGTCGAGCGTCCCTGCACGCTGCGCGCCTTCTCCGGCGCCGTGGACGCCACCGCGGCCGACACGCCGAAGACGAGGTCGTCCCGGTCGTTGTAGCTGCCGGAGGTGCACGCGCTCGCGGTGCCGCCGTAGCGGAACTGCGCGCGGATGGCGTGGTTGCCCGGGGTGGCACCCAGGTTGAACGTGTGCGTGAACGTCCGCGAGCCGGCCGTGCACGTCCCGTTCGTGGTCAGCGCCGTCCACGAGGGCGCGGAGGCGTTGGTGGTGTAGTACAGGTCGAAGCGGTCCGTGCTTCCCCAGCACCACACCGTGACTTCGGCGGTCACCTGCTTGCCGACGGACAGGGGCCCGTGGTCCACCGTGCGGATGGAGACGCGTTCGACGCTCTCATCGCTGCGGTAGGTGCCGGAGTTGCCGTCCACGCAGGAGTTGTTGATGGTGTTGGACGCGTTGGGCTCCACGCCCGAGGGCATGGTGCCACGGCCCGCGACGAGTGTCGGCCCGGTGTCGCAGCCGCACACGTTGCCGCAGGACGTGTCCGCAGCGTGCTGTTGTAGGTGGCGGCCACCGGCGTGCAGATGTTGGTGGTGGTGAAGCTGCGCGCGGCGCTGTAGGCGCTGGTGCCGCAGGAGTCAGCCGCCCGCGCGCGCCAGTAGTACAGGGTGCTGCTGCTCAGCGCGGGCGTCACCGTCCACGCGCTGGCCGCCAGGCCCGTGGCGCTGGCCACCACGTTGGTGAAGGCCGAGTCGGTGGCGACCTGCACCTCGTAGGTGGCGGCGCTGGGCACGTCGCTCCAGTCGAGCGCCGCGGCCGTGGCGACGCTGGTGGCGCCGTTGGCGGGGGTGCTCAGCGTGGGCGCCGTCAGGGCGACGCAGCCGCGCGTGGTGAAGGAGGACGCCGTGGACCAGGTGCCCACGCCGCCGCAGGAGTTGCTCGCGCGCACGCGCCAGTAGAACTGCGCGCTGGTGGGCAGGGGCGGGCTCACCGTCCAGGTGCTGGCCGTCAGCGCGGTGCCGGTGCGGACCACGTTGGTGAAGGCCGCGTCGGTGGCGACCTGCACCTCATACGTGGAGGCGCCGGACACGTCGTTCCAGTCCAGCACCGCCGCCAGCTCCACGCCGGTGCGCCACCGGAGGGCGAAGCGAGCACGGCCGTGCCAGGCGGGGCGCAGACGGGCGTAGCGCAGGTGCACGTGCTGGCGGCGCCGTAGCACGCGCTGGAGGACGCCGGGACGACGGAGTAGCAATACTGCCGGCTGTTGGCGACCTCGCTGTCCGTGTACGAGGTGCCGGTGACGGTGGCGACCTTCGCCTTGCCGAAGTCGCAGCCCGCGAAGCCCTCCGTCTTCATCACCCAGTACTCGGTGGCGCCGGGGGCGGCGTCCCAGCTCAGGCTGACCTGCCCGTCACCCGGGGTGGCGGTGGTGTTGGCCGGAGCCGCGGTGGGGCCAGAGGCGCACCCGCTGTTCGTCACCGTCGGGGTGGAGCAGGCGATGCGGTGCCGGTTGTACGCCGCGTAGATGGCCGTCATGTGCGGCGTGCCGTTGGCCAGGTTGCCGTCGTCGTCGTCCGCCGCCAGCCACTGCATGTAGCCGTTGGTGGCGCCACAGCCGTCGGACGTGCCCGCGGTGCAGTTACATGCGTGCCACGTGCCCACGTTGCCGCTGCCCTGGTAGAACGTCTTGTTGCCGACGATGAACGCCGTGTTGGAGTCGTAGTTGAACGGCGGCGCCGTCAAATCCCGGGTGACGAAGTCCCAGGCCGCCTGGCGCACGGGCGAGGCCGCGCAGTGGACCTGGCGGCTGCACGGGCCGGAGCCGGAGCTGCACATGGGGCACACGAAGTTCTGCGGGGTGGCGGGGATGTTGGGCACGCTGGCGGCCCAGTCCGCGTCACGCACGCCGGAGCACTTCGTGTTGCACCACGACTGGCCGGAGACCTGCGCCTCCTGCTGGTTGTAGCCCGTGCCGTCCGGCGTCAGGCCGCAACCGGTGTTGACCGTCTGGAAGAAGCCGTAGCCCACGCAGGACGTCTGCAGGCGGTAGATGGCCGCGATGTCCGCGTAGCCCTCCGACGAGTTGCTGAGCGAGCCGTTGGCGTCGAAGTCGTCGATGCCGTGGCCCCACTCGTGGTCGAACACGGCGCCAATCTCACCGGTGTTCCGGCAGCCGCCGCCGCTCCGGTAGAAGTTCACCGAGGTGCCGTTCCAGAAGGCGTTGCAGGTGCTGTTGATGTTGACGTTGGAGAGGAGCTGGCCCTGCAGCCAGGTGTTGGTGGGCAGCCACCCGCGGGCCTGCTCGGCCAGCTTGTTCAGCTCGTAGAAGCTGGAGCGGGACGCGGCGGTGTTGCCCGCGGACGTGCCCGCCGGCACGGTGCAGTCGTGGTCGTTGTTCACGCCGCCCAGGTTGAGGTTGCCACTGGTGGAACTGACGTTGATGGCGCCGCAGTTGTCGCTGACGCGGACGTACCGGCCCGCCAGCGTGGTGGTGACGGTGCCGGAGCTGTAGTTCACCACGCCCGCGCCGTCGGTGAAGTTGTTGGGCGCGGCCAGGCCCGTGTTGGCCCAGGGCATGGGCGTGTTGGGCTGCATGGTGCCGCACACCTCGTTGGAGGCGCAGGTGCCGATGTTGGTGGACGGGTAGACGCCGCCCTTCATCTGCGCGTCGAAGTAGTGGTTGTCGTCCTCCACGGCGAGCACCTCGCCGGTGTGGGCGTCCACCGTCGTCTTCCAGCGCTCGTTGCCGTCCGCCTCGGAGAAGCCGTAGGTGTACACGAGCCGGTGCTCGTAGCCGGTGCCCACGGCGCCGTTGAAGGATTCACCCTGGAGCGCCACGGGGGCAATCTCCAGCGTGGGCTGCTGCCACAGCGTCTGGGGGCTGGTGTTCAGGCCCACGAAGCCGTTGCCGGACATCAGCGCGTCTTGCGGCGCCAGCCTGGCCTTCGTGTCGATGCGCACGTTGGCCCAGGCCTCGGTGCCCACGAGGATGAGGTTGCCGTGGCTGATGGTGGCCGCGATGCGCGCGTGGCGCACCGGCGTGCCGTTGACCTGCTGGGGGATGTGGACCTGGATGAGGTTGTCGTTGACGAACGTCACCCGGGGGCTGCCCATCTGCATCAGGTCGACGTTGAAGGCGGCCTGGTTGTCCGCGATGAACTTGAAGATGAGGTCGGCGATGGCGCCCTCATCCACTTTCGGGATGGAGCGGCCGATGGACTCACGGACCTCGTCGATGGTGACCTTGTTGTTGAAGCCGTTGCCCGGGATGAAGGGGATGGTGCCCTGCACCGAGGTGGGCGTGCCGGTGCGCGGGTCGAGGTAGACGTTGAACTCGCGCCCGTTGCGCTTGAAGAAGTCATCCCAGGCGTTGGCACCGGCCGACTGCATCTTCTGGCGGGCCTGCTGCAAGGGCTGGTTCTGGATGGGGAGGTACAGCTCAGGCTTGAAGAAGGCCTTGTCGGCGACGGCGCTCTGTCCCTTTCCAGGTGGCTGGAAGGCCCAGGTCGTCGTTGCCAGGAGCAGGACGAGACATGCTGCTGACACCCGTGTGTGGCGCATGCGTTTCTCCTCTGCGGACCCGCGCGGACAGGTCCTCGCGGTGGCTCCTTCACGGAGCTCGTCAACGCCCATACCGGGTGCCAGAAGAAACCTGAATACGTAGGAAATCTTTCCGTATTCCCGAAGAAAGTTTTGCAGGAAAAACAAGGACTCGCACTGTTCACTGCCAGTGTGTTTGGCGTGCGAGGCGTCATGCGCGGCCAAGGTGCCGTGCTGTCTGGTTGAAAGATTTGAAAGACAATGCGCGCCGGGCCTTCAATCTGGCCAGATGCGAACCCAGTCATCCTGGATGAGTTTGCCGCTGGCGTGGTCGGTGCTCCCGCTGGCCATGAAGCGCCGCGGCGCGGTCATCGCGAGCATGCCAGCCTCCACCCAGAAGAGGAGCAGCGCGGCGGCGGCGGCGGCGGGCAGCCGCGTGGCCCATTTCGGCGCCGAGGCACGCGCTGCGAGCACGATGAAAGGGAGCAGCAGCAGCGGGATGAGCGCGGGGAAGATGGCGAGCAGGCCGCGCGTGTAGCCGAAGAAGGCAGCGGTGATGAGGGCCCGGTGCAGCAGCACCGCCGTGAAGAGCGCGTAGAGGCGCCACGCGGGCAAGAGGGACAGCGCGGTGCCCGCGAGCAACAGCAGGGTGAGCGGCCACTTCAGCCACGTGCTCTCTGGCACGAAGACGTCCACGGGGGCCCGTTTGCCGTGGAGCCCCGCGGGCAGGTTGGAGGCGCCCAGGCCCAGCCGGAAGCCGTCCAGCCAGCGGTCCAGCTTGGCGCCCCACAGCCGCGCCGCGTCCGCGGGGTGGTCTCTCATCCACGCGAGCCCCTCCGCGTACCCATGCAGCAGCATGCGCCGCTGAGAGGGATTGGCCACGTCCAGGAAGCCCTCCTGGCCGGCCTGGTTGACGCTGTCGGGGGTGAAGCCTCCGGTGGCCGCGGCGTGATTGGCCATGGCGAAGTTGATGGGGCCGTAGACGGTAATGGGCGCCAGCACCGGCAGCGGCTCCAGGTGCGGCGCGCGGGCGTTGAGCTCCTGGAGGACGCGCGCGTTGCGCGCCGCCCAGGGGGCCAGGATGACGGCGGTGGTGAGCAGCGCCGCGCCCCAGCGCAGGGCCAGCGTCCGCGAGGGCGTGGCGCCTCGGTACAGCCATGCCCAGGCGAGGAGGAAGGGCCAGAGGTACAGGTGCTCGGCGCGGGTGAGCGAGCCCAGGCCCATGACGGCGCCAAGCAGCACGGCGCCCGTCCACGTGGGGCCGGCGCGGTGCTGGAGCATCAGGGCGCAGGTGGCGGACAGGAAGAGGACGTAGAGCACCTCGTTGCTGTACGTGGTGGACAGCACCAGCCAGCCGAAGCTGCACGCGAAGAGCGCCGCGCCCAGGAGGCTCCAGCCGGTGCCCAGCAGCTTGCGCCACCACCAGCCCGTGAAGGCGACCGTGGCCGCGTTCAGCAGCGCCAGCGCGAGCTTGTACGGGTAGGCGCTGCCCTGGGGCGGGCCCAGCACGCGGTAGAGCATGCCCAGGAGCCAGGGGAACAGGGGCGGGTGGTAGGGCAGGGCGGCGGGGCCTTCATGTCCCCGCGCCAGGTCGGCGGCGTAGGTGTGGAAGAAGCGCGTGTCGCCGTAGAAGAAGATGGAGAAGGGCCAGGTCCGGTCGGGCGCCGCTTGCAGGTAGAGCCAGCGCAGCAGCAGGCTGAGGCTGAAGGTCACGGCGGCGCCCAGAGCCGCCGGGTGCCGCCGACACAGTTCGCTCACTGCGGTGAAGCGCCCGCGCATGTCACCCCCGCTCGTGCAGCCCGGCACCTTAGCCAGGCGCGAGCGCGGCGGCCAGGCGGCGCTCAGCTCCGCAGGGGCGGCCTGCCCTGGTGCGCCACGAGCAGGTCATGCATGTCATTGGCATGTTCCTCCTCCTTGGCGAGGATGTCCTCCATCATCCGGCGCGTCGTCGGGTCGTGGTTGGCGAAGTAGCGCACCATCTCCTGGTACGTCTGGATGGCGATGCGCTCGGCGATGAGGTTCTCCTTGATCATGTCCACCAGGTTCTGTCCTTCGGCATACTGGCTGGCGCTGCGGCTCAGCAGCCCCTCGGGGTTGAAGTCCGCCTTGCCGCCGAGCTGGTTGATGCGCTCGGCGATTCGGAGTGCGTGCTGCTGCTCCTCGCGGGCGTGGTCCCCAAACTCTTCCTTCACGGATTCGCTCTGGATGCCGACTGCCGCGATGTAGTGGTAGGTGTAGCGCAGTACGCAAACGATTTCCGTCGCCAGCGCGTCGTTGAGCAGCTTGATGGTGGCGTTGACGTCGCCCTCGTAGTCCTCGGTGATGGCGCCTTCCTCCAGGTGCTCCCGGGCCCGGCGGCGAATCTCGGTGATGTCCGTGAGGAAGGGCTGCTGGACTTCAGCCATGGTGGTCCCCCTGTTGTAGGTCTGGCGCAAAGGTAGGAAGGGTGGGGCGCGCCGAAGCCACCCACGAGAGGAACAGTCCGCCACCACGCTTCGGGAGCGGACGAGGGCCCGGGGACTTCTTCCGGGCTTTCAGAAAAACGACGAACTTCCACGCGTCGGTGGCAGGCTGCGCGCGTTCGGTTCCTAGACTCGGCCGCCGCGGCAGTCGCCGCCCGGTCCGACTTGACGCCCGGCACGGAGGGAAGCGTGTCCCACGCAGGAGAGCAGTCCATCCTGGCCATCGACCTCGGGACGTCCGCCGTCAAGGTGGCGGCCGTCACGCTGAGGGGACGGATTCTTGGCGGCGACGTGGAGCCGCTGGAGCTGTCCCTGCTCCCGGACGGGGGCGCCGAGCAGCAGCCAGAGGCGTGGTGGCGCGCCATCGTCCGGGCGACGCGGCGCCTGCTGGACGCTGGCTCCGTGCGCGCCGAGGACGTCATCGGCGTCAACTGCAGCTCCCAGTGGTCCGGCACCGTCGCGATAGACGAGGCGGGCACGCCGGTGTGCCCCGCGCTCATCTGGATGGACTCGCGCGGCGCGGCGGACGTGAAGCGCGCCGTGAGCGGCTTCCCCTCCGTGGAGGGCTACGGTGTCGGTCGCCTGCTGACGTGGATTCGTCTGTCGGGCGGCGTGCCGAGCCTGTCGGGCAAGGACCCGGTGGGCCACATCCTCTACCTGCGGCGCGAGCGCCCGGATGTGTACCGCCGGACGTACAAGTTCCTGGAGCCGAAGGACTGGCTGAACCTGAAGCTGAGCGGCCGCTGCGCCGCCTCCTATGACTCCATCACCCTGCACTGGGTGACGGACAACCGCGTGCTGGGCCGCATTGTCTACGACGACCGGCTGCTGAAGCTGGCCGGGCTGGAGCGGGAGAAGCTCCCGGACCTGGTGCCCGCCTCCACGGTGCTGGGGCCGCTCGCGCCGCAAGCCGCGCGTGAGCTGGGGCTGCGCGAGGACGTGCAGGTGGTGACGGGGGCGCCGGACATCCTCGCGGCCGCGGTGGGCTCCGGCGCGGTGGGGGACTTCGAGCCCCACCTGTGCGTGGGCACGTCGTCGTGGCTGTGCTGTCACGTGCCCTACAAGAAGACGGACGTGTTCCACCAGATGGCGTCGCTGCCGTCGGCGTTGCCCGGGCGCTACCTGCTGGCCAATGAACAGGAGTCCGCGGGCATCTGCCTCACCTTCCTCAAGGACAACATCCTCTACGGGAAGGACGCGGACGCGGGGACGGACGGCGATGCGCCGGACCTGTACCGGGTGATGGAGGCGCAGGCGGGGAACGTGCCGGCCGGGAGCGACCAGCTCATCTTCCTGCCGTGGCTCAATGGTGAACGCAGCCCGGTGGATGACAAGGCCCTGCGTGGCGGCTTCTTCAACCAGTCGTTGAAGACGACGCGGGCGCACATGGTGCGGGCGGTGATGGAGGGCGTGGCGTACAACTCGCGCTGGCTCTTCACCTATGTGGAGCAGTTCGTGGGCCGGCGGCTGGGGTCGCTGCGCATCATCGGCGGCGGGGCCCGCTCAGCGCTGTGGTGCCAGATTCACGCGGACGTGCTGGGCCGCGCGGTGCAGCAGGTGGACGAGCCGGTGCTGGCCAACGCGCGGGGCGCCGCGTTCCAGGCCGCGGTGGCGCTGGGCCGGTTGACGGTGGACGAGATTCCGTCGCTCGTGCCGGTGGCCCGGACGTTCCAGCCGGATTCGAAGAACGCGGCGCTCTATGACGAGCTGTTTCGCGAATTCGTCAACATCTACAAACACAACAAGGCCATCTTCGCGCGGCTCAACCGCGCGCGAAGCGCCTGAACCCCGAGGAGTTCGCCATGGCACTTCCAGACCTGAAGGCGCTGAGTCTGCTCAACCACGTCCCGCCACGGCTCCTGTCCGCGGCGGAGCGCTATCTCAAGGCCGTCCCCGGTGTGAAGGGCCTGCTCAATCGGGAGACGGGCTCGCTGCTCTCCGAGCTGGAGAGTGGTCTCAAGCCCTACCGTGGGAAGATGCCGTCGTTCGACCACCTGCCGCCGACGGGGCGCTCGCGCGAGGACGTGCTGCGCGAGCTCCAGGCGCTGGAGTCCCAGGAGGAGTACCGCTGGCGTGAAGGCCGCGTGTCCGGCGGCGTGTACAACGGCGACGCGGAGCACATCGCGTTCCTCAACCGCGTCTATGCGTTGCACTCGCAGAGCAACCCGCTGCACGCGGACCTGTGGCCCAGCGCCACCAAGTTCGAGGCGGAGGTGGTGGCGATGACGGCCAGCATGCTCGGCGCGGACGTGGCCAACGCGGGCCAGCCGGAGGAGGCGCGCATCTGCGGGGCCATGTCGTCCGGCGGCACCGAGAGCATCATGCTGGCGATGAAGACGTACCGGGACTGGGCCCGGGACACCAAGGGCATCACCAAGCCGGAGATGGTGGCGCCCGCCAGCGCGCATCCGGCCTTCGACAAGGCGGCGCACTACTTCGGCATCAAGATGGTGCGGGTGCCGGTGGGCCCGGACTACCGCGCGGACGTGGCCGCCATGCGCAAGGCGGTGAATCGCAACACCATCGTCATCATCGGCTCGGCGCCAGGCTTTCCGCACGGAGTCATCGACCCCATCGAGGCGCTGTCCGAGCTGGCGCGCAAGAAGCGCATCGGGTTCCACACCGACGCATGTCTGGGCGGCTTCGTGCTGCCCTTCGCGAAGAAGCTGGGCTACGACGTGCCGCCCTTCGACTTCCGGCTGCCGGGCGTGACGTCCATCTCCGTGGACACGCACAAGTTCGGCTATGCGGCCAAGGGCTCGTCCGTGGTGTTGTACCGGGGCACGGAGCTGCGCTCTCACCAGTACTTCACGGCGACGGACTGGCCCGGTGGCATCTATTTCTCGCCGACCTTCTCTGGCAGTCGGCCGGGGGCGCTCATCGCCTCGGCGTGGGCCGCGCTGGTGAGCATGGGCGAGCAGGGCTACCTGGACGCCACCCGGCACATCCTGGAGACGGCGGCGGCCATCAAGCAGGGCATCCGAGACATCCCGGAGCTGCACGTGCTGGGCGACCCGCTGTTCGTGATTGCGTTCGGTTCCGAGTCCCTGGACATCTTCCAGGTGATGGAGCGGATGAGCGAGCACGGGTGGAATCTCAATGGCTTGCACAAGCCATCCGCCGTGCACCTGTGCGTTACGTTGCGCCACACGCAGCCCGGTGTCGCGGAGCAGTTCCTGGTCGACCTGCGCGACGCCGTGGACTACGTGAAGTCCCACCCCAGCGCGAAGGGGACGATGGCGCCCGTGTATGGCATGGCGGCTTCCGTGCCCTTTCGTGGGCTGGTGAGTGACTTGCTCAAGAAGTACATGGATTTGCTCTACAAGGTTTGAATAGGGCTGGGCGCGGTCGTGAGGAATGCGCCCATGGCGGTAGACCTCGGAGCTCTCCATGGTCTCTCGGGACCATGGAGGGCGTCAGACGCGTCTGGTATTGGCAAAGAGTTTGCCGAGTGCTGGCGGCTGACCTGGGGGCTACATGAGCGCTTTAGGTGTCGTTGCACTGTTGCTGCTTGTCTTGCGCCCCTGGCCGGGGTGTGCTTCGGAGCCTCCCTTACCCGAGGAAGAGCCGGCATCCACCGCAACGGCTTCGTCCTCGCGCAGGTGGTACTACCTGACGCGCCTGGATGCGACGACGTTTTCGTTGCTCCCTCGCGCGGGCGCAGGTGGTGACGACAGCTTCATCCAGGTGGAGCTCACCTTCATCATCGACGGTGGCCCTGAATTCGGCATCAACGTGGGCGCCCCCGTGCGTTTTCGCCTGTGGGGTGGTGGCGAGGGCGCGGGCCTTGTGCGGCGGGAGGACTGGGACATCCTCTCGGACTGGGGGCAACTCGTCCGTGGCCTCAAGTTCGGCTCGGACAATGCGCCGCTGGGAGTGTGGTTCGGTGGCCTGGACAGCTACAGCATGCTCTCCGGGCATCTGGTCCGTCGCTACTCCAACCGCGCGAATCCGGACTACCACCCGGCCGCAGGCTTCCTCACCGGCACGCTGGGGCCCTCTACACGGAAGCATTCGTCTCGGACGTGCTGGGCGCGCGGCTGATGGGCGCGGAGTTCTCCCTGGACATGGAGCACATTTTCATCGGCAAGGCCGAGGAGCACAGCCGCTACACCCTGGCGCTGTCAGCCGTGCATGACTGGGGACGCGCGGGTGGGCGCGCTCCCTCGGTGACGCTGGCCCATGTGGATGCAACGGCGGTGGTGGTGGTGCGACCTGACTACGAGGTCCACTTAATCGCGGGCTGGGGCGGGCGTCCTGGCGAGGGCGGCGCATGGGGAGCTGTTGCGGGCGCGGGGTTGGACGCGGGGACGGAGAAGCTCAATCTGCGATTGAGGCTGGAGGCGCGGCGCCAGCAAGGCGGCTTCCGACAAGGCTTCTTCGGGGCGGACTACGAGTTGGCCCGTTTCCAAGCTGCGGGCCCTGGTGGCGGGCCAGTTGCGGATGCTGCCTTCCCGGATGGCTCCTCCGCATTCGGAGAGGCGGAAGTCGGTTGGGATGCCGTCAGCTACGGGGGCCTCTACAAACACCTGAAGCTGTCGCTGGGCGCGGAAGCCTTCTCCTGGGGGCGCTTCGACGTGGACGGGCGCGTGGCGGTGCAGCTCTTCGAGCGCAGCCTGGAAGTGGCGTTGAAGGGCCTGGGCGTGGGCATGGGACATCCCGGGGCGCGTTACCTGGGAGCGGCGGAAGTGCGCTGGCGATTTCTGGGCGGGAAGCTCTACGCGATGGGAACGGGCGGCACGCTGCTATTCCCCACGGCGGAAGGGACGCTGCGATCGGGGGCCTTCGCCTCGGTGGGCCTGGGGGTGGACAATGCGCGCTAACGCCTTGCTGTTGGTGGTGGCGGTGTTGGCCACGGGAGGCGCCTCGGTGGCACATGCTTCCGGGCATGGTGGAACGCTGCACGACGCGCCGCGCGTGGCCACGTCCCCCGCGTGGGAACACGAGCCAAACGATGAGCCTCCGCGTTCGTCGGGCGCTTCTCCGTTCTCTATTTCGGGGCCCGAGGTGTACCAACGGCGAGCGCGCCAGCGGGGGCCACGACACGACGCAACGGGGGCCGGGCCTGGCTCCGTGTCCGGAGCTGTTGGGGGCAGAGTGCAGAGCGCCGCACCGGTGCATCAGGCCGCCCTCGACGCCATTGATGAGGTGAATCGCTCCATGAAGGGCATCGAAGCCGCGCGCTCTCAACTGGTGTCGCATTCGCCGCGTCTGGGCGGTCGCCGGCTCGACGGTGTGTTCTCGCGCTATCTCGAACACGGCTCCAATCAACTGGCGTGGATCCGAGGGATGCTGGGGAGTGCCACGGCGCTGGCGGGAGTGGCTTCGGAGGTTGGAGATTCAGGAATGGAGCGGAGCATCCTCCATATGACGGGGCTCCGGCTCCAGGCTGCATGTTTGGAACCCTGCTGCTGGCCACGTGGGTGGACTTCCTGCAACTCGCTGATGCCTTGCTCCGCGACTGTCCCATGTGCGGCTCCGAGAAGCTGTTTGCGGACCTGCATCGAGTTCAAAGCAAGATGACGCCGGCGCTGGCAGACCTCGCATCGGGGGACTCGGAGCGAATAGAGGCGGCGGCGACCGCGATGCCCACGCTGATGGGGGAGCTGACCCACGAGTTCGACATGATTCGTCGAGATTCGCGCTCGGCGATGGAGGTGGGCGGCAAGGTCATGGTGGCGGCGCAGGCGATGGAGCTGCTCGCCCTGATTTCCACGCTGAAGGTGTCACTCCCCCGGCCACCCCCAGCCGCACCCGCGTCGCTCGGCGTGGGCCTCGTCATGAGTTCGGGAGGCGTCATGGCGGGCTCGCGGCTCGTCGTCTCTGCTGAGCGGGTGGAGATGATGCGAAGGCTGGTGCAAGCGGGCGTCATCTCCCTCCCAGTCGTCAGCGCGGCTGTTCGTATCCACGGTGGGCAGGTGATGATGGCCCAGGCGAACCAGGACTTGCCCAAGGACGTGCGTGAAGCGCTGGGGGACAGTCCCGAAGTGCGCGGCATGCAGGTGACGGGCAGAGCGGGCGCGGGCATGTCCAGCGCACCGAAGCATCACGTCCTTCCGAAGGAGCACCGCGAGTGGTTCGAGCAGCGCGGATTCACGGGTGACATGGACATCGACAACTTTTGCGTGAGGCTGGAGAAGGCCCACCACGAGGCCCTTCACGGTGGAGGGAACTGGCGCCTGGGGCGCACGTGGCCCGGAGAGTGGAACCGGATGATCATGGAAGCCCTTCGCGAAGCCGAGGTCGAAGCTGGCCGGATGTTTACGCGGAACGAGGTCCTGAACATTGTCGCCTCTCGGATGAAGCGCTACGACGTCCCCATGAAGTTCACGAAGGGAAGCAGCCGATGACTGACGGTCGTTCATGGCAGGGGAACTGGAAAGCCCGCCTTTATGAGCGGGTCCGCGAACGTGGCTTCGATTCGCTGACCTCCTTTGCCGAATCACGCCCCGCCGTTTCGTTGAACGCTCTTGCTGAGGAGCTTGGCAAGGACGATGTTGCGGGTGTTCAGGTGATGAGCGGGCTGCTTGCCGAGGCGGAGCAGCGTAAGCAGGTCACACGTTTCGTCCGTGACGTGCTCGTGCGCGAACTGTCCGAGACACTCCCAAACGGCTGGCCAGTCGTGATGGACGACGAAGGTTGCTTCCAAGTGGCCAAGGCACTCGGATGCTGGTCTGCCGACACTCCGGATACGCACAAGGAACGGGTTCGGCAGGCTAGGGCCGCACTTCGCGTGACCCCACCCCCTGCAGGGTGGCGCCCGCTAGGTCCTGATGACGAGCTTCTCCGGATGCTCCTGCCCGACGATGAATCCTGACCGAAACCGGAGAGCCCTCCAGCCAAGTAGGCGGCTTCGAGCCGTGCTCGGGGCCGACGGCGGCGGCGTACGTGTAGCGCTTGTCGCCATAGTAATCGCCCTCGCGCGTCGTCACCTGCCGGGTGAGGCTTCCTGACGAACCGAACCACCGTTGCTCCAGGTTCCAGGGCCTGGTGCGCGCCGCTTGTCCTCCGTCTTCTCGATAGACTGGACCCGGCCCTTCAGGCCGAACGTCTGCCAGTTTTCTGGTACTCGGGGTTGGCATTGCGGACGGGCTCGCTGCCACGGGCACTCCCTCCGAGAAACGTGACGGTCAGGAAGAGGAGCGGTGTGAGCTGGCGGGGCATGCGCCCTTTCGCTATCGGATGATTTGTGTAACGCCAGACCCTTCACGGCCTTGTCGGCTGTCTTCCGCTCCCCGCGCACCGCGAGGCCCACCGAGTCCATGCGCTCGGAGTTCTCGGCGCGGAACGCCTCGCGATTCGCCGCGTCATGGCCTGTCCTGAACATGGCGCCCACGTAGGCTGCGGTGCTCAGCGGCCACGTTCTCGGCGACGCCGGCTTCAGTGCTTGCCATGAATGCCTCCAGGTCTCGCGTCGCCCACCGAGGGCTGCGCTTCCTTGCGACGGCGCCAGTAGAGGAACACGGGCACGCCCGCGCCGAGCAGCAGCACGCCCTTGAGCGCATTGAGGGGATTGGAGGCCGTGGAGCCCACCACCACGTAGAGGGCGGCGGCGATGAAGAGCAGGGGTGTGAGCGGATAGCCAGGGACGCGGTAGGCTACGCGGGGGATGCGGCCCGCGCGCTCGCGGGTGCGGTAGACGAAGAGCGTGGCGGCGGTGGCGCCGAAGACGAGCCAGTCGGCGAAGACGACGTAGTCCAGCAGCTCGCCGTAGGTGCCCGTCCCGGTGAGGAGGATGGCCCAGACCGCCTGGAAGACGATGGCCGTGGTGGGCGTGCGGTAGCGCGGGTGCAGCCGGGCGAGCTGGGGGAAGAACAAGCCGTCCGCGGCCATGGCCTGGTAGACGCGCGGCGAGACCAGGATGACGAGGTTGAGGAACCCGAAGGTGGACAGGGCCACGCCCGCGGTGATGAACGTGCGCCCCGCGGGACCGAGCAACTGGCCGAGCGCGTCCGCCGCCGGTGCGGTGCTCGCCGCGAGCCCCGCCGCGCCGAGCGTGCGCAGGTAGGTGAGGTTGGCGAGCAGGTACACCGTCACCACGCCAATGACGCCGAGCAGGAGCGCGCGCGGCAGGTTGCGCTCGGGGTCGACCAGCTCCTCGGCCACGAAGTTGGTCTGCTGCCACCCGCCGTAGCTGAAGAGCACCGGGACGAGCGCGGCGCCCATGGCGAGGACGATGGAGCCGGGGGCATCGGGCGCAGCAGCCTCGACTGGGGAGGAGGCTCCTGCGAGCAGCAGGCCCGCCGCTATGAGCACGGCGAGCGCCAACAGCTTGAGGACGGTGAAGACATTCTGCGTGAGCGCGCCCGGCCGCACGCCAAAGTAGTTCACCCCGGAGAGTAGGACGATGGCGCCGACTGCGAGCGGGAAGCGGAAGCTGTCGGGAAGGCCGGTGAGCGCGAGGGTGTAGTTGGCGAACGTGACGGCCACCGCGGCGATGGCGCCGGTGGCAATCATCAGCATCATGCCCCATGCGTTGAGGAACGCGGGGAGGGGGCCGAAGGCATCTCGCAGGTACACGTAGCTGCCGCCGGCCTTGGGGATGCGCTGCCCCAGCTCTCCGTAGACGAATGCTCCGATGAGCGCGACGACGCCTCCGAGCAGCCACATGCCCAGGGTGAGCCCGGGCGTCTGCACGCGCTGCGCGACGATGGCGGGGTTGAGGAAGATGCCCGAGCCGATGATGCCGCCAATGACGAGCATCACGCCCGAGAAGAGGCCGACGCGCCGCGCATACCGCGTGCCACCTTCATCCGTAGGAGGGGTGAGGGCCATGGACCGCCGAGCATAGCCGCACCGGCGCATCGAGCCCGTGTGCCTCAGGCCAGGCTCTCGGACGCGAATGGACACCCCCAAGGCAGCCGCTTCCCACCAGAACTGATGCGCGGCGGTCCGCCCAGGCCAGGCTGCGCGCCTGGCGCCAACCCCTGGCGCGCCGATGACACCCGGACGTCACGAAACTGTCGCGGGGGCGGACTGTCACCCACGCCTGACGGCATTTCATCAGGGAGCGAACCGATTGTGAGGTCGTCATGACGGACTTGATGAACCTGTCGGGCCCGCGGTTTCTCGAGGTGTTCACGGCGTTGAGCATCGGCGCCCTGGCGCTGGGCTTCGCCCTGAGGTGGCTGCTGCGCGCGCCCGGGGGGAGCCCTCACCCCCTGCCAGCGGACCTGGACCCCTTCGAGGTCGCGATGCTGTTGGGGCCCAAGGCCGTCGTGCACACGGCCCTGGCCAAGCTGCTCCACGAGAAGGCCGTCACGACGGAGGGCGGTCTCCTTGTGACGACAGGCGCGCGGCGCAGGTTCGGCACGCAGGTCGAGCAGCTCGTCCATGACGCGATCAACGAGCAGGAGGACAGCAACGACAAGCTCATCGAAAGGGCCCAGCCCGCCATCGCGCGACTCAAGCTCCGCGCGCGAAAGCGCGGCTGGCTGGTCGGTGAGACCCAGGGCCTCTGGGCCCAGTTGCTTTCGCCTCTGCCGATGCTCTGTGTGCTCCTGCTGGGAATCGGCAAGATTCTCGTGGGTCTGGAGCGCGACAAGCCCATCCTCATCCTGTGCGTCTTGTGCATCGGCGGAGCGGTGGGGCTCGTGTTCCTGCTGCGGCCGGTGTTGATCAGCCGCCTGGGCGCCTCCGTCTACCGAGCACTGCGCGAGGACCAGATGCCGCTGTACCACTCCAGCCGCGGCGCTGAGTCCCCCCAGGCGCTGAGCAGCCACGCCTTGTGTCTGGCGGTGGCCATTTACGGCCTGGACGTGATCACCGTGGGCGACTTCGCGCTGCTTCCCCATCACCTCTTGGCCTCTTCGCTCTCGACGTCCTCGACCAGCACGTCCTCGTCGAGCGGGGGTTGTGGGGGTGACAGCTCCGGCGGCAGCAGTTGTGGTGGAGGTTGTGGGGGCTGCGGAGGTGGGGATTGACGGGGCCCGGGCTTCAGGGCATCGGCATCGGCTGGCGACGGGAGTTGGCGCATTTCATCGACCGCTGGCAGGGGCTTGGCTTCGTCGAGGTCCTGGCCGAGCACCTCTCACCGACGGAGCCCGTCCCTGAGCCGCTTGTCCGGCTGCGCGAGCGCGGTGTCCCCGTGGTGTTGCACGCCGTCTCGTTGGGGCTGGGCTCCGCTGAACCTCCCGAGCCACGGCGCCTCGAGTGGCTGGCACGCCTGTCGGAGCGGCTGGGCGCCGTCTGCGTCAGCGAGCACCTGGCGTTCGTCCGCGCGGGTGGGCTTGAGTCGGGACACCTGCTCCCGGTGCGGCGCTCCGAGGAGGCGCTGGAGGTGCTGACCGAGAACATCCGGCTCGCCGAGGCCGCGCTGCCGGTGCCGCTCGCGCTGGAGAATGTGGCGTCGCTGTTCGAGTGGCCCGATGCGGCCTTCGGTGAGGCGGACCTGCTGCGAGGGGTGCTCGCCCACACCCAGGCGTCGCTGCTCCTGGACGTGGCCAACCTCCATGCCCAGGTGCTCAACCATGGAACGGACGCGGACGCGGTGCTCGCGGCCGTACCTCGGGAGCGGTTGGCCTATGTGCACGTGGCCGGCGGCATCCAGCGCGGTGGGCTGTACCACGACACCCATGCGCACCCGCTCCCCGAGGGCCCGCTCGCGCTGCTGGAGCGACTGACCGCCAGGCTGGGCCCCGTGCCCGTGATGCTCGAACGCGATGACCGCTTTCCGCCCGCGGCCGAGCTCACCGCCGAGCTGGCTTGGGTGGAGGAAGCGCTCGATCGCGGCGCGGCCCGGCACACCCGCGCAATGCATGCAGGGGAGTGCCATTCATGAGCGCGAGGGCGCGGCTGGCTCGGGAGCAGAAGGAACTGGTGCGGGCGCTCGGCGTGGGCGCTCCCGTGCCAGCCGGGTTCGACGCGTCCCGCGTCCTCGCGGCGGCGCAGTCATTGATTTCAAAGAGGCGTCGGAGCGTGGAGCGCGCCTGGCCCTCCCTGGCGGCGGCATTGGGCCCGGACTTCGCGCCCTGCTTCGAGCAATGGGCCCGGGCCACCCCATGTCCGTGAACCCGGACTCACACGCGGAAGGGCGCCGCTTCGCCCAGGCCCTTCGAGAGGAAGGCCGGCTGCCGGGCAGGATGTCCAGGGGTCTTCTCGACTTCGATGTCGCGTGGAAGGTGACACCTTCGGGCGAGGCGGTGCGACGCCGGGGCTTCGCGCTCGTCATTCGACGTCACGACACCACGCGACGATTCCTGTGGGCCCTGAGGCTGCCCGGAGGGCGCGTGGTCCGCTGGGCCCCGGAGCCTCCGTCCGTTGGCGCCCGCTCACCCATCCGAGGGGGTGACTCCGGAGGGATGATTCCAGATCGCGTCTCGATCGCACGCAGTGGGGGGCGCGGCTCCCGCTCCGAGACACGCGCTCACTGCACCAGCTTCCCCACGCAGGCGAACACGTCGAACTCGAACGTCCTCCCTAGAGCGCCGAATAGGTTAGGTCACGCCGCGAGTTGGTAGCGCGCGGCAACCTCAAGGTTTTGGACGACCGCGAGTCGCCTGAGGTCAAAGAGGTTGCGGCGCGTGCCGCGGTAACGGGCCTTCGGGCCCTGGCGGTTGGCGAGATGTGCCAGGCAATGCTCGACGCCGACCCGCTCGCGGAGTTGTGCGCGGCCCGCGCGCGTCTGCAGACGTGAGCGAAGGCGCTGCTGGAGGCGCT
>JBKGHI010000140.1:0-22188 GCA_046520405.1 Myxococcus sp. 1LA
ATTGGACACCCTTTCCATCACATCTCGGGTGTCCACGGAATCGGGGCAGGCTCAGTGAGCATCACCCGAGCGAAGCTCCCTCCGATAAGATGCCTTGCATGAGTCAAATCGAGATCACAGTCGAGGATACCCGGACAGGGAAAGTCGAAACCCGGTATGTCGACAACCTGGAGCAGCGCTGCTCGCGAGAGACAGGCGTCATCATTGGAGCCGCTGAGGACTGTGACGTGGTCCTCTCTTCGCCGGAAGTCTCTGCGCACCACGCACGGTGGTACCCGGGCGGCTATCACCGCTTCGTCATGCTCATGGATGAGGATGCCGTGGTGCTCAGCGCCCGAGGTGATATCTACCGAAGCGGAGAGACCCTGCGCGTCGACCACCGGCCATTCAGAATCGGACCTTTCATCATCACCATCTAACACTACTGCGTCAGGGGCCGGAGGGATGGACGGGGAGACCGAGCAGGAGAGGTGCTGCCGCTGCACGCCCACCGAATGCTTGCCCTGCTTGAGGAAGCCCGTGGCGTCCACAATCCAGGCTTCCACCGACTCCTGCTGCGTCATCGCCTCCAGCGCATACCTCGCAGCCTGGCGCCGCACGTCCCGGTCGCTCCACTTCGAGTCCACTGCGAAGTGCAACAGCCGCTGGTGCATGGCGTCCACCCGCGCGGGGTCCGGACACGCGCGGGCGGCCAAGGGCTCCACGCTCTTGCGCTCGCCATCCCCCAGCAGGCCCATCGCATCGAGGGCGAACGAGCCACGTCGATTCTCCTCGCCCAGCACCTCGCCGATTTGCTGGAAGTACCTCTCAAGCCGCTGCACCGCGGCGGCGTTCATGAACGAGTCCATACCTGCTTCAAAGTGGGGAGGATGGCGGCCAATGCAATGAGGGCCTGACCGCCCTGCCCTCCGTCGCCCATTCCCTCTTCGGCCTACTCCTGACGCAGTAGTGTTAGGCGTCGGCCTCGATGTTAGGTGTGTGACGCTGGTACAACGACGACGATCTTGCCTTTCGCACGGCCCGCCTCGACGTAGGTCATCGCCTCCAGGGTCTGTTCGAACGGGAACGTACGGTCGACCGTAGGGCGCAACGTGCCGGAGTCGTACAAAGAGGCCAGCGACTTCAGTTGTGCGCCATTCGCCCGCATGAAGAAGAAGGCGTAACGAACGCCACGTATCTTCGCCTGCGCTCGCACCTTGCGGCTCAAGAACCACAGGACGGGCTTGAGGAACGTCTGCCCAAGCTGCGAAGCGAACGCGGGGTCGGGTGGACCAACCACGCTAATGGCGAGCCCACCGGGCTTGAGCACCGTCAGCGACTTGTCGAGGTTGTCGCCGCCAAGCGAGTCGAGCACCACATCGTATCCCGAAAGACGCTCGGCGAACTTCTCCTTCGTGTAATCGATGACTTCGTCCGCCCCCAGGCCACGCACCTTCTCGATGTCGTTGGTGCGTACGGTGGTCGCCACGTAGGCGCCAAGGTGTTTCGCGACCTGCACCACGGTTGCGCCCAATCCACCAGCGCCCGCGTGAACGAGCACCTTCTGGCCAGGCTTCACCTGCGCGACGTCGACCAGCGCCTGCCACGCGGCGAGCGCCACCAGCGGCACTGCGGCGGCCTCCTCCATCGTGAGCGACGACGGTTTGAGGGCGACATCAGATTGGTCGATGGAGACATACTCAGCGAAGGTGCCGATGCGGCCATCGCGCGGACGCGCGTAGACCTCATCACCAACCTTGAAGTCACTCACCTCGGCACCGATCCGCGTCACCACGCCAGCCACGTCGTGCCCAAGCGTAAACGGGCGCGGGTATTTGAGGAGCTGCTTGAACTCGCCGTCCCGCACCATTCTGTCTAGCGGATTGATACTCGCGGCGCGCACGCTCACGAGCACGTCACGCGGCCCAACGACGGGCTCAGGCATGTCCGCGGCTCGGAGGCCATCCTTGCCATATTTCTCGACGACGAATGCTCTCATGCGGGAACCCTCTTCCTGGTGGTGACGGTCAGCGCGCGAAGAACGCGAGCGCACTGGCCTGCAGCACGGCTCTTCAGCACGCAGCCGTTGCGAAGCCGGCTCGGCTCGTTGAACGGCGTGTCTTCATCGGCGTTCGTCGCGTGGCCCTTCACGCTCAACCTCTCGCTTATGCGCCATTATCGTACGGATATACTGCAATAGACTCCTCGCAAGCGGGCTTCAAGGGATTCCGCGACTCAACGAGGAGCCGCGCTCGCCGCGTAGCAGGTAGTGAACGAGTTCGTCGCAACGAGCACTTGGTGCAACTGTCGAGCGCTTGACCCAACACTGTGCATATGCACATATTCGCCTCGATGCTCGTCACCGCGTGCGAAGAGCTGCTCACTTGCCAAGCGCCCGCAGGAGCGCGGGGCACGCGTCGCCGTGAAGCCCGCTCTTTCGTGCCGCAAGCACCGTCTCGAATCTCAGCACCGCTCGGAGTCATGACATGCGTATGCGCCCACTCCTCCGACCCCTGACTGTCTCGCTCTCCCTGTTCGGTGCCGCATGCGCGACGCTCCCGCCGGCACCGCCTGCTTCGCCGAGCACGGCAGCGCCTTTCGTGTCGGCGAGGGCCATCGAGGCCGAGGAGGGCGAAGTCGAGTTTCGTGACGTCCGCTTCCGCGACGGCCAGGTGCTCCCCACCGTCCGTATCCACTACTCGACGGCGGGGACACCTCGGCGTGACGAGCGCGGGCGCATCACCAACGCCGTGCTGATGCTCCACTGGACCGGCTCGAGCAGTGAAGTCCTCCAGAGCCGCGCGTACGCCGACACGCTCTATGGGCCCGGTAGGCCCCTCGACCTCTCACGGTACTTCCTCGTGTTCATTGACGCTGTTGGGCACGGCAAGTCGAGCAAGCCGAGCAACGGGCTTCGCGCGAGCTTTCCTGCGTATGGGTATGAGGACATCGTCACCCTCCAGTACCGCACCGTGACCGAGGCGCTCCACATCGAGCACCTGCACGCCATCGTTGGCCTCTCCATGGGCGGGATGAACGCGTGGCAGTGGGCCGAGCGATACCCCGACTTCATGGACGCGCTCATCCCCATCGTCGCGCTCCCTGCGCCCATCTCCGGGCGAAACCTCATCTGGCGTCGCTTCGTGGCGCTCTCGATCCGCAATGACCCCGCGTGGAACGGCGGCAACTACACCACGCCGCCCCGCGGCTGGACCGAGTCGTTCCCCGTCTTCCGCATGCTCCTCGACGGAGTCCCCCACCTGCACGAGACCGTTCGAGACCGCGCGGCGGCCGACGCGTTCATCCGCAATGCGTCCGCCGCTGCCGCGCACATGGATGCCAACGACCTACTCTACGCACTCGAAGCGTCCGGCGACTACGACCCAAGCCGCTCGCTAGAGAGCATCCGCGCTCGGGTCTTCGCGCTGAATTTCAGTGACGACGCGTTCAACCCGGTGGAACTCGGCATCCTTGAGGAGAGCATGCGCCGTGTCCCTCGCGGCACGTACGTTATCCAGCCGGGCACCCCGCAGTCCTTCGGGCACTTCACGCAGGCGCACCCGGAGTTGTGGGCGCCTCGCATCGCGGAATTCCTCCAGGCGCTCGAGGGCGGCGCTCCGTGACCCAGGCCGCTCACGTCATGGCGCAGCTGCCCACCTGGTTCGACGACTACAACCGCTGCCATCCGCACCGCGGGCTCAAGATGAAGTCTCCCCGCGAGTTCCTCACTGCTAATTCACAACCCTAAGCTGTCCGATTTGACGGGGGCAACTCCAGCTCGCTTCCGATGGTCGCTACGGAGCGAATGCGCGCACGCGGTTTGATGCCGTGCGCCTTGATGAAGTCCTCCGAGGCGACAGCCACCGCCGCGGCGCCGTCGACGATGCCGCTTGAGTTCCCGGCCGCATGAACGTGCGCGATTCGCTTCACCTGCGGGTAGGCAGCGATCTCGATTTCATCCAACGTCTCGCCATTCGGACCCACTGCCGTCTCTCCGAGCGCCACGAACGAGGGCTTCAACGCCGCCAGCCCTTCCGCAGTCGTGTCGGGACGCGGGAACCCGTCGTGCTTGAGCAGCAGCTCGCCAGAGAACGGATCTCGCACGGGCACGAGCGACTTGTCGAACCGTCCTCCCTTGACAGCGACGGCCGCGTTGCGTTGCGACCGAAGCGCCACCTCGTCGACTTGTTCACGCGCGAAGCCATGCAGCGAGGCGATGAGGTCGGCGCTGATGCCTTGAGGCACCTGGAACACTCGCTCGCGGAGCTTCACGTTGCCGCCATCTTGGCCAGCACCATCGGCGCCGAGGCCGAGCTTCGACATGCTCTCGCCCCCCCCCCGCGACAACGAGCTGCTGCACCCCCGAGGCGACCCCCATGGCCGCGAAGTTGATGGCCTGCAGGCCCGAGCCACAGAAGCGGTTCAGCGACACTCCGCCGATCTCCCGGGGCCAGCCAGCAGCGAGCACCGCGCTTCGGGAGATATTGGCGCCTTGTTCGTTCACCTGCGAGACGGCGCCCGTGATGAGGTCGTCCACATCGCCGACCTCGAAGCCCGCACGCGTGGGCAGCTCCCTCAGCACTGCAGCCAGCAACTCCTGGGGATGAACCGCTGCGAGCGCGCCCCTTCCAACCTTGACGTTGCCCCGCGGCGTACGTGCCGCACCGATGATGTAGCTCTTCATGCCCTTGTCCTCCTTGACGGATAATTGCCATGACATTATGACCATAATACAACAAGCAATCCCGCCGTTAGAAAGGTGCGTGCGCGGCCGCGAGAGGACCAAGCTCAATGATGAGCCCCACTTTCAAGCCAACAAGCCGATGGCGCTCGCGACAGGCGCATCCACTGGCATCCTAAATAGCCCCCTCATTTGGAGATTCCCCTCTGGGCCTGCTCGCTCGGCTGCGCATGCGTTCTCCGCGGGGAATCTCCAAATAGGGGGATAGCTCGGGCCGGCATCGGCGCAGGGGTCGCCAAGAGGCTCAGCACTCTCTATTTCGACGACGATGACTCCGTGGAACGAAAACCAGGAGAAGAGGATGGCCTTCAGAGCGCTCCTCGCCACCAAGGCAGACCAGGCGACCTCGACGAACGTGGTCGACTTCGACGAGCAAGCGCTGATGCCGGGCAACGTCACTGTCGCGGTCGAATATTCGACGGTGAACTACAAGGACGCTGCGGCAGTCACCGGCCTCGGTCCGGTCATTCATCGGTTCCAATTTATCCCGGGAATCGACGTCACAGACGTGGTCGAAGCATCGACGCACCCAGGGTTCTCGGTGGATGACTGCGTGGTCGCGAACGGATGGGGACTGAGCCAGCCCCATCACGGTGGCCTCGCACAGCGGGCACGCGTGAACGGCGGGTGGCTGGGCAGGGCCCCGACCTTCCGGCGTCTGTGTTCCCCTTCATTCTTCGCAACGTGACCTTCACCGGCATCGACTCCGTCCACGCACTGCAGGAGGTTCGGCTGCGGGCATGGTCGCGTCTCGCACGAGATCTGAAGCTGGCCAAGCACGCGCCCCACTTGGTTGGCCTCGCCGATGTTCCGGAGTCGCCGACCGAATCCTCGAGGGAAGAGTCCAGGGCTCCACCGTTGTCGATGTAAACGCGTAACGAAGGCCCACTGCAGACGCTCACGACGCAGATACGAGAAAGGCAGCAACATCCAATGAAATACACGCGATTCGGCAATACGGGCCTGCGGGTTTCCCAGGTCGCTCTCGGCACAGGCAACTTTGGTACGGGCTGGGGGCACGGCGCCGACCAGGAAGAGAACAAGGCCGTCTTCAACGCCTACGCCGAGGCTGGCGGCAACTTCATCGACACGGCAGACGTGTACCAGTTCGGCCAGTCTGAAGAACGGCTCGGCGCGCTGCTGGAGGGGCGCCGCGAGGACTTCGTGCTGGCAACGAAGTTCACCAATGGCGCGGTCCCCAACGCGAACCAGCTGGTCACCGGCAACAGCCGAAAGGCGATGACCGCTTCTCTCGAGGCCAGCCTCAAGCGGCTCAAGACCGACAGGGTCGACCTCTACTGGGTGCATCATCCAGACGGGGTGACGCCCTCGGACGAGATCGTTCGCGGGCTCGATGACCTCGCCCGCGCCGGCAAGATTCTCTACGCAGGACTCTCCAACTTTCCGGCTTGGCGCCTCGCGCGCGCCGTAACGCTCGCCGAGTTGGCCCGCGCCGTCCCCATCGCGGCTGCCCAGTTCGAACACAGCTTGGTCCACCGTGAGCCCGAGGCCGACCTCTTCCCAGCGTCCAACGCGCTAGGCCTCGGCATCGTCACTTGGTCGCCGCTCGGCGGCGGCATGCTCACGGGCAAGTATCGCCAGGGCGAGAAAGGTCGAGCCGAAGGCCTCGGCGGCAAGGTGTTCCAACCGGAGAACTCTGAGCAGCGAACGCAAGTGCTCGACACGGTGCTCGAGATCGCGTCCGAGCTCGGTGTCAGCGCAGACCAGGTCGCCATCGCGTGGGCCGGGACACATGGCGCGGTGCCGATCATCGGCCCGCGCAAACTGTCGCAGCTCACCAGCAACCTCAACGCGCTCTCGCTCGAACTCACGCCGGACCAGCTCGGCCGACTCGATGCCGTCAGTGCTATCGACCACGCAGCGCCAGAACGAAAGCCCGTGCCCTGGGGCGAGGAGAGCGGCCCGAGACGCCCTGTTGCCTGACTCGCAGCGGACCTGCGCACAACGATGCTCATCAACGACGTAGAAGTGGAAGAAGAACGACATGGCTGACAAGACCCTATTTGCTCCCTACATCCTTGGCCAGCTGACGCTCCCCAACCGGATCGTCATGGCGCCGCTCACGCGTAACCGCGCCGGTGCTGGCTTCGTGCCTGGCGAACTCGCGGCCACGTACTACAGGCAGCGCGCGTCCGCCGGCCTGCTGATCTCCGAGGCGACGCAGATCTCGCAGCAGGGTCAGGGTTACCAAGACACGCCCGGCATCTACTCGAAGGCGCAGATTGACGGCTGGCGAAAGGTCACCGATGCCGTCCATGAGAAGGGCGGGCGAATCTTCCTTCAGCTTTGGCACGTCGGGCGAGTCTCACACGTCTCCCTCCAGGTGAATGGCGCCGCGCCGGTGGCGCCCTCGGCCATCCAAGCTGCGACCAAGACCTTCGTCAACAACGGCTTCGTGGACGTCTCCAAGCCTCGAGCGCTGAATCTCGAAGAGCTGCCGGGAATCGTCGACGACTTTCGCCGAGGCGCGGCGAACGCCATCGCCGCAGGCTTCGATGGCGTCGAAATCCACGGCGCCAACGGCTACCTCCTGGACCAGTTCGTCAAGGACGGCGCCAACGCCCGCACGGACGCCTACGGTGGTTCCGTCGAGAACCGCGCGCGGTTGCTCTTGGAGGTGACATCGGCCGTGGCAAGCGAGGTCGGCGTCGACCGTACAGGCATTCGTATCTCGCCGGTCTCGCCCGCCAATGGCATCTCGGGCTCCGCCCCGCAGACGCAGTTCGACTACATCGTCGATCAGCTCGACGCTCTAGGCATCGTCTACATTCATGTCGTCGAGGGCGCGACCGGTGGGCCGCGCGACGTCGCCCCGTTCGACTTCGACTCCCTGCGCCGTCGCTTCAAGAACACCTACATCGCCAACAACGGCTACGATCTGAACCTCGCGACATCGAGGCTGGCAGAGGGCAAGGCTGACCTGTTTGCCTTCGGACGCCCGTACATCGCCAACCCGGATCTGGTGGAGCGGCTGAAGACCGGCGCGCCCTTGGCGGGGCTCGACCCTGCCACGCTCTACGGCGGTGGTACGGCGGGGTACACAGACTACCCCTCGCTTGCTGATTCCAGTCCCCGGTGATGCCGCTGTCACTCCCGCGCTCCAACCCTTCCAACCATCGAGAAAACAAGCACATGCCCCCCCGTTCCACCGTCCTCATCACTGGCGCATCCACCGGCATCGGTGCAGCCTACGCCGAGCGCTTCGCGCGTCGCGGACACGACCTCGTACTGGTGGCGCGCGACAAGGCGCGCCTGGAGTCCCTCGCGACGCGCCTGCACGAAGAGAGCAAGATCGCCGTCGACGTCCTCCGGGCCGATCTGGTCCACCCCGACGACCTTGCGACCGTCGAGTCGCGCCTGCGTGAGGATGCCAAGATTGGCATCCTCATCAACAACGCCGGGGCCCCTCAGTCCGGCGGTTTCCTACAGCAAACGCCCGACGGCATCGCTCGCCTCGTCGCGCTCAACACGACCGCGTTGGTCCGGCTCGCCAGTGCGGTCGCGCCGCGCCTCGCGCAAGCTGGCGAAGGCGCGATCGTGAACATCGGCTCGGTGGTGGGCTTGGCGCCGGAGTTCGGCGCGGCAGTCTACGGCGCGACCAAAGCTTTCGCGCTGTTCCTCTCCCAGGGGCTGAGCCTGGAACTCTCACCCAAGGGCGTCTACGTCCAAGCAGTGCTGCCCGCCGCCACCCGCACGGAGCTGTGGGGGCATGCGGGCATTGATGTCAATACGCTTCCAGAGGTGATGGAAGTCGGCGAGCTCGTCGACGCGGCGCTGGTCGGCTTCGATCGCCGCGAGCTCGTCACTATTCCACCGTTGCACGACGACGCACACTGGAAAGCCCTTGATGCCGCGCGCCAAGCGCTGCTCGCAGACCTTCGGCAAGCACGTGCTGCGGAGCGCTATCGGGTGGCCTGGTGACCGGCCTTCAAGAAGCACGCATTCAGGCGGCAATGGAGCCGGAGCAAATGAGACCACGTGCAGAAGTCAGGCGCTGGCCCTTAATTGTGTCGATGGCCATTTCGATGAACGCTCTGGCGTCCTGCGCTTCGGGAGCCAGTGCGCTGCCACCTTCGCCGGCCTCGACAACAGCACCAGTCTCTCCGACCAGATACGAGAGCGTCCCGACGCAGTTCGTCGAAGCGAATGGTGTTCGCTATGCCTATCGTCGCTTCGGGATGGGTGGCGACATCCCGCTGGTGCTGTTCGCTCACTTCCGTGCGTCGATGGACAACTGGGATCCTCAGCTGCTAAACAATCTCGCCGTAGAGAGAACGGTCATTGCATTCAACAACAAGGGGGTCAGCAGCTCCGGCGGGGAGACGCCCGACACGGTCATGGCCATGGCCGACGATTCCGCGGATTTCATCGCCGCCCTCGGCTATAGCAAGGTGGATGTTCTCGGCTTCTCGATCGGCGGCGCAGTGGTCCAAGAGCTGATGCTCCTGCACCCGACGCTGGTACGAAGAGCCGTCCTCGCGGGGACGGGGCCGCACGGCGCGGAAGGGCTTCGCGAGCGGCCCCGAGAGTGGGCCAAGTAGCACGTAAAACGCCGGTCGAACTGACCGACTTCCTCTTTCTGTTCTTCGAGCCAACACCTGCAAGTCAGGCAGCAGGCAGAGCGTTCATCGAGCGTCGAGGTCCACGAGCCGTCGAGCCCGAGCCACCGTCCAGCGAGCAGCCGATGCTCGCGCAGAGCGCGGCATCGGCTGCGTACTTCGGCACTCCTCCCGATGAGCCCGACAGACTAAAGCTCGTAACCATCCCCGGTCTTGTAGCCAATGGACGCAATGACATCATGGCTCCGACCATCAACGAGCACCCCGCCCGTGCACGTGGATGCAAGTCTGAGAGGCCTGAAGTCGTTCGGTACGCGCTGTTTTCGAGGCGTAGGAAGCTATCAACGTCGCTAAGCATTGATGCCGTGAACAAGTCGCAGAAGGTCCGCATCGGGGCCTGGTCACGTCTTGCCGATGAGTTCGCTCTCACGAAGCTCGCACGAACGAGGCGTATCGTTGGGCTCGCCGAGGTCCCCGAAGTCGTGACCCGCCTGCTCAAGGGGAGCTTTCAGGGGCGCACGGTCGTCGACGTCAACGCCTGGCGTTCACGACGGAGCGCCTGGGCGAAGTCGCTCGTCGCAGCGCAATCGAGGCTCGTAAGGTAGTATGCTCACACTGCGATAGTGGGTTGTGCTGGCGAACGCCGGAGCTCCGCTGTTCGAGGTCGAAGAACCAATGCGATACGCTCCAGAACACAACGAAGTGATTCGTGATCGGATCGTGGAGGCAGCAGGGCGCCTCTTTCGCGAACACGGCATCGATGCCGTGGGGCTCGTGAAGATTATGGGAGAGGCAGACCTGACGGTGGGCACGTTCTACACCCACTTCAAATCGAAGGAGGCGCTGATCCGCGAGGTCATGGTTCGCTCGATTCAGGCGAGGCACGAAGCATTCACTCAGGCGCTTCGGGATGGCAACCTGGAGGGAGTGGTGCGCACGTACTTGAGTCCTGCGCACCGTGATGCGCCAGCCACAGGCTGTCCCGCCGCTGCGCTGACGTCGGAGGTGGCACGGCGTCCCCGCGCGACTCGACAGGCCTTTGCAGCAAACATGGACCCGACCCTCGACGCCTTCGCCGAGTGCCTGTCGAAGAGACGAGGCAAGACGGTGAGCCGTGCCGACGCGTCGGCCCTCTTCGGACTCTTGACGGGCACCCTACAGCTTGCGCGCGCGACGCCAAACTGCGAGGAGTCCGACGCGATCCTCGATGCCGGCGTGCGCGCCGCGCTCCTCCTCGCCAAGTAAGCCAACCCGGTCGGCCGCAGCTTCCCGGTAGGGAGCTGCGGCGGTGCTTGACATTCTCCGTGCATATGCACATAAGGGCGAATGGCGCAGCCGACGCATCGGACCGAATGCAACTGCCTCGCTGTTCGACAGGCAGCGCGACAGGTCACCCAACTCTACGACGAGGAACTGTCGGGCACCGGCTTGCGGGTGACGCAGTACAGCGTTCTCTCAAGGCTCTCTCGCATCGCGCCCGCCACGATGCAGGAGTTGGCCGATGCGCTCGTGATAGATCGCACCACGCTCGCGCACAACTTGCGGCCGCTCGAGCGCGATGGCTTGGTTTCTGTCGGCGTGGACAAGAGCGATGGCCGTGTACGTCGGCTTCGCCTCACGGCATCTGGAGAAGCCACACTCAAAGTCGCGCGCGTGTCGTGGCAACGAGCGCAGGAGCGCTTCGAGCGCGCGTTCGGCGCAACGACTGCCGACGAGTTGCGCAAGATGCTCTCCAATGTCGTCGAGGCGATTCGCTGAGACGAACGCGCGTAGTGCTCTCCCGTCATTGCGGGGCACGGGACGACCGAAAACGTCGAGACTTTGGCGACCTCGCGCAAGGAGAGTTGCTCGTATGAAAGGCGGACGAGGAGATCCGAGACGGTACGCCGGGCCCACGCACGACCGCAGTGAAGCTGTAGCCACCACGCTGCCCCCGTTGAGGAGTCACGGAACCAAGGAGATTCATGAGCATCTTGAGCAAGATTCAACGCGCACTCACCGGAGAGAAGGTCGAGGACCTCCGGCTGTGCCTACCCAAAATTCGGCCGCTGCGTCATGAGTGCGTCAAGGCTGCGTCAAAACGCGCGTCATGACGGTGAGTGATTCGCATGACGAGCCGGCGGGTCCTCTCTCCCGCTTGAGTGAAGGAGCGCGAGTCAGCGCCGGGCGGGAGGGATGCTCACCTCTGTCACGCCCCGGGCGTCGAGCTGGAGGACGGTGGGCGCGCGCTCGCACTCCCACGTGGTGACGTTGGCGAAGCACGTGTCCCCTTCGCGCCACAGCCCGCCATCGTCGTGGATGTGGCCGAACAGGTGTAGCCGAGGGCGCACGGTGAGCACGCGCTCGCGCAGGTCCGCGCAGCCGCCGCGTCCCCCCACGGAGGAGCGGTCCCCGAAGCCCGCCGGAGGCCCGTGGGTGATGAGCACATCGAGGCCCTCGGGGATAGCCGCCCACTTGCTGGCGAGGGCGGGGCCCCGAGGCAGGTTGAAGGCCCAGTCGTTGTATGCCGGCTGCCAGGGGCTCCCCCAGAAGCGCAGGCCCGCCACGGTGGCCTCGCCGTCCTGCAGGTAGACGACGTCCTCGCCCAGAAGCGCCCGGGCCTCTCCGGGCGAGTCGGCGAAGGCGCAGTCGTGGTTGCCCGCGACGATGACCTTGTGACGGTAGGACAGGCCTCGAATCCACGACGCCACCCGGGCGAGCTCTTCCAGGTCCCCCGCGCGGCACATGTCGCCGGCGTGGACGAAGATGTCGCCCGGGGGCATCACGAGCTCGTCGTGGAAGAGGTGGGTGTCCGAGACGGCGACGATGCGCATCCTCGCAGTATGTCTCGCCGCCGCCTCGAGTTCACCCGAGCATCAGACGGATAGGGCCGCGATAAGCGCGTCGAGGCGAGCAAGCGAGGCGCGCACGGGGCCAGCGAGCACCTGTAGCGGCAAAGGCCCCTGAATCCCAAGGGATTTTAGCGCGCGGTGATGCTGCTTCCATGCGCGCTGCGACCCTCGAGGCCCAGGAGGCCGAGACCTTCGCCCCCGACTTGACGGTGAACATTGGCGCGGCGCTCATCGACGTGAAGGAGGCGTCTCAAGCCATGCTGGTGCGCGGCTCCGGCACCCTCCTCCTGACGGGCGGAATGTTCGCGATGCGGCCGAGCCCCGATTATCTCTCGCTCAGCATCGGCAAGGCCGGCCTTCGGGCCATGACGCTGGCGCTCTTCGAGCCCTTCAAGAAGCGCAGGGTCCACATCGCGTCCGTCAACGTGGCTGCGTACGTGGCTCCGGGCTCGGCCGAGGCGCGCGGCGTGGCCAACGCCTCCTGAGGCCTGCACGACGCGCCGCCCGAGGCCAGGTCTCCCGAGGTGACGTTCACAGCCTCGCCTGGCTCTCCCGGCGCTCCTCCCGCGTGAGGGAGGCGGCGGCTCACCGCAGCGGGGTCCTGCGGGCGCGAGGGTCCGGTGAGGGATCTGCCGAGCGACGAGCGGTCGCGGACCAGGTGGTGACGAGCGCCATGACAATCAGAGGTGAGCGCCCCGCCCCACGCTGGGCCCACGGCGTGAAGCGCCGGGCATGCCCTGAGAAGCGCCCTTCTGGAGCTCATCCCTTGCTTACGCCCAGGCTGCGGCGGACGTGCAGTCCCGGCTTGAGCGCCAACTGCTTCATTGCGCCAGAGAGGTTTGCATACACCACGTCCTGGCCCCTCATTGCCGCCTCGAGCGCCGGCCGGTCGAGCACGTCACCTTCCACGACAGTGACGCGCTTGGGGTCCGGGTAGGTGAGGCGGCTGGCGCGGCGCAGATAGAGCGTCAGCCGCGCATCGGCGTCTCGAAGGAAGGTGCGGGTCGTGTTGCGCGCGAGCTGCCCGTTCGCTCCGAGGATGAGGACGTTGGTCATGGTGTAGATTCCTGTTGCGTAGTGCCGGGGCCTGCCATGCCGCCACGACACGAGGGACTCCAGCGACCGCGCTCCTGCCAGCACCCCCGCCGCTCAGCGCCCTGTCAGCTTCGAGAACGCCTCGGGGTAGCAATCCCCCTGCACTGAGATCTGCGACGCGGTGCGCTCGATTTCGCGGAGGTCGTCCGACGTGGGTTCCACGGATTCCGAGCTCACCTGTCTCCATCGTCAAGACTCCGAGCGCACGCCGACGTCCGAGGCGAGCTGGATGCGGCCCGAGCGGAGCGCCGCGATGACGCCGCCGTCCATGAGGAGGTCGCTGCCGGTGATGAAGCCCGCCTCCGGGCCCATGAGGAAGGCCGCCACGGCCGCGACTTCGTCCGGCGTCCCCATCCGCTTGGCGGCCGACGCCTTGATGAACGTCTGATAGACGGGCCCGACTGGGGAGTTGAGTTCGTGCTGCGCGAGCGGCGTCAGGATGACGCCCGGGCTGATGGCGTTCACGCGGGCCCCCCGCTCACCCCACGTCACGGCGGCGGCCTGGACGCGAAGGTGATTGGCCCGCTTGGAAACCGCGTAGGCGGCCCCGGAGTCGGGTACGGCCGACGGCTGGAGGTACGGGAGCGCGAGCAACTCGTCTGCGGGCGTGTACGCGAGCGCCCGGTCCATTTCCGCCGGGAACGCCGGGGGCATGTGGCCGGCCATGCTCGAGATGACGAGCCCCGAGCCGCCAGGTGCAACGACGCGGCCGAACTCCTCGAACACCACCGCGACGCCGTAGAGGTCGACGGCGAGAATCTTGTCGGGCGGCGCCATGTTCGGCGATAGCCCGGCGGTCGTCACGACCTGAAGCACGTTCCCGAGCCCCGCCGCCGCATCCGCCAGCGCGCGCACCGACGCCCGGTCGGTGACGTCCACGCGCTGCGTGGTCACGTCATGGCCGAGCGCCTTCAGGTCCCGCGCGGCAGTCGCCAGCGCAGCGTCGTTGACGTCTGCGAGCAGAACGGCCTTGCCGGCACCCTGGCGGCGCACGATTGCCTGCCCGATTCCCCCGACTCCAATCATCACGAGCACGTCTCTCATCATCGAACTCTCCATTGAAGGGACTTCTTGCTGGCCCTACTCCACGAACCGCCGCCGGGCTGTTCGAGCGGCGGATGCCGCTGCGTGCAGTCGTCATTCGGCTCATTGTTCATGGGGGGCTCTCCCTTGGACGCTCGCCCGGCGGAGTGCGACGTGCTTCGGCGGCCGGAGGAACTGTCCGTCGACGTCAGAAGAGATACGTCCCACCCGCAGCAGGGACTAGACAGCAGAAGTCTGAAGGGCTCTTAAACGTGGTTTGACAATGCAGCGACGAGGCGGGGCCCACCCAGGGCTCCGCAGAGGGTCTCCTGATGAAGCCCGCCGTGCTCCCGCACCTGCAGGTGTTCCTCGACGTGGCGCGCCTGCGCAGCTTCAGCGCCGCAGCACGCGAGCTGGGCGTCTCCACGGCTGCGGTCAGTCACTCCGTACGCCAGCTCGAGGAGCAACTGCGCGTGGTGCTCCTCACCCGCACCACGCGCAGCGTGGCGCTGACGGACGCAGGACGGCGCCTGGTGGAGAGCGCGGGCCCCGGCCTGGGCCAGGCGTTCGAGGCGCTCAAGGAGGTATCGGCCCAGCCAGGCGAGGCCGTGGGACGCCTGAAGCTGTCGGTGCCGGGCATCGCCGTGCCGCTCGTCATCGAACCAGTGCTCCCCACCTTCCGCGCACGCTACCCGCGCGTAGAGGTGGAGATTGTCGTCGAGGGCCGTCTCGTGGACATCGTAGCCGAGGGCTACGACGCAGGGGTGCGGCTCCATGAGGCCATCGAGCGCGACATGGTGCAGATGCGTCTCACTGCCCCCTTCCGCTTCGTCATTGTAGGAGCCCCCAGCTACCTTGAGCGACACGGAACGCCCGAGCGCCCTGAGGATCTGCTGCGCCATGAGTGCTTCACCTTCCGGTTGGAGAAAACGGGCGCTTTCTACGCCTGGGAGCTGGAGCGTGGTCGCAGGAACTGGCGCGTGCCAGTGCGAGGAGGCGTCGTCACCAACAACAACGAATTAATACTGTCGATGGCCGAGAAGGGTCTCGGGCTGGCGTATGCCTTCGAGCCAGCGGTGGAGGAGCAGCTGCGCACAGGGAGGCTCGTGCGCGTGCTGGAAACCTACGCGCCCGAGGTTCCCGGCTTCTTCCTCTACTACCCCAGTCGCGCACAGCGCTCCGGAGCGCTCCGACTCTTCGTCGAGACGGCCAGGGAATTGATAACACAAAAGGGGTGACGCTCACGCGTTCGGCCAGAGACAGCACGCCCCACCTTGCACTTGCCCATGCCAGGCGCATTCGTAGGCGTCACGAACCGGCCGTTAGTCCAGTTCAAACTGCTCGCCTGAATTGGATTGCGGACATACGCGCGAACCTCATGACCTCGATTCAGCGCGTGCTTCACAACGAAGCGCCCAATTCCGCCCGTTGCCCCAAATATAGCAATTTTCATCTGCGGGTCTCCAGCTCCGCTCGCACGCCTTGGTGCGCCGAGCGGTTCGTTTGAGATCACGCCGCTACAGGGCCGCGCGGCGGAGCGCATCCTCGAGTGAGCTCGGGGCGCGACCGGCGAGTCGCTGGACGTCGCCCGTCGTAGCCACCCTGGGCCCACATGTTCTGGATGCTGAGGACGGAGTCCACGATGAACGATGGCAGTCCGACCGCCGCGAGTCCCTCACGGGCCTGGTCGACAGTCACAGCGGCGAAGCCGAAGGGCTTGCCATTCACTTCGACCGCTGCCCAGGGGGTACTGCAGACACAATCCGCTGCACGGCCCCAGCGATAAAGCGTCACCCACGACACCATGGTGGACGTCCACACTGCGCCAGCCGTCCCATGAACTCACCTCGCGTTAAAGGCTACATAAACAATGCGCGATTGAGGCGGACCCCATACTCCCCATCGGGATTCGTGGTGCCATCCCCGACCCGTTCCGTGATAGCCGCCACCGCCAGGTCGCGCCGCTTGGGCAAGCGCGCCGCATCGGCTGCCGCCAGCGCCGCCGGCATTTGCTCACGGGTGAGGTCCGTGCAATAGCACGGCGCGCCAGGCTGCTGCCGCCACGACTCCGCTAGCGTGCCCGCGTCGAATGCGTCGAATCCGGTGTCCTCGACAAGCGCCATGCCCACCTTGCGATCCGTATCCCGGTCCGCCGCCACAGAGAGAGCAATGCGCCCCGGGCGCCCCCGAGCCATTCCCTTTGTTGCGAAAGACGCAGAGCCAATCGAGTTCCACGCCTTGACGACCGGCCGGCCCAGCTGTTCGGCCACCCACAGGCTTTCGACCTGTCCGGCCTCGATGGCGGCGATCTTGCCGTCACGGAAGGGATAGTAGTTCGACGTGTCGATGACCACCGTCCTGGCGGGAACGCCGGCGATGAGCGGCGCGAGCCCGGGGATACGGTTTAGGGGGATTGAGAGGATGAGGGCGTCCACGTCGGCTACCGCTTCCGCGACGGTGACCGCGCGCGCGCCGGAGGCCAGCACATCGGCCTCTATCGTCTCCGGGCCGCGCGAGTTGGCCACCTTCACGTCATGCCCAGCCGCCCCCAGCTTGCGCGCCAGGGTCTTCCCAATGTGGCCAACACCGACGATGCCGATTTTCATGATGGAGTCTCCTTATCTTCCTTGAGGTCTTCACTCGTCTGCCGGGTGCGCAAGCGCCTCGAGCGTGCGACGCAGGCCGTCCAGGCCTCGGTCGGTCAGCTGGCATGCCGACTTAATCTTCCCTGAAATACTCCGGACCATGGTTTCGAGGGCGCGACCACGGGGTGTCAGGTCCACCAGTACTCGGCGTTCGTCGGCAGGGTCGCGTTTCCGCGTGACGATCCCTGCCGCATCGAGCCGTTTAACCAGCGGCGTAATCGTGCCCGTGTCCATGTCCAGGCGGGTGCCGAGTGCGCCGACGGGGAGCGGCGCACCATCCAGCAGCGCGAGAATCACGAGGTATTGGGGGAACGTCAGGCCCAACGGCTCAAGGAACGGCTTGTGCAGACGCACCATCCGGTTGGCTGCGCCATAGAGCGCGAAGGAGAGCTGTGTGCCAACGCTTTTCGATTCCAACGCCATGTTCCCTCGTTCGCTACTTTCTAGTGCGCTAGATAATCAGGAGGGCTCCACAAATCAAGTCGCTGACCGGCGGTCAATCGAATGGACCGCGCAAGGGCGTGATGGAGCTGCGCCAAAGGGGAAGCGTGCGCTGGTTGGCCTCCTTCCCGGTCAGCCCTCCAAATGCCCATACACAGTCAAAAGGAAGCATTACGTCCCCGCTCACTCCGCAAATCTCCAGGGCAGCCGACTCTGACAGTCCCGGGGCCGGACGGTTGCAAACGAGCGCGACGTCACGCTCCTGCCGGCCGTCGCTGGCGCTTCGGCGTTGGCCGCTTCTCAGCCCACGTCAGGAGTTCGTCGAGCGCCGGGCAGAGCGACTGCCCCCACTCGGTCAGGTGGTACTCGACCTTGGGCGGCACCTGCGCGTGAACGATGCGCGCGACGATGCCGTCCTGCTCGAGCTGCCGAAGCTGCTGGATGAGCATCTTCTGCGAGATGGCTGGAATTGCACGCTCCAGTTCGGAGAATCGGAGCTGCTTCCCACCGAACAGGTGGAAGAGGAGGACCAGCTTCCAGCGGCCCTCCAGCATCTGGATGGCTTCCTCGATGCCGCTGGCTGCCGTCGCTGGCGTATGGTGCGCATGCTTACCCAAAAGTATGTACCCCACTTTTTCGTGTGTTCTTGCGGAGTAGAACCGTACTCATTATACGGAGGGCATGCAAACGACACCCAATCAGCCCCCTGCCCTGCCCGCGCCGATCGCTGGATACTTCGCACACGAGACGACCAGCCCTGCTGCCGTGGCCCGGTTTTTCACCGACGATGCCCTCGTCGTGGATGAGCGCCGCGAGCATCGCGGGCGCGCGGCCATCGAAGCGTGGGACGCTGCCGCGAACGGCCAGTACAAGCTCACGACGGAGCTGCTCGCCGCGGAGTTCGACGGACCTCGCACCACGGTGCGTGCGAAGGTGACAGGCACCTTCCCAGGGAGCCCCATTGAGCTCCGCTTCCGCTTCACCCTCGAGGGTGGACTCATCACTCGACTGGAGATTGCACCGTGAGTTTCGATCTCGAACTGAAAAACCGCCGCGCGCTTGTCACAGGAGGCACGAAGGGGGTCGGCGCGGCGGTCGTCACGGCCCTCGTCGAGGCCGGCGTCAAGGTTGTCGCAACCGCACGTACCACTCCCAGCGACGCGCCTGGCGTGCACTACATCGCAGCCGACATCACGACCGTCGAAGGCTGCGCGCAGGTGGCGCGCGACGCGCTCGCGCACCTCGGCGGCATCGACATCCTGGTGAATGTGCTCGGCGGCTCGAGTGCTCCCGGAGGTGGCTTCGCCGCGCTCGGCGAGGACGCGTGGCAGAAGGAGCTCAATCTGAACCTGATGCCCGCGGTTCGACTCGACCGAGCACTCTTGCCGTCGATGTTGGCGCAATGTGCGGGCGTCATCGTGCACGTCACGTCCATCCAGCGCGAGTTGCCCCTGCCAGAATCAACGACGGCGTATGCCGCAGCGAAGGCGGCGTTGTCGACCTACAGCAAGGCGCTGTCAAAAGAGGTGGCGCCCAAGGGCGTGCGCGTGGTCCGCGTCTCGCCGGGCTGGGTGGAAACAGAAGCCTCGGTGCACCTGGCCGAGCGCCTCGCCGAGCAGGCCGGCACCGACTACGAAGGTGGCAAACAGATCATCATGAAGTCGCTAGGCGGCATCCCGCTCGGCCGCCCGGTCAAGCCTCGCGAGGTCGCCGACCTCATCGCGTTCGTCGTGTCACCGAGGGCGGGCTCCATCACCGGCACGGAGTACGTCATCGATGGCGGCACAGTGCCAACGGTGTGAATGGAGGGGGACTCCACGCCGCCAGTTCACACCTGCGCCGGGCCGACCTCAGGCGCGCCGTCTGACGTCATTTGCCAATCACGCTCGTCGGTTCAGCAGCGTGCCGGGAGCGGCGCGACCACGCGGGCCTCGCGGCGAACCAGCAACAAGACCAGGATGAGGCCCGCTCCAGCCATCGCCGCCCCGGCCAAAGCCACGGCCGGATAGCTGAGGTTGAGGCCGATGACCGCCCCACCGAGGGCCGCGCCAATGGCGTTGCCCAGGTTGAAGGCCCCGATGTTCATGGCCGAAGCCAGGTTCGGCGCGTCGCTGGCGGCGGTCATCACCCGCATTTGCAGCGGCGGCACCAGGGCAAAGCTCGCCACGCCCCAGAGGAAAATCACCACGGCGGAGGGCGCCTGCCACGGCATGACCCCGGCGAATACGACCAGCAGTGTGGCCAGGCCTGCCAGGGTGACAATCAAGGTACGGTCCACCGACCTGTCGGCGAAGCGGCCCCCCAGCCAGTTACCGAGCGTCAGCCCCAGTCCATAGGTCACCAGCATGGCTGTCACGAAGCCGGTCGAGGCCAAGGTCTGCTCCTTTAGAATCGGAGCGATGTAGGTGAAGACGGTGAACATGGCGCTGGAGCCGATAACGGTCAGGGCCAGGGCGGCCAGGACAGGGCCGCGTCTCAGCACCGCCAATTCGGCCTTCATGGCGCCGCTGACGGCAGAGGGCTCGACCCGGCCGTGCGGCAAGGTCAAGCGAAGCGCGACCATCGCCAGGGCTCCCAGACCCGCGATGCCCCAGAAGGAAGCGCGCCAGCCCAGGCTCTCGCCCGCCCAGGAGGCCAGGGGAACGCCGGTGATGTTGGCGACGGTCAGGCCCATGAACATGGCCGCGACAGCGCCCGCTCGCCTGTTCGGCGCGACCACGCTGGCCGCGACGATGGCGCCCACACCGAAGAAGGCGCCGTGGTTGAACGACGTCACCACCCGCGCCGCCATCAAGGTCCAGTACTCCGGCGCGAGCGCCGACAGGAGATTGCCCAGGGTGAAAATGCCCATCAGGCCGACCAGCAGGGTCCGGCGCGGCACGCGGCCGGTCGTCAAGGTCATCACCGGCGCGCCGACCAGCACTCCGAAGGCGTAGGCGCTGACCAGCAGGCCCGCCGCCGGGATGGAGACGCCGAGGTCGCCGGCGATGACTGGCAGCATGCCCATCGGCGCGAACTCCGTGACGCCGATGCCGAAGGCGCCGACCGCCAGGGCGAGTAGAGGGGGGTTGGGCTTCATCAGCAGGAACCTTTCTCTGCCCCCGCGGCGGCTCTTCGCGACGGGGGGCGTTGTTCTGTGCGCGCAAAGATGGCAGGGCGGTCCCGTGCGCGTTAGAGCCCTCCGAAGCCAAGGATTCTTGAGATGAACGCAAAGGTGCAGCCGGGCGGCGCGGATCGGGCGCGTGAGATGGCCGTGTTTTCGGCCGTGGCGGCGACCGGCAGCTTCTCGGCCGCCGGGCGTGATCTGGACCTGACCCCGTCGGCCGTCAGCCGGACCATCGACCGCATTGAGGGGCGCCTGGGCGTACGACTGATGCTGCGCACGACCCGGACCCTGACCCTGACGCCCGAGGGGCAAGCCTATCTGGGCGCAGCGCGGCGCATCCTGGCGGAGCTGGACGACGCGGAGCAGGCCATCGCCGATCGGGGCGCGCCGCGCGGACGGCTGAGGGTGAGCGCCGCCCTCTCGCATGGGCGCCTGTGCGTGGTCCCCCTGCTGGGCGACTTCACGGCGCGATACCCCCACATCCTGGTGGACATCAACCTGACCGACAGGGTGGTCGACATCGCAGCGGGAGAGGCGGACGTCGGCATTCGCTTCGGCCCGCTGCCGGACAGCGGATTGACCGCGCGCAAGATCGGCGAGATGCCGCGCGTGATTGTGGCTTCGCCCGACTATCTGGCCCGGCGCGGGACGCCGATGGTTCCCGAGGACCTGCACCACCACAACTGCCTGAACTTCAATTTTCGTCGGGCCGCACCGGTCTGGCCCTTCGTGCGCGACGGGCACGAATACAGTCTGTCCGTGAAGGGCTGCATCGAAGCCAATAACGGAGAGACCCTGGGCCAGCTCGCCGCGGCCGGCGTGGGGGTGACGCGGGTCGGCGCATTCAGCGTCGAGGAAGAGCTCCGTTCAGGCCGCCTGCTTCCTCTGCTGGAGCGCTACAATCCGGGCGACGTGGAGAACGTTCACGCCGTCTTTGTCGGCGGCGCCACCTTGCCCGCGCGGTCAGGGTGTTCGTCGACTATCTGGCCGACGCCTTGCGCTGAGGCGCACCGTCTACGCAAGTAAGCGAGGCGCGCACGAGGCAGGTGCGCTCGTGCGGCTGTGATGCGGGGCGAGGCGGGCGGCTGCGGATTCGGCGCGGCCGGCCTGGGACCTTGCGACGCCGTCAACTGCGGACTCACCGCAGCCGCCACCTTCTCAAGTCACCTCGCGCGTCAGCTTGGAGTCCCACGGGCACCAGTGGCCGCCCGGGAGGAAAGCGCCGCCGGCTTCGTCCAGGTGGTCTTCGACGTAGACCATGTTGGCGTCGCAGACCTCGATAGCCATCTCAAAGAACCGGATGGTAACCGGGTCCAGATGGAACGAGAACTTCGGGTTGTAGGGCACGGTTCTCTTGATGATGCGCCCATGAACATGAACCTCGTTCTTTTCCTCTCCGGAGAGGATTTTGCGCGCATGGGCAATCGTCTTCTCGTCATTCAACTCAATGATGAACTCGACTCCAGGTGAGCTGGGCTGAGTAAATGCAAAGCGAGTTGCGGCGGCCATTGGCAGGGCTCCTTTGTGGTGAAGGTCCCTATCTAGCCGGTTGGGCCTTCGCTGCAATTGCATCTGCGTCTGCCATATATGTAAAGGACGCGACAATGCCTCACCCCGTCCAAAGGCGACCGTTGGCGTGGCACATCGAGGAAGACCATGACCGTTCATCTTCATGTCATCACAGGTGGCCCAGGGCCCGCTGCTCGGGGGCCAGCGCCCGCGACTGAGGGCCTCTGCGCACCGGCCC
>JBKGHI010000141.1:0-22042 GCA_046520405.1 Myxococcus sp. 1LA
TTCCGCGGCGAGTGGGTCGCGGTGGCGCCCGACGAACTCGACGCCATCCAGCGCCACCTCGCCCAGGGCCCCGGCCGCATGGCGCTGAGCGAGGCGGTGCGGGTGTCGCTGCTCGGCGAGACGCGCCACGGCGCGCTCCCCGTCACCGTGCTCGCCACCGGAGCGCTGGAGGCGCGCCTGCGCCAGCTCCGAGCGGGCGGGGCCACGGCCCAGGAAGCGCCTCGCGCGCTGCGGGCCACGCTGCGGCCCTACCAGGCGCGCGGCCTGCACTGGCTGGACACGCTGGCCTCGTTGGGGCTCGGCGCCTGCCTGGCGGACGACATGGGCCTGGGCAAGACGGTGCAGGTGCTGGCCTTCCTGCTGCGGCGGCTCGAACAGGCGCCTGACGAGGCGCGCCCCACGCTGCTGGTGGCCCCCACCTCCGTGGTGGGCAACTGGGAGCGGGAGCTGGCCCGCTTCGCCCCCGCCCTGCGCCTGACGCCGCACTATGGCGCCGAGCGGGCCCGCGCGGCGCGCGCCTTCCCCCGCGCGCCCGGCGCGTGGTGCTCACCACCTACGGCCTGCTGCGCCGGGACGCCGCGCTGCTCGCGGGCGTGGACTGGGGCGCGGTGGTGCTCGACGAGGCGCAGAACATCAAGAACGCGGCGTCCGCCACCGCCCGCGCGGCCCGGGCGCTGCGCGCCACCCAGCGCTTCGCGCTCACCGGCACGCCGGTGGAGAACCGGCTGGCGGAGCTGTGGTCCATCCTCGAGTTCGCCAACCCTGGCCTGCTCGGGCCGCTGGAGACGTTCCGGCGCGAGCTGGCGCTGCCCATCGAGCGCCACGGCAACCCGGAGGCCGCGGCCCGGCTGCGCCGCCTCGTGAGCCCCTTCGTCCTGCGCCGTCTCAAGAGCGACCCGGCCATCATCTCGGACCTGCCCGCCAAGAACGAGATGAAGGTCGTCTGCACGCTCACGCGTGAGCAGGCCTCGCTCTACAAGGCGGTGGTGGACGAGGAGCTGCGGCGCATCGAGGAAGCCGACGGCATGGAGCGCCGGGGCCGCGTGCTCGCGCTGCTGCTGTACACGAAGCAGATCGCCAACCACCCGGCGCAGTACCTTGGGGAGTCCGGCCCGCTGCCGGGGCGCTCGGGGAAGCTGGCGCGCGTGGTGGAGATGCTGGAGGAGGCCCTGTCCGCTGGCGACAAGGCGCTCGTCTTCACGCAGTTCCGGGAGATGGGAGACAAGCTGGTGACGCACCTGACCGAGCGCCTGGGGCACGAGGTGCTCTTCCTGCACGGCGGCACGTCCCGCAAGGCGCGCGACGAGATGGTGCGGCGCTTCCAGGAGGAGCCCCACGGCCCGCGCGTCTTCGTGCTGTCCGTCAAGGCGGGGGGCACGGGGCTCAACCTGACGGCGGCGAGCCATGTGTTCCATTACGACCGCTGGTGGAACCCCGCCGTCGAGGACCAGGCCACGGACCGCGCCTACCGTATCGGCCAGACGCGCGCGGTGCAGGTCCACAAGCTGGTGTGCGCGGGCACCGTCGAGGAGAAGGTGGACCGCCTGCTCGAACAGAAGCGCCAGCTCGCCGACACCGTCGTGGGCACGGGCGAGCACTGGGTGACGGAGCTGGACACCGCCGCGCTGCGCGAGCTGTTCTCGCTGTCCGAGGGCGCCGTCGCGGATGAA
This sequence comes from Myxococcus sp. 1LA, assembly GCA_046520405.1. GTDB lineage: Bacteria > Myxococcota > Myxococcia > Myxococcales > Myxococcaceae > Myxococcus. Next base: position 1,671 of record JBKGHI010000141.1, read on the forward strand.
GGCGAGGAGGACGGGGACGTCGCGCGCGCCCCGCGCCCCAAAGGCCGGACGCGCGCGAAGAAGGCGGTGTCACGATGAGCGGCAGGGACTTCTGGGGGTGGCCGTCCACGCCGAAGCGCCCGCCGCCCGCGCATGGCATCAAGATGAAGAAGGCGGGCACCACGTGGTGGGGCCAGCGGTGGTTGGAGGCGCTGGAGCGCGTCCTGAGCGGGGACTCGGGGCGGCTGTCCCGGGGACGGACGTATGCGCGGGCGGGGCGCACGCATGACCTGGTCATCCAGCGTGGCACGGTGACCGCGCGGGTGACGGGCTCGCGTCCGAAGCCCTACGCCATCTCGCTGACGCTCAAGCGGCTCGACGATGGCGTCTGGGAGAAGGCCATCGCGGGGATGGCGGGCAGGGCGCAGTACGCCGCGGAGCTGCTCGCGGGGGCGATGCCGCAAGCCATCGACGAGGTCTTCCTCGCGGCGGGGGGCAGCCTCTTCCCACGGAGCCGCGGGGAGCTGATGACCGAGTGCTCGTGTCCGGACTGGGGCGACCCGTGCAAGCACGTCGCCGCGACGCACTACGTCCTGGGCGAGGCGCTGGACCGCGACCCGTTCCTCCTGTTCGAGCTGCGCGGCCGGACGAAGGAGCAGGTGTTGAGCGCGCTGCGGGCCGCGCGTGGGGCGGGCTCGGATGGGAGGGGCCACGCGGCGCGGCGCGGCGAAGCGGAAGCGCGCGGCGGACGCCCCGCGATTCCGAGCGTGAGGCCGGGCAAGCTGACGCGGGAAGGCTACGACGTCCCGCCCGAGCCGCTGCCGGCGCTGAGCTTCACCTTCGACGCCCCCTCCGCCCACGGCACGGTGCTGCGGCAGTTGGGAGCGCCAGCGTCCTGGAGCGCGAACGGCACGCCTGGAGAGGTGCTCGCGCCCTCGGTCCGCGCGGCGGCGGAACTGGCGCGGCGCATCGCGCTCGAAGAGCCGGGAGGAGCGGCGGACGCGCCGGCCACGGCGCCGAGACGCCGGAGCCGCGCGAAGAGACGCGGGGAGCGCTGATGCGGGCCTGATTCCTTCCGAGGTGGCGTCCTTGACCACCCCTGAAGAGGACCGCGCGTCTGGTGTCGTGATGCTTGGCGGGCGCTGCGCAGCGGCCCCACGGCGGAGCGGCTCCGTGAGGCGTTTGCGTCACGCCGCGAGCGCCTTGGCGCCAGCGTCAGTCTGGCTCAGACCTCCGGCTCCTGGCCGCCACCGTAGGTGCCGGGCGTGAACGCCTCCTCTGGCGTCGTGTACCCCACGACAGCGCCCGTTGCCTTCTCCAGATCATTGAGGGACATCTTCTGCACCTGGGGCGAACTCTCCCAGCCGGAGGTGAGGACGTAGGGGCTGCCATCCGGCGCGATTTCCCCGGTGACGATGGCCACATGGCCATCCTGGCCGTTGAGTTCACTTCGCTCGAAGAACACGATGGCCCCATCGGGAATGGGCCTGGCCGTCATGATGTGGCCGTTGTCCTGGAGCTTCTTGAAGGCGCCCCATGCATTCCCGTCATACGGAGCGGGATTGCTCATCTCCGGGCAGCGGTCCATCGCCTGCGTGATGCCGAAGCAGTCGTTGACGAAGCCCAGGCACTTGGGGCCATCGTCGCCGGGCGGGTCTCCGTAGCCCGTTCCCTTACCCACCAGGCTGGAGGCGTGCGCTTTCGCGCTGCGAGCGCTCCCATCCCGCCCGTCGTCCAGCACGTAAGGATGGAAGGTCGCGACGCCGCTCACGGGCTCGAAGCGCCCGGCCTTGACGAAGCCTGTCTCGCCGTTGGCCGTTTCCACCTCGAACCACAACTCCAATCCCTTGGCGCCGTCGACGTACAAGCTGCCCGTGACCTCCAACTCCGTCCCCAAGGGCAAGGCGGTGACGATGTTGTTGGCGTTGGCCGAGGTGTCGGTAGACGAGCGCAGGTTCAGCGGAGTGGTGGGGCTCAGGTTCGACGCCGACGACGGCGACGTCACGCGCACCGTCCACGGAGCGGACTCCGTTGGCGGCGAGGTCACCTCATCATTGACCCGGGTCGCGGTGCCTGTTGTCGGACCTTCCCAGCGGAGCGTCGCTCCTTGGAGTTGGAGCAAATCCTTCTTCGCCACCTCGAAGCTGCTGAGGTCCGTGCGTTGGCTCCGGCTGCTCGACACGGCGGGCGCCGCTGGAGGCGGCTCGGTCTTGCGCGCGGTTGGAGACGCCGTACTGACAAACGGAGACTTCGGACCACCAATCTTCAACATGACTCATCCCCCTTGGCGAAGCGCAAGCCTCGCCCGCTCGTGCCCCAAGCACGAGCGGACGGCAGTTCAAATGCGAGGGAGACCCGCGTGCCATACGATATCTGGACGCGGATCCTGGTGCGGCTTTACCGGGGAGTGGATCTCCCAGATGGCGAAGGTCTCGGCCTGTGATTCAAGCTCGGGGGATTTTCGAGCACATCAGTAGACCGTGTCGCCCCGCTGCACGCCGAAGCCGGACGGCTCCGCGAAGACGCCGTTCACCGTGGTGCCGCCGTTGTGGATGCTGGGGAACATGGGCTGCATGCTCTGGGGAAAGCCGAAGGCCGGCTTCGTCAGCGCGTCGAGCCGGGCGAGCTGCTCGGCGGTCAGCTTCACCTCGAGCGCTCCCACGTTGTCCTCCAACTGCGACAGCCGGCGCGCGCCGATGATGGTCGAGCTCACGCCCGGCTGCGCCTGCACCCAGGCCAGCGCCACGCGCGCCACGGTACTCCCATGCTCGCGGGCGATGGCGCCCAGCTCGTCCACGAGGGCGTAGGTCTTCTCGTTCAGGACATGGTCCAGGAAGGCGCTCCGGTCGCCCTTCAGTTGCCCGGCGTTCGCGCGGGTGTACTTGCCGCTGAGCGCGCCGCTCTTCAGCGGAGACCACGGGGTGATGCCGAGCCCGAACTCGAGTGCCATCGGCACGAGCTCCTGCTCCACGCTGCGCTCCAGCAGGGAGTACTCAATCTGCAACCCGATGAAGGACGACCAGCCCCGGAAGTGCGCCAGCACGTTGGCCTGGGCAATCTTCCAGGCAGGGGTGTCCGAGACGCCGATGTAGCGGACCTTGCCGGCCCGGACCAGGTCCTCCAGGGCGGCCATCGTCTCCTCGATGGGCGTGTGGATGTCCCAGTTATGCAGCCAGTACAGGTCGATGTAGTCGGTCTGCAGGCGGCGGAGCGAGTTCTCGGCCGCGTTGATGATGGACTTGCGGCCGGAGCCGCCGCCGTTCGGGTCTCCCGGATACAGATTCCCGCTGAACTTCGTCGCAATCACCAGCCGGTCGCGCCGGGCAGGGTGGCGGCCCACGTGGTCGCCGAGAATCTTCTCGGAGTGGCTCTTCGTGTAGAAGTTCGCGGTGTCGATGAAGTTGCCGCCGAGCTCGATGTACCGGTCGATGATTTGCTGGGATTCCTCGACGCTGGACCCCCAGCCGAGGTCTTCACCAAAGGTCATGGCACCGAGGCACAGCGGGCTCACGCGCAGGCCGGACCGGCCGAGCGTCACGTAGTGGTTCAGAGGCATGGTGGGCTCCTGGGGCGTGCTACATTGTGAGGACGGCGAATTAGTTCAATCTGGAATTGGTTTAACCATGAACCAATTTCCGCGCATGGAGCCATGTCGAAAATCGACCCGGCGAGAATCTGGTCGCTCAACCACCGGCTGCTGATGGCGGTGATTTCCAGCGTGGCCGCGGACATCGCCGCGCTGGGGCTGGAGACGAAGGAACTATTCGTGCTCGCGGAGGTGGATGAACACCCCTACCCAGCCGAGCTGGCGTCCGTCCTGTGCATCCCCAAGCCCTCGGTGACGCTGTACGTGAAGCGGTTGGAGGCGGCGGGCTTCCTCCGCCGTGAAATCGACACCGAGGACCTGCGGCGGCACCGCCTGCACCTCACTCCCGCCGGGCGCAAGGCGATGCAGCAGGGCACCGCGCTGCTCTCGGGGGCCTTCGGCGAGCGGCTCGGACGCCTGAGCGCCGCGCAGCAGGCGGAGCTGCGGAGCCTGCTCGAAAAGATGAGCTGACGCTCCCGTGCGTCTCCATGTGGAGCGCGGCGGGGGCCTTGGGGTGGTGACTGGCGTCACCAGGGCACGAACTCCCGTCACCAGTTCGCGCGGCCCTGCGCGGGGCATGGTCTCCACCCGCGCCACGCAAGCGCTGGGACTGACAGGGTATTCCTGATGGGCCCTCTTGCCGACTGGCCTGGCCTGAGAGTTGCTGTTGGGTTCAGTCAGGTTCCCCCAGTACGCCCTCCAGCCCATCGACGACAGGAGTCCCTCCCATGAAAGGCATCAAGTTCGGCGGCTTGTTCAAGAGCCCCTCTGTCCCCAAGAGCCCTGCTGCCTCCGGGAGCGGGGCGAACAAGCCGAGCGCCCCTCCGCCCGTGGAGTCGAAGCCCACGTCCAAGCCGGGGCCCGTCAAGGACGGGTTCGACGCGCAGGGCAGCAAGCCCTCCACGAGCAAGGTGAACGCCCAGCCCACGCAGCAGCCGGGCAAGGACGTCACGTCGTCGTTCGGTGCGAACCCGCTGGGCTACTCGGGGCAGAACATCCTGAACGCCTACAACATGTTCCCGGGCAGCGCGCCTCAGGGCGTGGCCCTCCCCACGGCCCAGAAGCCCTTCGTCAACGCCAATGACTCGGTGGTGACGCTCAATGCCCACCAGCACCAGGGCAACACGAACCTGTCTGTCTCGCCCGCCGGTGGCCAGGGCATCCAGGCGCATTACCTGCACTACCTCTCCACGGGCGAGGGCAAGTTCGCGGGCATCCAAGGCGTGCCGCTGCATCCGCGTCCGGGACAGCCGAACACGGTGGTGACGGGCGCGCTCAACGGTTGCGCCATCCACGCCCTGCACGACACGAAGAACAACAACCTGTCCTTCCTCCACCACGCGGACTACTCGAAGAACGGCAAGGCGGAGCTGGACGGCTTCCTCTCGCAGCACCCGAACCTCAAGCCCGCGGGGAGCTTCACGCCCGCGGACTACTCGCACCCCACCGGCAAGCACGGCCTGCCGGCGGGCGCCACGCCCTTCATCCAGTACTCCCAGGGGGCCGGCAGCCAGCCGGGGCAGTGGACCATCAACGGTCAGCTCAACACGTACAAGAATGGCGGCACCCCGGGTGGCCGCCCCGAGCTGATGCGCCCCACGGACCTCCAGGTGCCCTTCATGCAGACCGTCCCGGTGAACGTGCCCTGAGCTTCCACGGGGTACCCCACTGAGGGCCGGGTCGCCCCGGCCATTCGTTGGATTCCCGCCGCGCGTCCTCCCCGTCCGTTCATGAGGCCACACCGGCAGGTGGCCTCCCGGTGCCATGCGCCGCTTCGTGCATAGGGTGCGCACGACGTATGGCCACCCTGGACTCTCCTTCTGCTTCCTGGCTCACGCGCGGCGCGCTGTTCAGCGGCAAGTTGCTCGTGGTCGCGGCCGCGGTGGTGGCGCTCGTGCTGCTCCTGGCGCGGCTCTACCTCATCGTCCTGCCGGCGGTGGTCGCGCTGCTGCTGGCGACCCTGCTGTATCCCCCTGTGCGGTGGCTGGCCGCCCACCGGGTGCCCCGAGCGCTCGCGACGCTCCTGGCGCTGCTGGTGTTGTTGATGGTGGGGGCGGCCGGACTGTTGGTCCTCGTGCCCCGCATCGTCCAGCAGGTGGGCTCGGCGGGCGCGAACCTGCAGGCGGGCCTGGATGGCGCCATGGATTGGGTGACCCGGGAGCTGCCGGTGTCCCGGGAGCAGCTCGACGGCTTGCTGCAACAGGGCCGCGCGTTCCTGAAGTCGAACATAGGCCGCATCACCACGGGCGTCCTCGCGGGCGCCAACTTCGCGGCGCAGGCGGTGGCGGGCGCGTTGCTGATGCTGACGTTGCTGTTCTTCTTCGTGAAGGATGCCGAGCAACTGGGAGGCTGGGTGCTGGCGCGGGTCTCTCCATCGCGGCGTGACACCGTGCGCGCCGTGGGCCTGCGCGCCTGGGGAACACTCAGCGGCTACCTGCGCGGCATCGTCATCATCGCGCTGGTGGACGCGGTGGGCATTGGCGCGGGTCTGGCCATCATTGGCGTGCCGCTGGTGCTCCCGTTGGCCGCGCTCACCTTCGTGGGCGGGTTCTTTCCCGTCATCGGCGCCACCCTGGCGGGCGGCGTCGCGGTGCTGGTGGCGCTCATCACCAATGGGCCCCTCGACGCGCTCCTGGCCTTGGCCGTGGTGCTGGGCGTGCAGCAACTGGAGAGCAATGTCCTGGAGCCCGTGGTGATGGGGCGCGCGGTGCCGCTGCACCCCGTGGTCATCCTGCTGTCCATCACCGCCGGGGGCGTGCTCTTCGGTGTAGCGGGCGCCTTTCTCTCCGTGCCCGTCGCCGCGGTCCTCTCCGCGGCGGGCAACGAGCTGCGCCTGCGCAACGAGGCGCGGGTCCTGGAGAAGCCCTCGACGATTGCACCGCCGTGAGCTGGCGCCGCGTCAGGGGAAGTGGTCCACCACCTGGGCGTTGGACCATGGATGCGCGCGGGTATGGCCGGGCCGTGAGCCCCGGTACTTGGACATGCCTGTCTCGTTGCCCAGGATGAAGCACACCGGGTACTCGCTGCCGTCTGGCGTCCGCGCGCGTGTGTAGCGGCCCTGGATTTTCTCGCCGCCGGTCCAGATGCGTCCATACAAGAGCGTGTTGGCCGGGAGGCGGCCCATGGGCTCGTCGAGCCGGCTGGTGATGGGGCCGTCGCTGACGACGATGCTGTAGTTCGTCTGGTACGAGTCGTCCGGCTGCTGAAGGTCGAACTGGATGAACCCGCCAAGCCCCAGGTCGAGCCCGAGTTGACGCATGGACTCCAGGGCTTCGGCAGGACAGCGCGTGGGCTCGGGTCGGACCTGCGGGCCTGAGCAGGCATTGAGGCTGGCCGCCGAGAGCGCAGCCATCAGGTAACGGTGGAGTCGGGGGACACAGCGCGCGTGTGGCTCGGTCGTGGACATGGCATCTCCCGGCCATGGCGGCTCGGCGGTGGAAAACGGAAGGGCCGTGGCGGGCGAGCCAGTGTCGGCTGGTCCTGCGGTCCGCGCCAGTTGCTGAAAGGGTTGGGCGGGAGTGGGGGCGACATGCGGCGGGCCCGCGAGCACCAGTCCCCAGGCCATGCACGCAACCAACGTCAGGCCACCGGCGATGCGCAGCCACCGGCCCGCGTGTCGCGGCTCCAGCGGGTTCGCCGGCTCTGTGAGGGGTTGCGTCTGGACCTCCGAGAACACCCGGCGCCGAAGCCAGCGGCTCAGGCGATGGTGCTGAACCCGGGCTTCGCGCAGGGCCCGCGCCTGGAGGAGGGCTGCTTCGTCTCCCGGTGCCACGGGGCCCCAGGAGCCCTCCTCGTGAGTCGTGCGGGTCGCCGTGGAGGGGCCCTCGTACCAGCCGAACAGCGGGATGTCCCAATCTGGTCCCGCGTGGGCCTGGGCCTGTTGGACTTCCCGGGCGAGGTCCCCCGCGCCGCGCGGCCGGGACTCAGGGGCGAACGCGAGCAGTCTCTCAATCCATTGTGCGAGCGGCTCGGGCACTCGCGGGTTGAGGGCTCTCAAGGTGGCGGAGATCGCTGGGGCGTGAGCCTTGTCCAGGACGAGCGGCGGATATTGCTCCACCACCAAGCGGTAGAAGGTGACGCCCACCGCGTACAACTCGTCCGCCACCATGTAGGAATAGTGCTCAGAGCAGGCGGTCTGCCGTGGAGCCCTCATGCTCCAGAGGATGGCCTGGGGGCTGCGATAGGGCCCGGTCCCAGGCGGCAGCCGCGCGGCGGAGGTGATGGGGGCGGCCCGGGGATGCCAGCCCGCGCCCCAGTCCAGCACCACCAGCCTTCCGTGTTCCTCGACGCGAAGGTTCTCCCCCTTGAAGTCGCGGTGAAGCACCTGCCTGCGATGCGCGGCATCCAATGCCCACGCGGCTTGCGCCAATAGATTGGCGACGTGCCGCGCTGTCGGATTGCGCGCTCGAGACCAGTCGTACAGCGTGCTGCCTCGCACATGCTCCATCACGAGGTAGGGATAGGCGGAGGCCCCGGTGCGCCAGGTTCCCGTCGCTTGCAGCCGCACCACGCCAGGATGGCGAAGCAGGTGAAGCGTCCGTGCCTCGCGTTGGAAGCGGGGATCGCCGGGGGCGTGGGCCAGCTTGAGCGCGTAGCTGCGGCCTTTGGGGCGTGAGCGCACTTCATACACCGTGCCGTTGCCGCCGCCTCCGATGCGGCGCTCCACGCACCATCGCTCCACGCGCGTGCCGGCAGGCAGGGCATGAGGAGACAGCACGAGGGGGCCTGGGGACGCTGCGTTCGACTCCAGTCGCATGACGGATTCCTTCAGGTCTGTCGCATGTCTACGGGGTGAGCCGTTCCCATCGCGCGCCGCGGCGCTGGCCCGTGTCCCAAAGCTCCAGCGCGTAGGCGGATGGTAGGCGCGTGGGGGCGGGCCACTGCACGACTGCGACCGCGCTCTGGCCGGGTAGCAGACGCGGTTCCTGCAACAACATGGGCAGCTCCATCGTCTCGCTTGTTTGTCGCCCGTTCGAGTCCAGCGAGGTCACCCGCGCAATGCCCGGTTGCCACGGCGCCTCGCCCAGTGGGTTCTCCAGCTTCACGGCGAGCGTCAGCCACGAGCCGGAGCGATAGCTGCCCAGCTTGAGGACCTTGAGCCCCGCCTCGCTGACCGGGGCATCCATCCACTTGACGAGGACTCCCTTGGAGTCGATGGCACCAGTGATGACGGCGCCCGCGAGGCCCGGTTGTGACACCTGCCGACGCGCGGTGGCCAGCCGAGCCTCCAGTTGCGCGTTGCGCTCACGCAGCGCCACCAACTCGGCCTCCAGTTGCGCCACGGTGGCGGGGTTGCGCCGGACGTCGACGACCGAGTCCACCACGTTGGCCTCGGTGGTCAGCTCCAGGACCAGCCGTTGTGGCGCGGCCGCGTCCGTGAAGCGCAGCACCAGCGGCGGAACGCCCTGCGCAGGCATGACGACGGTGGGCTGAAGCAGCAGATGCGTCCCCGTGACGTCCAGCCGGGAGAACAGCCCGCGCAGGGCCCCGGGCAGCTCACCTTCCAGCACGGCGTCCGAGTCGAGCAGCACCGTCGTCACCACGCCGGGCGCCAGCCGGAGCCGCTGGACGGGCTCACCCGAGCCCGCGCTCAGGACCATGGCCCGCTCGACACGCCGCCAGCGTTTCGTGTTCGGTGTCTGGGCCACCGCCGCCGTGCCCAACAGGAGCACCACCGCCGTCATCACCAACGAGCCAGGGGGGAACACGCAGGGGCAACCTCCAGGGTTCTAACCTACTCGACGGGGATGACACGGCGGCACGCTTGGACGAGCGCGAATATCCCGCCTTCTTCGAGGAAGAACGCGCCTCCGTCTGGCACCTCGGAATGGGCGATGTCTACCTGAAAGGTAGTCAAAGATGCACAGGACGTCCGGCGGCCGTTGGGAGCACCTTCGCCACGCGCCGGAAGAAAAATCACCGGGCCCGCGATGGGGTGTCCCGCGATTTGGCGTCTTCCTATTCGAGCGCCGCCTTCCATACCTCCGGGGAGGTATCCACCGCGTCCCCTGGCGTCGCTATGAGGGAGCGTCATGGGAGAGCAGAGCGCGTCTCGTCTGGAGGGCGACCGCTATCAGCACCTGTTGAGCTGGTACGAGCTGCTCCGGCTGCTCGACGCGGGCAGTCCCTTCTCACACGGTCATGTCGAGCACCCGGAGGCGGGCTCGGCGGATGACGTGACGCTGCACGCCCGGCCTGGCTCCGGCGTGGCCAGTCGCTACATGCAGGTGAAGTGGCACGTCGACCACCGGGACACCTACTCCCTGGCGGGGCTGGTGACGCCGCCTCGGGTGGGGAGTTCCCTGCTGCGGAAGCTGCTGGAGAGCTGGTTGCTGCTGCGGCCCCTGGGCCCCGTCGAAATCTGGTTGCTGAGCAACTGGGCCTCGGCGGCGGACCTGGGCCGCTATCTGCATGGAAGGGACCACTGCTTCACCGACGCGTTCTTCGAGCAGCCACCACGAGGCGCCTTGAAGAAGCACTGGGCGGAGTGGGAGCGGCGGCTCGGCGCGCCGGCTGAGACGTTGCGGGCGTTCTGCAAGGACCTGCGCTTGAGGCTCGGCGTTGGGGGCATCGCTGACGTCGAGGAGCAGGTGGACGACCGGATGGGGCGGCTTGGCCTTCGCAGGGGGCGGCAGCCGCGAGCCATCGCGGTGGATGGGCTCAAGGAGTGGATTGAAGTGGGCGGCGGCAGGAAGCACGTCACGCCAGAGTCGCTGCGGGAGGCCATTCGCGCGTGGGGGCTCTTGGCGCCGCGAGAAGACGTGCCCGCCGTGAGCCTGTGGATTCACGGGTGGGCACGGCGCATGTGGGAGCAGCCTCCCACCGAGGAGCTGGACTGGACGCCGCACTTCGACCGCGACACCCGGAAGGTGCCGTCGGAGGCGGTGTGGCGGGACACCTTGCTGCCGTCCCTGCTGGCCGTGCGCCAGCGGCTGTCGAGGCGGCCTGACGGCGCGTTGATTGACCTGCGGGGCAAGCTGCCGCTGAGCACGGTGCTGGCGGTGGGCTTCCACTTCCCGGAGGTCGGTGGCTACCGCTTCCGTGTCGAGCAGCCCACGCGGGGAGAGACCTTCCTGTGGCGCTCGGACGCGAAGCCGTCGCCGCGCGGGCTGCGTGTCACCGGGCACGAGGGCAACGCGGACGCCACGGGGCTGTTGGTGGTGTTCCAGATGACGGGGGATGCTCGCGCGGACGTGGAGCGCTTCATGGCCGAGCGGCCGGGCCACTTCCGCGCCGTGCTCTACCTGGAGCCGGAGGACGGGCCCCATGATGGCGCCGTCGGCGCGGATGCGGACGCGGTGGCGTTCGCAGTCCAAGCGCGTGAACAGCTCCGGCGCGCACGCAACGAGCTGCGCACCGGCGTCACCCACCTCATCCTCTATGCCCCCGCGGCGTGCTGCCTGTTCCTGGGGCAGCGGCTCAACGCCGTGGGCCCGGTCGTGGCCTACGAGCGCACGGGGGCTGGTGGCCATGCGCCCGCGCTCACGTTGGAGACGGGGTGAACGGCATGCCGCCGCTTCCAGCTCACTCGCTTCGTACTGAACCCAGCACGCCCCGGAAAGGTCCTACCCATGCCTGCCATTGACCTGCTGTTCCCCGTGCAGGGCGGCCCGGTGCCGCTCGACCACGCCTATCTCCTGTTCGCCGCGCTCTCCCGTCACATCCCCGCGCTGCATGAACGCGCGGACATGGGGGTGTTCTCACTTCGAGGCGTGAGCAACACGCGGGAGTTGCTCTACCTGGGACGAGGCACGATGCGCCTGCGATGTCCCATCGAGTCCGTGGCCACGCTGCTGCCGCTGGTGAGCGCGCCGCTGGAGGTCGCGGGGAGACGTCTGTCCCTGGGCGCGCCTTCACTCTACGCGCTGGAACCCGTACCCTCACTGGCCGCGCGGCTGGTCACCTTCAAGCACGCGATGGACGAGGCTTCATTCGTCGTGGCGGCGTCCCGCGGCCTGGAGGCGCTTGGCGTCCAGGCGACGCTGAAGGTGGGGCGCCGGCGCATCGTGCGCATCGCAGGCAAGAAGGTCGTGGGCTTCGCGCTCGAACTCCATGGATTGTCGGCCGAGCACTCGCTCCGCGTGCAGGAGCAGGGACTCGGTGGTCGGCGCCACATGGGGTGTGGCCTCTTCCTTCCGCAGGGCCGCGCGGCGCGCGTCCAGTCCCGTGGGAAGGCCGCGTGAAGCGGTTGTTGGCCAAGAGCACGGCCACACCCGACAGACCCGAGGGTGAGGCCACGTTGCTGGGACACACCGCCTTGGTGCTGTCGGCCGCGCGCCGGCTCCTGGAGCACAGGGGCCGTGCGTCTCTTCTGGCCGCGGGACTGGACCCGGCGTTGGAGCCCCGGCTGCGGCGCATCGTCCTGCTCGCTGCCGCGCTTCATGACCTGGGGAAGTGCAGCGAGCACTTCCAGTCAATGCTGCGCCGCCAGCGCGATGCGCCGCAGCTTGTCCGCCATGAAGCGCTCTCGCTGTGGCTCTGCTGGCCGGGACAGCCGCTCTCCACGTGGCTCCTGCGGGACGTGAGCGAGCTGGACCTGTGCCTGGCGCTGGTCTGCGTGGCCGCACACCACCGTAAGTTCCAGACAGAGGCCTTCGCACTGGATGGCGCCGGGGCGGGGCTGTCGCTGGGGCTGTTGGTTCACCACGAAGACTTCTCCCGGACACTGGCGCGAATCGCGGAGGAGCTGTCGCTCTCCGCCCCACCCATGTTCACCGCGCCCATCCTGCTGCGCGCAACGCGGAAGGAGCACCCGCGCGACCAGCTTCAGGCGTGGCAGGACGACTTCGAGCGGACCGTGCCCGATGGCTCCATGGATGCGCGGCTCCTGGCGGTGTGCAAGGCGTTGGTGCTCGCGGCGGACGTGGCGGGCTCGGCGCTTCCTCGGAGCGGGGAGAAGCAGGACTGGGTGGACCGGCAGCTCACGGCGCCTCATCCCGCCGAGGCCCTGCGCGCCGTGGTCGACCGCCGCCTCGCGGGGCGCACACCGCGACCGTTCCAGGATGCCGTGGCTCGCAGCGCAGCGCCGCTGACCCTGGTCCGCGCGGGCTGTGGCAGTGGCAAGACGGCCGCCGCGTACCTCTGGGCCGCCAGACAGCACCCCGGCCGTCCGCTGTGGCTCACCTATCCCACGATGGGCACGGCCACGGAGGGCTTCCGGGACTACCTCCACGGCGCCGGCGTGGATGCCCGGTTGCAGCACTCACGCGCGGAGGTGGACTTCGACATCTTCGGACTCCGAGACGGCGTGGCGAGGGAGCCGGGCTCCCGCGACCAGGACCGGCTCGACGCGCTCCGCTCCTGGGGCGTGGACGCGATGAGCTGCACGGCAGACACGGTGCTGGGGCTCGTCCAGAGCCAGCGGCAGGGGCTCTATGCCTGGCCCGCGCTCTGCGCGGCCTGCGTCGTCTTCGACGAAATCCATGCCTACGATGACCGGCTCTTCGGTTGTCTGCTGCGCTTCCTGGAAGCCCTGCCGGGAATCCCCGCGTTGCTGATGACCGCCAGCCTGCCCGCCGCGCGGCTCGGTGCGCTGCGCGAGGTGTGCGAGCGCGTCCATGGCCTGCGCCTCGCGGAAGTCGATGGGCCCGAAGACCTGGAGGCCCTGCCGCGCTACCAGCGGCTGGAGGTCGCGGACCCCTGGTCCCTCGTGGCGCAGTGCCTGCGGGAGCAAGGCAAGGTGCTGTGGGTCAGCAACACGGTGGAGCGCTGCATGCGGACCGCCGAGGCCGCCGCGTCGCACGGCGCTCGCGCGCTGCTGTACCACAGCCGCTTCCGCTACGAGGACCGCGTCCGCCGCCACGGTGACGTCGTCGCAGCCTTCGCCGCTGAAGGCCGCGCGGTGCTCGCGTCAACGACGCAGGTCGCGGAGATGAGCCTGGACCTGTCAGCGGACCTGCTCATCTCGGACCTGGCGCTCATCCCCGCGCTCATCCAGCGCTTGGGGCGGCTCAATCGCCGCAGCACTCCGGAGCGGCCCGCTCCCGTGCGCCCGTTCGTGGTGCTCCCCTTCGATGGGCCGCCCTACGCCGCGCCGGACCTGCGTGACGCGCGTGCCTGGCTGGAGCGGCTGGGCGCGGGCCCGCTGAGCCAGCAGGACCTGGTTCGCGCATGGGCGCCCCCGGCGACGTCGGATGTGCCGCGGCGGCAGTCCAGCACCTGGCTGGATGGGCGCTTCGACACCTGGCCCGCTCCGTGCCGCGATGGAAGTCCCAGCCTCACGGTCCTCCGGGAAGAAGACGCCCAGGACGTCCTGTCCGGAACGGTGAGCGCGCACCAGGTCTCCCTGCCCATGAACCTCCCACCCGAGTCCTTCAAGTGGCGTGCATGGCCCCGTGCGGGCCGGCTGCCATACCCCATCCCTCCAGTGGACACGCTGGATTACGACGAGCTGCGAGGTGCGCGATGGCGAAAGCCGTGAGCCCGCGGAAGAAGGCGTTACCTGCTCCGCTCTCCATCCGCTTGTACGCACCGGGGATGACGCCGCTGCTGCGCGCGGGCGCGGGCGGATTGGCGGCATCGCTTCGCGCCATCCTCGGGAGTGCATCCCCTGGCGCGCCGTGGCCCTCGCCAGTGCGGCTGGGGCCCGGGATGGCGACGGTGGAGCGGGACGCCATCCATCTGAACTGGGGCAGCGAAGCACCGGAGGCCACGCTCCGAGCCCTGTTCAGTGCGTCATTCCAGGTACGAGAGGGTTTCATCGACTTGCCGGGCACGCGTGTTCCTGGCGCGCCGGAGCCACCACCCGAGCTGGCAGCCGCGCTCCATGACGCGCTCAAGGTGACGTTCCTCCAGCACGGCAAGTCGACACAGGGCGGAGCGCGAAGGCGCATCACCTTCGAGGTGGACGCGCAGCCCGTCATTGTCGAGTCCCAGGGATACGCGTCCTTCGTCCACCAGACGGCCTGGCAGGACGTGATGGAGGCGCTGGAGTCGGGAGCGACGTCACTGGCGGGCTGGGCCTATCCGGGGGCGGCGGAGCGGCACATCGGCGTGCGCGTCACCAAGGTGGAGTACACGGCGGCGGAGGCGCTCTGCGCGTGCTTCGCGCTGGTGGGGTGTGTCTCCTACAAGCTGCCGCAGCTCCGGGGCGGTGCCTTCGTGGCGTTGGCGCCCACGAACCTGCTCCGCTTCGCGGAGCTGCGTCCTGGACTGACACCCAAGCGGCTGCGTGATGTCGCGGTGGCGGGAGCCTCGGACGCGGTGCTCGCGGCCCAGTTGGTGATGGCGCAGGAGGCGGGGAAGAAGCGGCTGGGTGAGATGCTGGGGACCACCGAGGCCGTGGCGCTGCGGCAGATGCCGTGGAACACGCAGCAGAAGATTCGAGGCGCGGTGGTGCGGCAGGACGCCGTGCACGAGGACGTGCTGGATCGCTACGAGGCCGCGGCGGCCGCGCTGCCGCACACGCTGCGAGTTCGAAAGCCCGAGGGCAAGGCGAAGGGCGAGGCCAGCTACTTCATCGCGACCAGCGCGTTGCGCGCCTTCATCACGGAGAACCTCGCGGCGTCACGCCCCTGGTACGCGGATTTCGCCACGGCGACGACGGCGGAGGGCCGCTTCATTCACGACTACCGCGGCCGGGACAACCTGGGCGCGCTGCTGTGGGACGAAAGGAAGGGACTCATCGCCATGCATCCGTACCTGGAGGAGGCCGAGCAGTGGCTTGTCCAGAGCGTTCACCTCGCGCTCCGGAGCCGGTTCAAGAGCATCTACGAGGACACGAAGGAGCGTCCACCCGCCACGCGCTCCAACCGGCTCAAGGGCGAGCGTGAGCGCCTGCGGCTGAGCTTCGCGGGGGCCAAGACGCCGGAGCAGGTGCGCGCTGCGCTCGCGGACCTGTGGAGCCGCGCGGGCACCAACCGGGAGCTCCAGGAGCATTGGAGGGACATCCTCCCGTTGCTCGGCCCCGAGCGATGGCGCGCGGCCCGTGACCTCTCCCTGGTGGCGCTCGCCAGTTACCAGGGGCGGGGCGGTGAGGCCTCGGAGCTGGAGAACGCGGACGCCGACGCGTCCGAGCTGTCTTGAGCAACCCCATTCTTCCGGAGTCCATTCATGAGCCTTCACGTCTTCGCTGCTTTCGTCACGCCGCTGGGAACCGCCGCCAACAACCGGGGCCTCACCGAGGGAAACATCACCAGCCTCCAGAAGCTGGTGTGGAACGGACAGGTCCACACCACTGTCTCCGCCGAGTCCATTCGCTTCGCCTTGCGGCGCGCTTGAACGAGCAGGAGCCGTGCAACCGCACTTATGACGAGGCGGCGCGCGCCAACGACTGGAAGGACGCCGCCTTCAGCGCCTGGGCCGCGAAGTCGAAGGAGAAGACGTATATCGATGATGACCTGCTCGGCTTCATGTCCGCGGAGGGGGCGAAGCAGGAGGGCGACAAGGGCACGGCGAAGGTCCGCCGCGCGGTGCTGGAGGTGTCCCGGGCGGTGAGCCTCACACCATGGTCGGGGGACGTCACCTTCAACGCCGCGAGCCCCGGGGCCACGCCCTCCGCGCAGAAGAAGGGCAGCAATCCCGTGCCTTACGGGACGGAGATGCACGCGACGCGCTACCAGTACGGCGTGGCCCTGACGCCGGAGGCGCTGCGGGTGCCGGCCCGAGCCGCGACGGCGTTGAACCAGCTCTGCGCGCTGGGGCCTGTCGCGGGAAATCACGGCCGCTTCCTCTTCGACTTCAGCCCGGAGTCGGTCGTTTTCCGGCTCACTCAGGAGGCCGCACCGCGCATCCTGTATGCCTTCGAGCCGTCCGCGCGGACGGGAGGCGTGGAGATCGCCGCGTTGCTGCGCAAGGTGAAGAGCGGCGACGTGCCCGCGAAGGAGCTGGTGCTGGGCGGGCAGGTGGTGGAGGGGCTGGGCGCCGAGGAGCGCGAGGCGCTTTCGGGCGCGGAACTCCACGCGGGCGTGGTTGCCGCCTGTCGTGCGGCGTGCAAGCGGCTGGAGGGTGGGAAGAAGTGATCGCGCTCGAGCTGACCGTGCCCGTGGCGTGCTGGCGCAAGGGGCGGGCGCGCGAGCTGGTGGAGACGGAGGTCCTGCCTCCGCCCGCGACGTGCTACGGGGCGCTGCTGTCGCTCGTCGGTGAGCAGGACCGTGAGCGGCACCGGGGGTGCCGTGTGACGGCGGGGTTGTTGAACGCGCCTGTCATCAGCACGGTGCTCCGTACCTTCTGGCGGTCGAAGAACCTGAAGGTCCCCAAGGGAAATGACCAAAACGCCGCGCCGGACCAGCAGCAGCTCGTCACCGACGCGCGGCTGGTGGTCTGGTGCGACAGCGGCGAGGAGGCCGAGCCAGGGGAGTCGCTGGAGGCGCGTGTCGTCCGGGCGATGCGCGAGCCTGGCACCGTGACGCGGGCAGGGGCGTGGTCGTTGGGAGAGTCCACGCACCTCATCAACGACGCACGCCTGCATCCGAAGGGGCGCCCACCCGCGAGCTGCCGGGCATTCCTGACCGCGCCATCGGGTGTCGTCACCCTGCCGGTCTGGGTGGACCATGTGGGCACTCGTGGCTCTCGCTATGCGGTGGGGGTGCTCGAAGACGTCCTGGAGGTTCCCGAACTCCATCGGCTCCCGCGCATTCCGCTCGCGGAGGGCGCTGGGTAGTTGCCTGCGGTTGTCGCGGTACTGGGGGCGGGGGGCCCCAATGCATGAACGCACCTGTCACGAGTCCAAAGCCTGTCGTCGCCGAGCCGTCCATCCGCACGCACGCGTTGCACGCGCTGGCGTACTGCGAGCGGCTCTTCTACCTGGAGGAGGTGGAGGAGCTGCGCGTGGCTGACGCCTCTGTGTTCGCGGGGCGGCGGCTGCACGTCCAGCTTCAAGAGGAAGGAGAGCGCGTCGAGCTGGAGCTGGCCAGTGAGGCCCTGGGGCTTCATGGGCGGGTGGACGCGTTGAGGACGCGCGAGGGCACCCTGGTCGTCCACGAGCACAAGCGCGGGCGTCACGCGCCTGGCCAGGACGCACCGGAGGCCTGGCCGAGCGACCGGCTCCAGGCGGGGGCCTACGCGCTCCTGGTGGAGGAGCGCTTCCCGGGGACGCCCGTGGAGTGCCGGGTCCGGTACCACCAGACGGACACGACGGTCTGCTTTCCACTGGACGCGGCGCTGCGGCGCGACGTGGCGGGGGCGGTGGCGCGGGCCCGGCTGTTGCGCGCGTCACGGGAGCGTCCGCCGGTGACGCCGGAGGAGCGCAAGTGCGCGAAGTGCTCGCTGGCGCCCGTGTGTCTCCCGGAGGAGGAGCGGAGCGGCGCTGGCGAGGAGCGTCCGCGGCTGTTCCCGGAGGACGACGTGCGGTTGGTGCTGCACGTGACGACGCCTGGGGCTCGCGTGGGGAAGTCGTCGGAGCAACTGGTGGTGACGCCTCCTGAAGGGGAGGGCGAGCCGACGCGGCAGCCAGGGCGGATGGTGTCGGCGCTCATCGCGCACGGGGCGGTGCAGGTGAGCGCGCAGGCGCTGGCGTACTGCGTGGAGAACGACATCGGCGTGCACTGGTTCACGTCCGGGGGGCGGTACCTGGGCGGGTTGACTGGCGGGGCGGGGAGCGTCCACCGGCGGCTGCGGCAGTTCGAGGCGCTGCGGCAGGAGGCGGTGTGCCTGGGGCTCGCCCGGCGCCTGGTGGCGGCGAAGCTGGAGGGGCAGCTCCGCTTCCTGCTGCGCGCCTCGCGCGGTGACACGGAGTCGCGTGAGGTGCTGGCCTCGGCGGTGCGGGACCTCCGGGCGTTGCTGCCGAAGTGCGCGGAGGCGCCGTCGCTGGACGTGCTCCTGGGGCTGGAGGGGGCGGGCGCGGCGCGGTACTTCGGGGCGCTGCCATATCTGCAAGGCGAGGACGTGGATTCGCGGCTGCGCTTCGATGGCCGCAACCGGCGGCCGCCGAGGGACCGGTTCAACGCGGCGCTCGGCTTCCTGTACGGATTGGTCCACCGGGAGGTGGAGGCGGCCATCCGGGCGGTGGGGCTGGACGTGGCGTTCGGCTTCTACCACCAGCCTCGGGGCTCGGCGGGGCCGCTGGGGCTGGACGTGATGGAGCTGTTCCGGGTGCCGCTGGCGGACATGCCGCTGGTGGCCTCGGTGAACCGGCGGGCGTGGGACGCGGACGCGGACTTCGAGGTGACGTCCGAGCACGTCTGGCTCAGCAAGACGGGGCGGGCGAAGGCCATCGAGCTGTACGAGCGGCGCAAGCGGGAGACGTGGAAGCACAACGTGCTGGGGTACTCGCTCAGCTACGCGCGGCTGGTGGAGCTGGAGGTGCGGCTGCTGGAGAAGGAGTGGACCGGCAAGCCGGGGCTGTTCGCGACGTTCCGCTTGAGGTGAGCCATGGCCGAGCCGAGGCGTTGGTATCTGATTACCTATGACATCCGCGACCCGCGACGGTGGCGGAAGGTGCATGGCCTGCTGAAGGGCTACGGGGAGTGGTTGCAGCTCTCCGTCTTCCGTTGCTCGTTGACGGACCGGGACCGGGAGAAGCTGCGCTGGGAGCTGTCGCGGCGGATGGACGCCGTGGATACGTTGCTGGTGATTGGCCTGTGCGGCGGATGCGTGGAGCGCGTGCGCGCCATCAACGCGAAGGAGGACTGGCCGGAGGAGCCCGCACCGTTCAAGGTGCTGTAGGGTTGGCGACAATCAAGCACCTCGCCGTGGCGGCGGCCCGCGACGGCGAAATGGGCGAAATCGCCTGTGAGTTCATGGGGTTGAGGCTCTTTGACAGGTGAATAGGTGCATGATCGATGAAAAGCGGAGTGATTCCATGGGGTTGGCGATTCTGGGTAGGGTCCAGAGCTGCCAACCTGGAGGAGGGAGGGGGAGGTGCTTGAAAAGGGGCTTGTAAGGTGCCGGAATTGTTGGGAGATTCAGGCGGGCTGTCCCGCTCGCCGTGATGCCGAAAGGCGTTGAGCACTCAACGCTATGACGTCCCTTCATCACCACCACCTCGGTCCCGCTCGCCGTGATGCCGAAAGGCGTTGAGCACCCCCCCTCGCAGACGTCACCGGCGAAGAAGACGAGTGTCCCGCTCGCCGTGATGCCGAAAGGCGTTGAGCACCTGAACATCATCGCCAGGAGGTCCACGCAAATCACAGTCCCGCTCGCCGTGATGCCGAAAGGCGTTGAGCACTTTCAGCATCCGCCCGCGTCCCCCACCGCCCGGCAGGGTCCCGCTCGCCGTGATGCCGAAAGGCGTTGAGCACCTTTCCCTCAGGGCCCTGGTGGCGGACCTCCAGGGGTCCCGCTCGCCGTGATGCCGAAAGGCGTTGAGCACCAGTTGGGGTGCTCGCCGCTCGCGTCGGTGAACTCGTCCCGCTCGCCGTGATGCCGAAAGGCGTTGAGCACTTTCCGCATCGCCTTGCCTTGCTTCTTCGCCTCGTCCCGCTCGCCGTGATGCCGAAAGGCGTTGAGCACTCCAGCACCTGCGAGCGCCAGAAGGGCCAGACGGCGTCCCGCTCGCCGTGATGCCGAAAGGCGTTGAGCACCCGTGGCCCGTGTGGAGAAATCCTGCCGCTGTTCTTGGTCCCGATCGCCGTGATGCCGAAAGGCGTTGAGCACACCAGTTCCCCAGCCACCCCGGCCGCCCATTCAACGTCCCGCTCGCCGTGATGCCGAAAGGCGTTGAGCACGTCCTTGAGCTTGTCGTAGCAACCCAAGCACGTGATGTCCCGCTCGCCGTGATGCCGGAAGGCGTTGAGCACCCATCCTTCGAGGCTACCGACGTCGACGATCTCCAGTCCCGCTCGCCGTGATGCCGAAAGGCGTTGAGCACACATACCGGGCCCCACCGTGACCACATCGCCAACCTTGTCCCGCTCGCCGTGATGCCGAA
>JBKGHI010000142.1:0-22015 GCA_046520405.1 Myxococcus sp. 1LA
GTGATGGGGCGCTCGGGCTCGGAAGACGTCGCTGCTGGAGGTGCTCGGCGGGCTGCGCGCGGGGCCCGGGACCGGGTCGGCGCTGGAGGGGCGCGTGCTGCTGACAGCGCCGCGCGAATCGACGTGCCGCCCGAGCAGCGCCGCATGGGCTACGTGCCCCAGGACGCGCTGCTCTTCCCGCACCTCACGGCGGAGCAGAACGTGCGCTTCGGCGTGCGGCCGGGGCGGCCTCGCGCGTGGACGAGGCCGTGGAGATTCTGGAGCTGGCGCCGCTGCTGCGCCGCTACCCGGCCACGCTGTCCGGAGGTGAGAAGCAGCGCGTGGCGCTGGCGCGCGCGCTGGCCACGGACCCGGCGTTGCTGCTGCTCGACGAGCCGCTCGCCGCGCTGGACGTGGCGCTGAAGGAGCGCGTGCTGCCGTACCTGCTGCGCGTGCGCGACGAGGCCCGGGTGCCGATGCTTTACGTCACGCACCAGCTGGGTGAAGCGCGCGTGCTGGCCCGCGAGGCGCTGCTGCTCGAACAGGGCCAGGTGCGCGCGGCCGGGCCCGCGGCCGAGGTCCTGGGCGCCGCGGCGCGAGGCGTGCTCGCCGGTGAGGCCGAAGGCGAGGAGAACATCCTCGAAGGGTTCCTGGAGCGCCCGGACGGTGGGGGCCTGCGGCTGCGCATGCAGGGCGGACTGGCGCTGTGGGTGCCAGACTCGCCCGCGTTGGACACTGGCGCGCGCGCGGCCTACGCCGTGCCGGCCACGGACATCCTGCTGTCCATCCAGCCGCTGACGGGCGTCTCCGCGCGCAACGTCATGACGGGCACGGTGGTGAAGGTGGAGCCCGTGGCGGCGGGGGAGGACGCGGCCACCGTGGAGGTGGCGGGCGTGCAGTGGGTGGTGTGGCTCACGTCCGCGTCCGTGCGCGAGCTGGGCGTGGTGGCCGGCGCGCGGGTGTCCCTGGCGGTGAAGACGTCCGCGTGCCGGCGGCTGCGCTGAGTCAGAGTCCCCGCTTGCCGTCGGCCCAGTAGGCTTTGGTGCGCACGTCGCGCTTCGCGAAGCCGCGCCTTTCGAGCAGCTCCTTGCGCAACATGACGACGGAGCCCGCGTGGCCCGCGAGGTAGGCCGTGGTGCCGGTGCCGCGCTGCGCGCCATTGGACTCCAGCCACGTCAACAACGCCACGCCCCGCGGCGTGCCCTCCGGGCGGGCCACGGCCGTCAACGGGAGACCCACGAGCCCCGGCCAGTCCTCGGTGCCTGGGGCCACCTCGACGGCACCCCGCACGTTCGCGGACGGCGGCAGGGCTTGAATCATGGCGACGAACAGCCCCAGGCACGTCTCGTCACCGAGGAACACGTGGTCCCTTCCGTCCCGGTTCACCACGAAGCGTCCTCCCGGGCCCAGCACGTCCACCTTCGTCCCGGGCCGGAGCCCCTCCGCCCAGGTGCTGCCCGGGCCGTGGCCATGGAGGAAGAAGACCACCTCGAGCGCCCCGCGTTCCGGGTCCACCAGTGAGGGGGTGTAGTGGCGGAACGCCGTCGCGCTGACACGGAACTCCACCTCGTGGCCGGGCTCGGCGCGGACGCCCTTGAGGGACTCGCCCTCGAAGCGCACACGGCGCAGCCGCGGGGCCAGTGTCTCCACCTTGGTGACGCGGGTGGGCTTCGCGAACCAAGGGACCAGGGTGTTTGCCAGGACCGCGGGCATTTCCGGCATGGGCGCTCCAAAACGGCGACGATTTCGCCGGTGAAATATTGAATATGAGAATCGTTATCAACTATGGTGCCACGCGTGGGGGCCGGAATGGCACAGCGCCGTGTGCGTCCTGTCCTGGCCATGAGTGGTCTCCGGCTCCGCACCATTCGAGGGAGAGGGCCGTGATGAAGACTCACACCGAAGAAACGATGCACACGAAGGCCGGCAAGCAGGGCCTGTGGGTGCTGGCCGCCGTGGCGATGGCGCTGGCCCTGTTGGTGAACTGTGGTTCGTCCGAGGAGGACCCCACTCCCGTGCCGGACGCCGGACAGACGCCGGACTCCGGGACGAACCCGACGCCGGACTCCGGGACGGAGCCCGAGCCGGACGCGGGCACGGAGCCCGAGCCGGACGCTGGCACCGAGCCGGACGCTGGTACGGAGCCGGACGCTGGCACCGAGCCCGAGCCCGACGCGGGTACGGAGCCGCTGTGCCAGAGCGACGTGCCCTGCGCAGAGCAGAGCATCGACCGGCTGAACCTGCTCACCACGCCGTCGACGACGGCGATGTACGAGGAGGAGGCGCCCGCGGGCGAGTTCCGTTCGTACATCGACGCCCGCGCGGGTGGCCTCACGGTGAACCAGTCCTACACCTACGCCCGCTTCACGCCCGAGGGCCTGAGCCGCGTCAACATCGATGACCAGACGTCGCTGGGTGACCACGGCTGGGACATCGCGTTCCGCCGCTACTACATCCGGGTGAACGGCGGTACGTCCGGCCCGTCCTGCACCGGCGTGGCGCGGCTGCCCACGGGCACCCGCTTCGAGACCGTGAACGCCGTGCCCGCGGACCTGACCTTCCAGACGGACGCCTGGTACACGGACACGTGTGAGTTCATCCCGGACAACTCGGGCTTGAGCGGGCCGACGATGGCGCTGAGCAGCTTCTGGGCGTACGAGGGCTGCGTGCGGATGACGGGGGATGTCTTCATCATCCGCCTGGCCGATGGCCGTCACGTGAAGTTCGAGGTGACGTCCTATTACGACCTGCCGGTGCAGGAGCACTGCAACGCGAACGGCACGCTGCCGTCGGGTGTGCCGAGCGGCTCGGGTCAGCTCCGCGTGAAGTGGGCCTTCCTGCCATGAAGCTCCGGGCGCTGCTCCTGCTGCTCCCTTTCGGGTGTGGACCTGTTCAGCAGGCCCCGCGTGAACCGCACGAGCGTCACGATGCGTTCGTGACGTGGGAGGCGGGAATGCAAGCGGGAGCGCGCCCCACCTCACCCTCGGCGATGCCTCCGCGCTTCGACAGGGTGAGGCGGTGGAGTCGATGGTCTCCCCTGGGGGACTCTTCCGAATCCACTTCTCCCGTTCGGGTTCCAACGCCGTGCCGGCGGCGGACTCGGACGGGAGCGGTATTCCGGACGCGGTGGAGACAGTCGCGGCCGCGTATGACCGCGTCGCCGTCTTCTATGAAGCGCTGGGCTTCCGCCTGCCGCCAGAGGACGGCTGGGTGGCGGGCGACAACGGCGGCGACGGCCGCTTCGATGTGTACCTGGTGGACTTCGGCGGCGTCGCCGACGGCGCCTTCCGGCTGGACGGCTGCATGGAGGCGTCGTCGCGCTGCACCGGGCACATGCTCCAGGAGAACGACTTCGCGGGGTACAGCTATCCCTCCTACGAGGAGGCGGTGGACATCCTCGCCAGCCACGAGTTCTTCCACGCGGTGCAGGCCGCCTACCGCCCGGGGCTGGGCAGCGTGGCGTCGGAGGGCACCGCCGTCTGGGCCAGTGAGCGCTACCGGCCCGCGCTGGATGACCTGGAGCGCTTCACCGCTTCGTACCTGTCGCGTCCGGACCGCACCCTGGTGCTGGACCCGGAAGGGCCCGCGGTGTCCTTCAGCTATGGCACGGGCCTCTACTTCCAGTTCCTGGGCGAGCGCTTCGGGGACGGGGTGCTGCGCGCGTTGTGGGAGGAGAGCGTCGTGACGCCGTCGGTCCGCTGGCCGGTGCTGGTGGAGACGGCGCTGCAACGCGACTGGGGCGCTGACTTCGACACCGCCTTCGCCGAGTTCGCCCTGTGGAACATGGCCACCGGGCCGCGCCGGCCGCAGCAGGCGGCGGGCTATGAGAGCGGCGCGGGCTACGCGTCACTGACCGTGGCGCCCCGCACGCTGCCGGTGGCGGAGCCGTCCGTGCGGGTGGCGGCCGCGTCGACGCGCTACTTCGAGGTGGAAGGTGGAACGCCTTCCGTCACGGCATCCTTCGAGCCGACCCCGGGGGTGGACTCCCCCGCGGTCCACCTGCTGGTGGCCGCGGTGACGCCGACGCAGGTGCTGCGCGTCTCGCGCGCGGACGGCGCGGGGACGCTGTCGGCTCGGGTGGAGGCCGCGGACGCGACGCACGTCATCGTCGCGGTGGCGGATGGCCGGCTCGAAGGCGTGGGCCGCTACGGCCGGCTGTGCATCTCTGGCGAGGACTCCGGAGCGCCCTGTGTCAACGCGCCTGCCGACCCGGATGGTGGTGTGGACGCGGGCACCGGGGGCGACCCGGACGGTGGGGCGGACGCGGGCACTGGAAGCGACCCGGACGGTGGCGTCGTCGGTGCCCCGGATGGCGGTGTCGACGCGGGCACTGGAGACGACCCGGACGGTGGTGTCGGCCCGGGCGAGCCTCCGCCTGACGAGGGCGGTTGCGGCTGTTCGTCCGGCTCGGGCGGGCTGTCGTGGGGCCTGCTCGTGCTGCTGCTGGCCGCCTTCCGTCGGCGTTGAGCAAGGTTCGTTCAACGCTTGTGCATGGCCCGGGCGGATTTGTTCGACGGGACCGCCGTGTGCGTCATCCGCGTGACAGTCGCGCACGCGAGGTGCGCGGAGGTGACTGAAGCGGGAACATCCCATATCGCGTTGGACGCTATCTCCGATTAAGCGTCCACTCTCCACCGACGCGAAGACCCGGGACTCCCATGCTCAGTGCCTCAGGCCAGGACCGTTCGCCCTTCATCCGTGCCGTGGGGCGGGCGCTGCCGCCGCATTACGCAAGCCAGGAGCAGCTCATCGCGACGTTCCGCGAGCTGTGGGCCACGCGGCACTTCAACCTGGAGCGGCTGGAGGACCTGCATCGGGCGGTGCAGGTGGGCGGACGGCACCTGGCGCTGCCCCTGGAGGCCTATCCGCCGCTGGTGACGTTCCAGCAACGCAATGACGCCTGGATTCGCTCGGCCACGGAGCTGGGCGAGACGGTGGCGCGCCAGGCCCTGGACGCGGCGGAGCTGGCGCCGTCGGACGTGGACCACGTCTTCTTCGTCACCGTGACGGGCATCGCCACGCCCAGCATCGACGCGCGCCTGGCCAACCGCATGCGCTTTCGTGAGGACTTCAAGCGCACGCCGCTCTTCGGGTTGGGGTGCGTGGCGGGCGCGGCGGGCGTGGCCCGGGCGGCGGACTACCTGCGCGGCTTTCCGGAGCACACCGCGCTGCTCATCGCCGTGGAGCTGTGCTCGCTCACGTTGCAGCGCGAGGACCTGTCCATCCCGAACATCATCGCCTCTGGCCTCTTCGGTGACGGCGCCGCGTGCGCGGTGCTCCGGGGCGCGGCCGCGCCGGGGGGCAAGGGGCCTCGGGTGGTGGCGTCGCGCTCCGTGTTCTACCCGGACACCGAGCGCATCATGGGCTGGGACGTGGTGGACACCGGCTTCAAGGTGGTGCTGTCCGCCAAGGTGCCCGGGCTGGTGAAGGACCACATCCGCGGCAACGTGGACGGCTTCCTTGAGGCGCACGGCCTGAAGCGCGAGGACATCCGGCACTGGGTGGCGCACACCGGCGGCCCCAAGGTGCTGGAGGCCTTCGAGGAGGCGCTGGAGCTGGCGCCCGCGACGTTGGAGCGCTCGTGGGCCTCCTTGCGCGAGGTGGGCAACCTGTCCTCCGCGTCGGTGCTCTTCGTGCTGGGCGAGACGCTGGAGAATGTCCAGGCGCAGCCGGGGGACTGGGGTGTGATGATGGCCATGGGACCGGGCTTCGGCGCGGAGATGGTGCTGCTGCGATGGTGACCTCCACGCAGGCCCTCTTCCTGGGCTTCATGGCGGCGCTCGTCGTGGAGCGGCTGGTGGAGCTGGTGCTCTCCAAGCGCAATGCCGCCCGGGCCTTCGCGCGAGGGGGCGTGGAGACGGGGCAGCGGCACTACTGCTTCATGGTGGTGTTCCACACGCTGTTCCTGGTGGCGTGCGTGGCGGAGGTGTTCGGCCTGCGGCGTGGCTTTCCGGGCGCGTGGGGTTGGGCGGCGCTCGCGGGCGCGGTGGTGGCGCAGGGGCTGCGGTACTGGGCCATTGCCACGCTGGGCGACCGGTGGAACTCGCGCATCATCGTGGTGCCGGGGCTGGCGCCGGTGACGGGAGGGCCCTATCGCTTCCTGCGCCATCCCAACTATGTCGCGGTGGTGCTGGAACTGGCGTGCGTGCCGCTCATCCATGGTGCGTGGTGGACGGCCCTTGTCTTCTCGGTGGGCAATGCGGCGCTGCTCTACGTGCGAATCCGCGCGGAGGAGGCGGCGCTGGGTGAGGTGTACGCGCAGGCGTTCTCCCACCGCCCCCGCTTCATCCCGGAGGTGCCGCGTGGCTGAGCCCGAACTGGAGGTCCTGACGGAGATTCATCGCATCGTCACTGATGAGCTGGAGTGGAAGGGCGCGGTGGAGCCGGGGCAGGACCTGGTGCGCGACCTTCAATTGGACAGCCTGGGGCTCACGGTGCTGGCGGTGGGGTTGGAGAACCGCTTCCGCATCCGCCTGTCCGAAGAGGACGCGCAGGGCGTGCGCACGGTGGGGGACCTGGCGAAGCTGGTGGCTCGGCGAGTCGCCGCGCCGGCGGAGTCCCTGGCGGAGGAGGCCCTTCCGTGACGGGCGCCGGCTCGCGGCTGGTGGGGGCGGCGCTACGGCGCGGAGGCACGTGACGGTGAACGCGGCGCTCGCGGCCACGGGGACGACGTCCCCGCTGGGCCTCACCTTCGTGGACGCGGCCGAGCGCGAGGTGTCCCTGCCCTGGGCGGAGGTGTACCGCCGGGCGAAGCGCACCGCGGCGGGGCTGGCGCGGCTGGGCGTGAGCGAGGGCGACCGGGTGGCCTTGCTGCTGCCCACGTCGCCAGCCTTCATGGACGCCTTCTTCGGCACGTTGCTCGCGGGCGCGGTGCCGGTGCCGCTGTACCCGCCCGTGCGGCTGGGGCGGCTGGAGGAGTACCACCGCTCCACCTCGCGGATGCTCCACGTGACGGGCGCGGTGATGGTGCTGACGGACACGCGGGTGCGGCTGCTGCTGGGGCCCAGCGTGGAGCGCGCGCGTCCCCGCCTGGGCTGTCACACGGTGGATGAGGTGTCCAAGGGCGATGACGTGCTGGAGGTCGCCGTGCGGCCCGGCGCGCTGGGGCTCATCCAGTTCTCGTCCGGCTCCACGGTGGACCCGAAGCCGGTGACGCTGACGCATGACGCGCTGCTGGCGCAGGTCGCGGCGCTGGAGGTGGAGATGCCGCTGGGGCCGGGCGTGCCCCGGGTGGGCGTGAGCTGGCTGCCGCTGTACCACGACATGGGGCTCATCGGCTGTCTGCTGGCCGCGCTGTACTACCCGGGCAACCTGGTGCTGATTCCGCCCGAGGTCTTCCTCGCGAGGCCCGCGCTGTGGCTGCGCGCGTTGTCGCGGCACCGGGGCTACATCTCTCCCGCGCCCAACTTCGCCTATGGGCTGTGCTTGAAGCGGGTGAAGGATTCGGAGCTGGAGGGCGTGGACCTGTCGGCGTGGCGGCACGCGCTCAACGGCGCGGAGCCGGTGTCCGCGGACACGCTGCGCCGCTTCGCGCAGCGCTTCGAGCGGTGGGGCTTCTCCGCGCGGCGCTGCGCCCGGTGTATGGGCTGTCCGAGGCGTCGCTCGCCGTCACCTTTCCGCCGGAGGGCCGCGGGCCGTCGCGCGCTGGGCGTGGACGCGGGGCTGCTGGCCCGGGAGGGCCGGGTGGCGGAGGGCTCACGTGAGCTGGTGAGCGTGGGCATGCCGGTGGCGGGCTTCGAGGTGGAGGTGCGCGGCGAGACGGGCGAGGCGCTCGCGGAGCGGCGCGTGGGCCGGGTCTTCGCGCGGGGGCCGTCGCTGATGTCCGGCTACTTCGCCGACGCGCAGGCCACGGACCGGACGCTGACGCGGGATGGGTGGCTGGACACGGGCGACCTGGGCTTCATCTCGGAGGGCGAGCTGTTCCTCACGGGCCGGGCGAAGGACGTCGTCATCATCCGCGGGGCGAATCACGCGCCCCAGGCCTTCGAGGAGCCCATCCAGAACGTGGAGGGCGTGCGCACGGGCTGCGCGGTGGCGCTGGGCTTCACGCCCGAGGGCGGCGAGGACGAAGCGCTCCTCATCCTCGCCGAGCGCGCGGGGCAGGAGGCGGATGCCGTGGTCGAGGAGCGCATCCGGACCGTGGTGGTGGAGACCACGGGCGTGCGGCCTCACACCGTGCGGCTGCTGGAGCCGGGGACGTTGCCACGCACGTCCAGCGGCAAGCTGCGCCGCGCCGAGTCGCTGCGGCGCTATCTGGCCGGGGAGCTGGCGCCGCCAAAGAAGGTGGGCGCCGTGGGGCTCGCGGTGGAGATGGCCAAGAGCGCGCTGGCGATGGTGCGCGCGGAGAGCGACACGTGACGGCCGCCGGCACGGCGTTGACGTAAGGTCTGTGGCCACGGGGATGCGAGTCCCAGAGGAGTCCACGCCGTGAAGCGGTATGACGTCGCCGTGGTGGGAGGAGGGCCCGCGGGGCTGGCGGTGGCCATCACCACCACGCTGCGCGGCTTGAACACCGTGGTGCTGGAGCGCGGCAGCGCGCCGGTGGACAAAGCCTGCGGCGAGGGCCTGTTGCCTCCTGGGATGGCGGTGCTGGAGCGGCTGGGCGTCCTGCCGTTGCTGAACGACGAGGGCAGCCATCCCTTCGTGGGCATCCGCTACGTCCAGGAAGATGGCAGCACGGCGGAGGGCCTGTTCCAGGGCAAGGGCGCGCTGGGCGTGCGGCGCGTGGCGCTGGCCACGGCGTTGGTGTCACGGGCGCGCACGGTGGGCGTGGAGCTCCGCGAGCGCACGCAGGTGCTGTCCCACCAGCGGAGTGGCAACGGCGTTGTCTTGCAGACGGCCGAGGGCCCCGTGGAGGCGTCCATGCTGGTGGCCGCGGACGGGCTCGCCTCGCCGCTGCGCCGCGCGGAGGGCTTGGAGGTGGAGTCCACGGGGCCGCGCCGCTTCGGCCTGCGCCGGCACTTCGTCATCCCGCCGTGGACGCGCTTCGTGGAAATCTATTTCGGGCATGGTGTGGAGGCCTACGTGACGCCGACGGGCGTGCGGCGCGTGGGGCTGGCCTTCCTCTGGGAGGACGGCGTGGTGGAGGGGCGCGTGAGCCATGAGTCGTTGCTGTCCCGCTTCCCCACGCTGGAGGCGCGGCTCGCGGGCGTGGAGACGGACTCCCAGCCGCGCGGCGCGGGGCCGCTGGCGCGGGCGTCCCGGGCGCGCATCGCGGACCGCTTCGCATTGGTGGGCGACGCGGCGGGCTACGTCGATGCCATCACCGGAGAAGGCATGTCCCTGGCCTTCGTGTGCGCCGAGTCGCTGGGGAGCCTGCTGCCGGAGGCGCTCGTCCAGGGCGCCACGCGGGCGTCACTGGCGCCTTACGAGCGGTGCTTCCAGCGCGTCTTCCGCAAGTACTCCCGGTCGACAGGAGGGCTGCTCATGCTGGCGCGGCGGCCGTGGCTCCGCCGCCCCGTGGTGCGGCTCCTGGGGAAGACGCCCTGGCTGTTCGAGCGAATCCTGCACGGCATCGTGACGTGAGCGCGCCTCGCGCCGGGTCAGCGTGAGCGGCGTTGGGGTTTGGTGGGGCCGGCCAGGAGCCGGGTGAGGAGCGCGGCGGAGCGCTCCAGCAGCGGCTCGATGGAGCTGCTTCCTGTCTTCTTGTGCAAGGAGCCCTCGTTCCAGAGCGACGCCAGCCCATGGACCCAGGCCCAGACGGTGATCGCCAGCGTCTCGGAACTCTCCGTGCCCCCCAGGGCGGTGTGCGCGGCCTCCGCCCATTGGAGCAGCCGCCGGTAGCTGCTCGTGCCCGCGGCGTGGAGCTCGGGGTATTTCTCCGCGTCGCCCAACGTCTGGCTGTACATGACGCGGAAGTGTGACGGGTGCTCAAGGGCGAAGCGCACGTAGCACCGGGCGAGCCGGTGCAGCTGCTCGTCGGGCCGCGCGTCCTTGTCCGCGAGCGCCTCCGCCATCCTCGCGTCGAGCGAGCGGAAGGCCTCCTCGGCCACGGCGGCCAGCAGGGCGCTCTTGTCCTGGAAGTGGTGGTAGGGCGCCGCCGCGGAGACGCCCGCGCGCCGGGCGACTTCCCGCAGCGACACGGCGCTCACGTCCTCCTCGGAGATGAGCGCCAGGGTCGCGTCCACCAACGCGCGGCGCAGGTCTCCGTGGTGGTAGCTGTCTTTCCGGCGTGGCGGCGAGGACCGGGTGCGAGTCGTCATGCCTTCTCCATACCCCAGCCGAACCCGTGCCGCCGTTCATCTTGACGACGTTTAGATTGGCGTTTATCTAAGCGTTGTTCAAATTGCGGGGAGCACACACGTGCGGGCATTCGTGACGGGCAGCACGGGCTTGTTGGGGACCAACCTGGTGCGGGCGTTGGTGGCCAGGGGGCACACGGTGCGAGCCCTCGTCCGCTCGCCTCGGAAGGCCGCTGAGATGCTGGGGGGCCTGCCTGGCGTGGAGGTGGTGGAGGGCGACATGGAGGACGTCGCGGGCTTCGCGGAGTCGCTCTCGGGCTGCGACGTGGTGTTCCACACCGCGGCGTACTTCCGGGAGTACTTCGCGCCGGGAGACCACTGGCCGAAGCTGCACGCCATCAACGTGAAGGCGTCGGTGGCGCTGGCGGAGGCGGCACACCAGCGCGAGGTGGGGCGCTTCGTGGACGTGAGCTCA
This sequence comes from Myxococcus sp. 1LA, assembly GCA_046520405.1. Lineage (GTDB taxonomy): Bacteria > Myxococcota > Myxococcia > Myxococcales > Myxococcaceae > Myxococcus. The sequence goes on from JBKGHI010000142.1 coordinate 10,636, forward strand.
TCCGCGACGGTGGGATTCAAAGCGGATGGGACCCCGGGAGACGAGGACCCGCCGCCCGCCCCCGTGGTCGCCGAGAACCTCTACATGCGGAGCAAGCAGGAGTCGGCGCAGGCCTTGATGGCCTTCAGCGCGCGCACGGGCATGCCTGTCATCTCCATCCTCCCGGGCTGGATGTTCGGTCCGTGGGACGCGGCGCCGACGGGGGCGGGCCAACTGGTGTTGGACATCCTGGCGGGACGGCTGCCCGCGTTGCTGGAGCAGGTCTCCGGGGTGCGCTCCCCGCGCTGGACGTTTCCTCGGTGGGTGGCCCTGGGCGTGGCCTACGTGGCGGAGACCTGGGCGCGGGTGACGGGCGGCTCCACGCTGCTGACGGTGGCGGGGGTGCGCACCATGCAGGCGAAGCTGCGAGTGGACTCGAGCAAAGCGGCGAGGGAGTTGGGCGCCACGTTCCGTCCCCTGGAGGACACACTGCGAGACACGGTGGCGTGGTACCGCGAGCGACAGGTGCAGGCTCCGGAGGCGCGGCAGCCTCGGCCCGTCACCGCCGCGTGACCCTGCGTCGTGCGGAGGCGTCCTCACGCGTGCGTTCCCGGTTGCCCGGCGGCCGCAAACCCGGTCCACTGTCGCGACGAGACATGGACGTCGAGCCCGGGCCGCGCGGGTGTCTTTGGAATCCTGTCTGGATGGAGCGTCGCACCCATGTCCCTGGACCGTCCTTCCCGGCCCATGACGAAGTTGCTGCCGTTGGTGTTGCTGATGACGGCGCCGTGGCTCGGAGGCTGCCTCTTCGCGGGCCCCCGCCATCAAGGTCCGGTGACGGACCACTTCGACGGTGAGCGGTTCGAGAACCTGGAGCCCGTCAAGCGCTTGAGCGCGGACGAGGTCTTCAAGGCGCTGAGCAAGGGGCCTCGCGGCCCCTGGCGGGACTATGAGGAGACGCCTCCGGGCAATCCGCCGCCGGAGCGCGTGGGGCCGGGGCAGCTCCGGGTGACGTTCATCAACCACGCCACCGTGCTCCTCCAGGCGGACGGCCTCAACCTGCTGACGGACCCCATCTATTCGGACCGGCCGAGCCCGGTGCCCTTCGTCGGGCCCAAGCGCGTGCGGCCTCCGGGCATCCGCTTCGAGGACCTGCCGCCCATCGACGTGGTGGTGGTGAGCCACAACCACTACGACCACATGGACATGCCCACGTTGCGGCGCCTGGAGGAGGCGCACCATCCGCGCTTCATCGTGGGCCTGGGCAACAAGGCGCTGCTGGACGGCGAGGGCTTTCAGAACGTGGTGGAGCTGGACTGGTGGCAGTCCACCGAGGTGGCTCCAGGCCGCGCGGTGACGGCGGTGCCGGCGCAGCACCGCTCGAACCGCGGGCTCACGGATGTCTCGGCCACGCTCTGGGCGGGCTACGTGCTCTCCACGTCCGGCGGGCCGGTGTTGTTCGCGGGCGACACGGGCTTCGGTCCCCACTTCGGGATGGTGGCCGAGCGCTTCGGGCCCATGCGGCTGTCCATCCTCCCCATTGGTGCCTACCGGCCCACGGCCTTCCGTCCCGTGCACATGGGGCCGGTGGAGGCCCTCCAGGCGCACAAGGTGCTGCGCTCCGCCACGTCGGTGGCCATGCACTACGGCACCTTCGCGCTCGCGCTGGATGGCCAGGACGAGGCGAAGTACCACCTGCTGTGGCTGCTGGCCCGTGAGCCCAAGCGCCCGCGCTTCTGGGCCCTGGGCTTCGGCGAGGGCCGGGACGTGCCCGCGCTGGATTGAGTCAGCGGTTGAAGGGGTACTCCTGAATCCAGTTGAAGCCCCGGTTGAGCAGGAGGAACTTGGACTCGTCCACCCGGTTGAGGCGGACCTCGATGGCCGCCTCCTGGAGCGTGCCTTGGAGGATGAGCTGGTTCGCCTCGGGGCGTGCGTAGGCGAGGACGAACTTCTTCGCGGTGTCGTCCTTGTCGTCGATGAGGGTGAGCGTCTTCTTGGGTGCGTCCTCCTCCAGGCCGAAGGACTTCACGCTGTCGTCCTGGTGCTTGATGTTCAACCGGCCAAAGCGGTTGACGGCCACCGCCTTCCACCGCCGCGCGTCGCCGGACGCTGCGTCCAGGGGCTGCCCGTCCTGGGTGAAGGATTCGATGGTGTAGGAGCCGTAGAACGGAGGCCGCTGCGCGTCGTCCCCGTACTTGCGGATGTAATCCAGCCGCGAGTTGAAGAAGCCGTAGCCAATGCCGCCGACCACCAGGAGCTTCATGACGACTCCGGCCCCCGTCAGCCAGCGCGACGGCGGAAAGGGCGGCTGGAGCGCGCGCGGCTGCGTGGCGCGGTTGAGCAGCAGGACGTCGAGCAGGCGCCGGGCGTCTGGCAGCACCAGGAACAGCGCCATCATCAGCAGGTGGGACGAATAGAGTTTGACGGGGACGTCGTAGAAGAAGTTGAGCGCCACCACGTTGACCATCACGCCCGCGGTGACGATGGCGCCCAGCGTCGTCGTCCGCCGGAAGAGCAGCAGGCATCCGCCCAGGAACTCCGCGCCGCCCGTGAAGAGGTTGTAGCCCTTCGAGAAGCCCATGAAGTTCCACAGCAGGCCCATGGGAGAGAAGTCTCCCAGCGGCTGCATCAGCCGCTCCGGGCTGGGGAAGGGGAACTGCGACTTGAAGAGCTTGGCCAACCCATAGGACAGCATGGCCATTGCGAGCACGTACCGGACGTTCGTGTTCAGCAAGTCGTTGGCCTTCATGTACTGGGCGCGGCGCCGGTCGACGGCGGACCAGACGCCTGTCGCCACCACGGCGAGAATGAAGAGCAACAACACCTGCACGTAGTTGAACGTGGTGTCGCCGCTGCCGTTGGGCATCACCGTGATGTCCGTGGACAGCCGCAGCACGTGCTTGCCGAACCAGGGCACCGCGGCCTTCCAGAGCCCCTCCAGGAGTCCGTTGAGGAAGTCGCCGAGGATTGGAATGAGGTCCAGGGGGAACGGGAAGGAGTAGAGGACCAGATAGGCGAAGGCGAAGCGGAAGGCCAGTCGTCGCGCCGGGCTCCAGGCCTCGGGCTCGGGCGCGGGAGGCGTCACGCTCACTTCGGGAGCGGAGGGCAGGGATTCGGGGACCGGAGACAGTGGGGCCGTGGCGCTCATGGTGGGCTGACCTGACAGTCTATCCGGACTGTGCCAGGTGTTTTCCAGTCGCCCCCGTCCTAACGGCCTTGTCTGTCTTGACGTTGAGGGAGCACCTGCTTCGCCACGTCGATGAAGGCGCGCAGGGGGCGCGAGATTCGGGTCCGATGTGGGTAGTACAGGAACAGGCCGGGCACGGTGGGCGCCCATTCCTCCAGCACGGGCACCAGGGCGCCGCTGTGCAGCCAGGGCGCGGCTTCGGGCTCGGCGACGTACGTGAGGCCCATGCCTGCCGCCGCCATGGCGATGTTGAGCCGCGTGTGGTTCGACGCCATCGGGCCGGTGACGGGGATGCGCATGGAGCGCCGGCCGCGCTCCAGCTCCCAGTGATAGGGCAGTCCCGTCGAGGCCGCGCGGTAGCCGATACAGGCGTGCTTCGCGAGGTCCTCGGGCCGGGCGGGCGCCCCGTATCGCTTCACGTAGCCGGGCGAGGCCACGATGACGAAGCGGAAGGGCGGCGTGAGACGGACCTGCACCATGTCCTGCGCCACCGACTCCATCAGCCGGATGCCGGCATCAAGCCCTTCGGAGACGATGTCGACGAAGCGGTTGGACACGCGTGCGTCGACGCGCACGTGGGGGTGCAGTTCCAGCAAGCGGGGCAGCACCGGCTCCAGGATGATGGGCACCGCGAACGAGGGCACCGTGAGACGCAGCGCCCCCGTCACCTGCGTGTCCCGGGCGGCGGCATTCTCCAGTGCCGCAAGCGCCATCTGGACACTGGGCGCTGCTCGCTCGTGAAGCCTCCGCCCGGCGTCCGTGAGTGAAACGCTGCGCGTGGTGCGGGTCAGCAACGCCTTGCCCACCCGCTCCTCCAGTTGCCGCACCGTCTGGCTCACCGCCGACGTGGAGACGCCGAGCTCCTTGGCGGCTCGGGTGAAGCTTCCGCGCCGCGCCACGGTGACGAACACGGCCAGTTCGTTGAGAGGGGTCAGCGCCATTGTGAAGTCATCCTAAAGAGTCTGTTCGGCTTCTGCCTCTACTGCGCCGCGGTCCGCTGCCGCACCGTGAAGCCATTCACGGAGGTAGGCATGACGACGAACCGCATCGACTCGCTGGCGCAGTATCACCTGCTGGGACGCACGGGACTGCGGGTGAGTCCCCTTTGCCTGGGGGCCATGACATTCGGCACGGACTGGGGATGGGGCAGTCCGAAGGAGACGTCGCACCGCATGCTGGCTCGCTACCTGGACGCGGGTGGGAACTTCATCGACACGGCGGACCGCTACACGGAGGGCACCAGCGAGCAGTTCATCGGTGAGTACTTCGCGCGGCACGGAGGCAGGGACGGGGCTGTCATCGCCACGAAGTTCACCATCAGCAGCACGCCTGGGGACCCGAACTCAGGCGGCAACGGGCGGAAGAACATCTACCGCGCGTTGGAGGGCTCTCTGCGCCGGTTGAAGACGGACTACGTGGACCTGTACTGGCTTCACGCGTGGGACGGCCTGACGCCGGTGGAGGAGGTAATGCACACGCTCACGGACCTCGTGCGCGAGGGCAAGGTGCGTTACGTGGGCCTGTCGGACGTGCCCGCCTGGTACTTCGCGCGGGCGCAGACGCTGGCGGAGCGGGACGGGTTGGAGCGCATCGCCGCGTTGCAACTGGAGTACTCGCTGGTGGAGCGCAACATCGAGCGCGAGCACATCCCCGCGGCGCTGGCGCTGGGCGCGGCGGTGACGCCGTGGGCGCCGCTCGCGGCGGGCATGTTGACGGGCAAGTACGCACGGGAGGGCGTGCTGGCGAAGGGCGAAGGACGGCTTCCCGCCATCCAGACCGGAAGCCATCCGGCCAACGAGAAGCTCTTCACGGCACGCAACTGGGACATCGTCGACGTGTTGGTGGACGTGGCGCGGCAGTTGGATCGGCCCCCGGCGCAGGTGGCGCTCGCATGGGTGACGCGCCGCCCGGGCGTGGGCTCCACGATTATCGGTGCGACGCGGGTGGAGCAGCTCGAAGCCAACCTTCATGCGCTGGATGTCCAGATACCGCCCGAGCTGGAGGCGCGGCTCGAAGCCGCCGGCCGTCCGGAGCGCGTGCACCCGTACCACTTCTTCGAAGAGGCCTTCTATTCGCGGGGCATGTTCACCGGAGGCACGACGGTGCGGGCCGAGCCGCCCTGGTTCCGGCGCTAACGGCTGTCACGGATGGACTGCCACAGCCAGCCCAGCCGCAGCTCCACGTCCTCGAAGGGCTCCACGCGAATGAGGGTGTCTTCCTCTCCGTAGACGCCCAACTCGGTCCACCGGCCTCCGACGAGCCGGTGAACCGACAGCGTCCGGACCTCCAGGTCGATGAACCACAGGTGCTGGATGCCGATGCGCTGGTTGTCGGCAAGGGTTGCGGGACCCTCCTGCTTTCGCGCGCCGTAGGCCATGCCTGCTCACAGCTTCATGCGCTTGAACACCGTCTCCGGAATCGTCCGGATGATGAGCATGATGAGCGCCCAGATGCCGGGCACGTAGACTTCGTTCTTCCGCGAGTCCGCGGCGCTCAGCAGTCCGCGCGCCACCTTCTCCGGCGAGGCGAACAGCTTGTTCTTCGGCAGGTGCGCCGTCATCGGCGTGTCGACGAAGCCCGGCTTCACCGTCACCACCGCGACGTTGGACTTCGCCAGCCGGTTGCGCAGACCCTGGAGGAAGACGTTGAGCGCGCCCTTCGACGTGCCGTACACGTAGTTGCTCTGCCGGCCGCGGTCGCCCGCCACCGACGAAATCACCACCAGCGTGCCGGTCTTCTGCGCCTCGAAGCGGTTGGCCAGCACCGTCAGCAGCGACACCGCGCTCAGGAAGTTGGTGCGCAGCACCGCCTCCGTCGCCGTCCACGAACGCTGCGCCTCCGCCTGGTCTCCCAGCACGCCGTGCGCCAGCACCACGCCGTCCAGCCCGTCCATCGCCGTGTACGCGGCCTCCACCAGCGCCTCATGGGCGTCGAAGTCGTTCAGGTCCACCACCTGTGACGCCACCTTCGCCGCGCCGCGCGTGGCGGCATCCTTCGTCACCGCGTCCAGGTTCTCCGCGTTGCGGCCGGTGAGGTACAGCGAGGCCCCGCGAGCGGCCAGGAGCCGCACCGTCGCCTGGGCAATGGCGCTGGTGGCGCCGAGGACGAGCACTTTCTTCATAGGGGGGCGAATCTCGGAAAGAAGGTCAGCGGATGGCAAGCAGGGACTGCGGCGGCGGTGACGCTGTCTCGCCTCGCTCCGCGGCCAGGGAGAACGGCAGGGACACCGGATTCACCCGTCGCCAGAACGACGAGGAGAACTCCGGGTCCAGGTACTGCATGAAGCGCTCACGCTGCGGGAAGTACGCCGCGAAGTTCTCCGGGCTCATCCGCGCGTCCTTCGCCGGGTACACCGCGCCGCCCGCCTGCCGCGTCAGCCGGTCCAGGTCCTCCACCAGCTTCCACGTCTTCTCACCCCGGTTGGCGAAGTCCATGGCCAGCGTCACGCCCTCGCGCGGGAAGGACAGCCACCCGGGTGAAGGGATGTCGCCGAACGTTTTCAGCACCGACAGGAAGCTGGGCAGTCCGCCGCGCGAGCTGCGCTCCAGAATCTCCTTCAGCGCGTCGCGCGCCGTCGAATAGGGCACCACGCACTGGAACTGGAGGAAGCCGCGCCGGCCATAGATGCGGTTCCAGCCGTAGATGGCGTCCAGCGGATAGAAGAACGGGTCGTAGTGCGTCAGCCGCTGCTTCGGCTTGCCGTTCTGCCGGTGGTAGTAGAGCCAGTTGAAGGCGGACACCGACAGCCGGTTGAGGCAGAAGGCCGGCATGTCCATGGGCACCGCCAGCCCCACGCCATGCGACAAGTGGCTCCTGGCCAGCGGCAGCCCGTCGAACTGCGGCGGCGCGAAGTTGCCCCGGTACAGGAGTCCCCGCCCCAGCTTCTTGCCCCGGGCCAGGCAGTCCACCCAGGCCATGGTGAACTCGTAGTCCTTCTCCGACGCGCGGGCCACGTCGAGGAACCCATCCAGGTTCCCGAAGGGCACCGTCTCCTGGAGCACGTACGGGTTGCTGATGGGCTTGAGCTGGATTTCAGCCCACGTGACGAGCCCGGTGAGCCCCAGGCCGCCAATCGTCGCGCCGTACCAGTCCGGGTTCTCATCCGGCGCGCACACCCGGCGGCTGCCGTCCGAGCGCACCAGCTCGAAGCGCCGCACGTAGCGGCCGAAGGTGCCGCCCCGGTGGTGGTTCTTCCCGTGCACGTCGTTGGCGATGGCGCCGCCCACCGTCACGAACTTGGTGCCCGGCGTCACCGGCAGGAACCAGCCGCGCGGCGCGACCAGCCGCAGAATCGTGTCCAGCGACACGCCCGCCTCGCAGCGGAGCACGCCCGTGGCCGGGTCGAAGGCGATGAAGCGGTCCAGCCCCGTGGTGAGCAGCAGCGTGCCGCCCGCGTTCAGGCACGAGTCGCCGTAGCTGCGCCCCAGGCCGTGGGGCAGCAAGCTGCCGCCTTGCTGGGGCAGCGCGTCCGTTCGCCACACCAGGGCGTGCGTCTGCTGCTCGACTTGGGGGTAGCGCCCCCAGGACTCCCGTGCCTTCATCGCGCCAGACCTCTCACGTGGCGGCCCATAGCACCAACGCGCACACGAGCCCCACGGCGTAGCTCACCCGGTCCCTCAGGGCGAAGACGAGCGGGTCCTCGTTCACCAGCCCGCGGTGGGCCAGCAGCCACACCCGGCCCACCCAGTACAGCATCACCGGGCAGATGAGCCACAGCCGCTCGGGGTGGGAGTACAACGCCGTCACCTCATCGGAGGTGATGTAGAGCGCCAGCACCAGCACGGACACCTGTCCTGAAGCCGCGCCCAGGCTGGCGAGCTGCTCGTAGTCCTGGGCCAGGTACCCGCGGCCGTGCGCGGACGTCTCGTTGGACAGCCGCAGCCGCCGCACCTCGCTCAGGCGCTTCACCAGCGCGAGCGAGAGGAAGAGGAACATGCTGAACATCATCAGCCAGCTGGACGTGGGCACGTCCACCGCCAGCGCGCCGCCGAAGATGCGCACCGTGTACAGGCCGGCCAGCACCAGCACGTCCAACATCACGACCTGCTTCAGCCGCAGCGAATAGGCCAGCGTCAGCACGTAGTAGGTGCCCAGCAGGGCGGCGAAGGCGGGCGGCAGCAGCAGGCACACCGCGGCGCCGGCCAGCAACAGCACGGGCGCCAGCACGACACCGGTGCTCACAGGCAAAGTGCATGCCGCGAAGGGGCGCGCCTTCTTCGTCGGATGGCGCCGGTCGGAGTCCAGGTCCAGCAGGTCGTTCAGCACGTACACGCTGGAGGCGCACAGACTGAAGGCCGCGAAGGCCAGCAGGACTTGGAGCAGCTTGGACGGCTCAGTGGCCTTGTGCGCCGCCAGCAGCGGCACGAAGACGAGCGCGTTCTTTGCCCACTGATGCACGCGCAGCGCCTTCACCCAGACGCGGAGGCGGGTGGCGGGGCGCTCGAAGACGCGGTGGACGTCGCGGCCCAGGCCCCGCGCCTGCTTCAGCACGCCCGCGGGCGCGTGGACCACGACGATGCGGCGGCACTCGCGCCACAAGGGCAGGTCCACCGCGTCGTTGCCCGCGTAGTCGAAGGTGCCCAGCAGCTCCTTCAGCTTCGCCAGCTTGCGCGCGCCGGACAGGTTCACCGTCGCCTCACTGGCGACGACGTCGGAGAAGAGGCCCAGGTGCGCCGCCACCGCGTCGGCGATGCGCCGGTCCGCCGCGGTGGCCAGCACCAGCCGGCGTCCACGGGCCTTCTCCTCGTGCAGCCAGGCCAGGAGCTCTTCGTGGTAGGGCAGACTGGAGGCGTCCAGCGCGGCGCGCCGGGCCACCTCCGCCTTGAAGAACGCCTTGCCCTTGAGCACCCACAGCGGCGCCAGCAGCAGCAGCCACGGGGCGTGCTTGAAGAGGACGAGCAGGTTCTCGTGCAGCGTGTCCGTGCGCACCAGCGTCCCGTCGAGGTCGACGGCGAGCGGTATGTCCGGAGAGTCCTCGGGAAGTGGTGTCTGGGGAAGCATGGGCAACGGGGCGGCGGAAGCCGACAAAGGGCGGGCAGGGTAGCGCAGACGTCTTCCCCGTGGGCAGGCCCCCTTGGGACGGTCCCGCCGGGACAGCGGCCGGGTAAACGCTCAGTCCTGCCGGGCCACCAGGAGTGTCTGCAAGGGCAGGTGGCGGATGGGCCGGCTGTGCTCGATGCGGAAGCCCGCGTCGTCCAGGAAACCCTCCACCTCGGCCGGCGTGTAGGCGGCCGCGCCGGACGTGAGGAAGTAGTGCAGGCCAATCAACGGGGCCGCGCTGGTGGGCGCGTCGGTGTTCTCCCGCAGGTACTCCAGCACCGCCAGCGTCGCCCGGGGCGCCAGCGAGGCGCGCACGCGTCGCAGCAGGGCTACGTTCTGCGCGGGCGTCAGGTGGTGCATCACCTGGAAGAGCAGCACCCCGTCATACGGGCCGCCCAGCTCCGCGGTGAGGATGTCGCCCTCGCGGTGGGTGACCAGGTGGCTCAACCCCGCAGAGGCGATGATTTCCCGGCCCACGCGGGCGCTGCCTTCCAAGTCCAGCACCGTGGCCTTCAAGCCCCGGTTGCGCAGACACAGCTCGGCGGCGAACCAACCGTGCGCGCCGCCCAGGTCCAACACATGCTTCGCCCCGCGGGGCAGGGGGATGGCCGCCACCACCTCGGGGGCCGCCAGCCGCGCCAGCTGATGCATGGCGTGGATGTAGTCGCGCCAGCGCGCGTCGTCGGGCGCGAAGCCGTGGATGTCCACCGCCTCGCCGGTGCGCACCACGCCCTCCAGCCCGTTCCACCAGTCCCACTGGGCGTAGTTGAACTCCAGGAAGGCGCCGACGTACCGGGGCGAGCGCGGGTCCAACCAGCGCCTGGCACGAGGCGCCAGCCGGTAGCGGCCGCCGCGCTGACGCTCCACCGCCTCGCAGGCGACCAGCGCCTCCAGCAGCGTGCGGGTGCCTTCCTCGGACAGCTTCAGCCGCGCCGCCAGTGTCTCCGCGGACACCGGGCCATCCGTCAGGGCCTCGTAGACGCCCAGCCGCACGCCGGCCATCAGCGTGCGCGACGCCATCATGCCGAAGAAGACGTGGGCCACCGGTTGGGGGGCCAGGTTGAGCCAGTCCGCCACGCGCTCCAGCAGGTTGTCCGCTTTGAGCCCCAGCCTCATGCGTGTGCTCCTAACGCCTGCGCCTGTACCCACCCACGGCGGCCAGGCCCACGACGACGAGCGCGGCCTGGGCACCCAGCACGCAGCCTTGCTGGTCAGCCTGGCGCACGCCAGTGTACCGGCACAGGCCGTCACTGCAGGAGAAGCGGGGTGAGCAATCCCGGGTGCTGCGACAAGAGGTATTCACCCTGCCTGTACTGTCATCGCCCTCGGGGTTGTCCCGGTCGGCACCGCCTTCTCCAACGGACGCGTCGGGAAGGCCCGCGTCGAGCCCTCCATCGGATTGGGCGGCGGCCCCCAGGGGCAGCAGGAGGAGGAAGCAGGCCAGCAGGTGGGAGCGGGAGGGGAACATCGAGGCCGTCACCCTAACCGCCTGGAAGGGCGGATGCATCCTCCGCGGTGCCTGGAGCACCCGGGGGCAGATTGTCTGACCCTTCCCTTCGCATCTGGTACGGTACGCCCCGCGATGGCACCCCGAATCCTCGTCGTCGATGACAATCAGGAGCTGTTGTCCCTCCTCACGCAGCTCTTCGAGGAGGCGGGCTATGAGGTCATTGGTGCGAGCCGCGGCAAGCAAGCGGTGGAGCTGGCCAAGGCCCAGCCGCCCGCGGCCGCCGTGCTCGATATCCTGTTGCCCGACATGATGGGGTACCACCTCGCGGACGCGCTGCGGAAGGACAACCCCCAGCTCCCGCTCCTCTTCATCACCGGCGTCTTCAAGGGCGGCAAGCACGCCGTCGAGTCGCGCACCAAGTACCAGGCCGCCGGCTACTTCGAGAAACCCTTCGAGGCCCAGAAGCTGCTGGAGGCGATGACGAAGGTGCTGCCGCCGGAGAAGCCCGCCGCGGCGGCCGCGTCGCTCCAGGACGCCTTCGAGGTGGAGCTGGACATCGACGTGGAAGAGGAAGGCCCGCAGGACGCCATGGAGCTGACCGGCCGCATCAAGGTGACGGGCGGCGGCAACATCACGGCGGAGATTCGCGGCGCCAACCTCACGGCCAGCCCGATGCAGAAGGTGCCGGCCACGCAGGTGCGCCCGCCCACGCCGGGCCGTCCGCC
>JBKGHI010000143.1:0-21926 GCA_046520405.1 Myxococcus sp. 1LA
GAAGGGCCTGCTGGGCGCGCAGCTCGGCGTGGGCGCCAACGTGTCGGGCGGTCCGATGCGCGGGCTCCAGATGGCGGTGGGCGCCAACATCGCGGGAGACCGGGTGCACGGGCTCCAGGCCGCCGCGGGCCTCAACGTGGCGGGGCAGATGACGGGCCTCCAGATGTCCTCGGGTGTCAGCTACGTGCGGGAGCTCTCCGGCGCGCAGCTCTCCATCATCAACGTGGGGGGCGAGGTGGATGGCGCGCAGGTGGGCATCGTCAACATCGCCAGCAACGTGTCGGGCGCGCAGGTGGGCATCCTGAACGTAGCCCGCGAGCTGGACGGCGAAGCGGTGGGCATCCTCAGCTTCGTCGGTGGCGGCCAGGCGCGCTTGCAGGCCTGGGCCAGTGACGTGGCGCTCACCAACGTGGGCGTGAAGCTGGGCGGCCGTCACATCTACTCGCTGTTCACGGTGGGCTACAGCCCCGCCATGGACGAGGACCGTCGCCGCTTCGTCATGGGCGCGGGCCTGGGCGGCCACATCCCCGCGGGCCGCTTCTTCTTCGACCTCGACGCGGTGGGCAGCACCGTCCACACGAAGCGGCTCTTCGAGGACTCGCACCACATCCTGGCGCAGCTCCGGCTGACGGCGGGCTGGCAGGTGGCGCGGCACTTCGCGGTGTTCGGTGGCGTCAGCGCCAACACGCTCGTCACCTGGGATGACAGCGACCGGTGGAATGAGCTGGGCATCGGGCCGCAGTGGCGCAGCGTCTCGGACGAGGGCCGCACCACCGTGCGCATGTGGCCGGGCCTGCTCGCGGGTGTGCAGATTTGAGGACGCCCCCCATCTTCCTCCCAGGCGCGACGCATGAGCGCGCTGCCCGGGGGGAAGCATGGAAGGCCGCATGCGCGCGATGGTGCTGCGGGAGGTGGGGCGGCCTCTACAAGAGCTGCGGCTGCCCATCCCCCGCCCCGGCCCGGAGGAGCTGCTGCTCCGCGTGCATGCCTGCGCCGTCTGCCGCACGGACCTGCACGTCGTGGACGGCGAGCTGCCGAAGCCGAAGCTGCCGCTCGTCCCCGGCCACGAAATCGTGGCCACGGTGGAGGCGGCGGGCGAGCGGGCGACGGCCATCCCCGTGGGCACGCGAGTCGGCGTCCCCTGGCTCGGATGGAGCTGTGGCCGCTGCCGCTTCTGTCTGGCCGGCCAGGAGAACCTCTGCGAGCAGGCGCGCTTCACCGGTTACCAAATCGACGGGGGCTACGCGGAGTACACGGTGGCGCACCAACGCTTCTGCTTCCCGTTGCCGCCCGAGTACTCCGACATCCACGCCGCGCCGCTGATGTGCGCGGGCCTCATCGGCTTTCGCAGCCTCCGTCTGGCGGGCGCGGAGCGGCGCTTGTTGGGGCTCTATGGTTTTGGCGCGGCGGCGCACCTGCTCATCCAGGTCATCCGCCACCAGGGCCGGCGCGCCTGCGCCTTCACCCGGCCAGGGGACGTGGAGGGCCAGCGATTCGCGCGGGAGCTGGGCGCGGAGTGGGCGGGGGATTCGGACACCTTGCCGCCGGAGCGTCTGGACGCGGCCATCCTCTTCGCCCCCGTGGGCGCGCTGGTGCCCGCCGCGCTCCGGGCGGTGGACAAGGCGGGCATCGTGGTGTGCGGCGGCATCCACATGAGTGACATTCCCTCCTTTCCCTATGCGCTGCTGTGGGAGGAGCGGGTGGTGCGCTCGGTGGCGAACCTCACGCGCGCGGACGCGGTGGACTTCCTCGCGCTCGCGCCACGGGTGCCGGTGCGCACACAGGTGCAGACCTTCCCGCTGTCCGCCGCCAACGAAGCCCTCTCCGCGCTGCGGCAAGGCCAGGTGCGCGGCGCGGCCGTGCTCGACGTGAGGGCTCCCGCGTAAGCGGGGCGCGAGGCGAGCACCTGTCCGCCTTGCTGGGAGGGTGAGGCAATTCGCCACGCAGGGACTGCGGCGGTGTCCCATTTCGCCGCAAACGCAGCGTGTGGCCTCGCGGCACGGCGTTGGAATTTCGCGCACCTGGCGCGCTGGCCGCGCAAATGCATCCGGAAGGCAGGGCAACCCGATGCCCCCCTCCGGGGCACCACCACGCGAGGCGACGATGAACCGAGCGCTGCAAATCACCTATCGGGGCATGGACACGAGCGAGGCCCTGAGCGAGTACATCCGCGACCACGCCGGCAAGCTGGAGCAGTTCTATGACGGCATCGTGGGATGCCACGTGGTGGTGGAGGAGCCGCATCGGCACAAGCAGCACGGCCGGCATTTCCATGTGCGCGTGGATGTGAGTGTGCCGGGGAGGAACATCGTCGCCACCCGGGACCCGGAGCGCCGCGCCAGCCACGAGGATGCCTACCAGGCAGTCACCGACGCGTTCGACGCCGCCAGACGCCAGCTCCAACACTACGCGGACGCGCTCCACACGCACCACCGGTGACGGGGTCCGAGGCGCACCACTTCATTCCCATCACAGACATCCAGCAGGGCGGTCGCGCGACGCACCTGCCGAACATTTGCCATACAAACCCATGACAGACCTGGGGGGCTGAGCGCTATCGTGTGGCTTGTCACGCCATGAAAGCCCAGCGCCTCCAGGTGCTGCGGGTCGACGCCGAGGCTCCCCACCTCGTCACCACCGCCGCCGTCCACTCGACAGCCTCAGTAGCCCCGCCCGCCACGGCTTCGTGTGCGTGGCGTCCCCGGGGACCCCGGGCGCACGCGGAGGCTTCGCGATGAGGCGACCGGTGGGCAAGCGGGCGTGGTGGATTGTGACGGGCGTCGTCTGGCTCGGGGGCGTCATGGCGGGTTCGCTCGCCATGGCTCGTTACGCGCTCACCCCGGGCGAATCCCTGACGGCGCCCTCGCGCTGGCCCGGGCACGCCGGCCTTCCCCGCGTGGAGGGCGGCCCGCGCTGGTGATGCTGGCACATCCACTCTGTCCCTGTACGCGCGCCAGCCTGGGCGAGCTGTCGTTGGTGATGGCGAAGGCGCAAGGACGGCTGGACGCCTTCGTCCTCTTCCTCAAGCCCGAGGGCACTGGCAAGGATTGGGAGCAGGGCGAGCTGTGGCGTGCCGCGGCCGCCATTCCGGGCGTCACCGTCCTGCGTGACGAAGGCGGCGCCCAGGCGGAGCGCTTTGGCGCCGTCACCTCCGGACAGGTGCTCTTCTACGACGCGGGCGGCACGCTGCGCTTCAGCGGCGGCATCACCGCGGCCCGGGGCCACGCGGGCGACAACGCCGGGCGCGCCGCGGTGGAGGCGCTGCTGGGGGCCGACGCGCCCCCGAGGGAAGGGATGGCCGGGCACGCCGTCTTTGGTTGCGCGCTGGACGACCCTCGCGGGAGCGAGCCATGAGCGCGGCCCATGAGGAGAGCGCCGGCCCGCCCCTGGCGCTCAAGGAGCGCGCGGCGCGGCTGTTCCGCGAACACCTGGGCGCGGTGCGCGTCCGCACGGACCGGCTCTTCGCGGGGCTGATGCTGGGCCAGTGGGTGGTGGGCATCGTCATCGCGCTGGTCGGTCCGTCGGGCAAGGTCGCGCATCTCCAGGCGGCCCTGCTGATGGGCACGCTGCTCAGCGCCGTCCCCATGGCGATGGCCCGCTGGCGTCCGGGCTCCGCGCGTACCCGGCACGTGGTGGCCGTGTGCCAGGCGCTCTGGTCCTCGCTGCTCATCTTCCTGACGGACGGCCGGGTGGAGACGCACTTCCACATCTTCGGCTCGCTGGCCTTCCTGGCGCTGTACCGCGACCCGTGGGTGCTGCTCACCGCGAGCATCACCACCGTCGTGGACCACGTGCTGCGCGGAACCATGTGGTCGCACTCGTTCTACGGAGGTCTTCCGCCAGAGCTGTGGCGCTTCGTGGAGCATGCCTTCTGGGTGGCCTTCATCGACGTGGTGCTGGTGTACTCGTGCCGGGGCATGCTGCGCGAGCTGCGCGAGGTGGCGGTGCGCCGGGCGGAGCTGGAGCTGGCCCGCGAGCGCGAGCACGCGAAGGCCCGTGAGCTGGACCGCGCCCTGCGCGAGCTCAGCGGCTTCCAGGAGCACCTCATCCGCGTGGAGAAGCTGGCCGCGGTGGGGCAGCTTGCCGCCAGCGTGGGCCACGAGCTGCGCAACCCGCTGGCGGCGGTGCGCAACTCCCACGCCTATCTCTCCCGGAAGCTCACGAAGGACCCAGCGGGGGCCGCGGATGACCCACGGGTTCCTCAGTTTCTGGGACTGATGGAGCGCGAGCTGAACGCGTGCGCGAAAATCATCTCCGACCTGCTCGACTTCGCCCGCGAGCGTCCGCCCGCGCTCCAGCCGTGTCCGCTGCGCCCCCTGGTGGACGAGGCCATTGGCGTGGTGCCGCAGCGAGAGGGCGTCCGAATCGTCAATGGCGTGCCGGAGTCATTGCCGGTGCCGCACCTGGACAAGGAGCAGTTCCGTCAGGTCCTGGTGAATCTGGTGCAGAACGCGGTGGAGGCGATGCCCGTGGGGCGCAATGGTGAGGTTTCAGTGATGGCGGAAGGTGGGGACGCGCAGCCCTGGTGCATCCGGGTCGTGGATGACGGCGCGGGGATTCCTCCGGAGGTGTTGCCCAAGATTTTCGAACCGCTCTTCACGACGAAGACGCGGGGTACGGGCTTGGGACTGGCCATTGTCGCCAACATGGTGCAACGTCATGGCGGCACAATCTCTGTGCGCAGCGAAGCGGAGCGGGGTAGTGAGTTCCTCATCGAGCTCCCCGCGGCAGCGGCGGCCCAGGCCGCATGATGGAGGACGTCGCAGTGGCCCCGCGCGCATCCTGCTGGTTGACGACGAGGAGTCGCTCCGCATCACCCTTGCCGCGAACCTGGAGCTGGAGGGCCACACGGTCCTCGAGGCGGCCAATGGTGAGGAGGCCCTGCGCCTCCTGGAGCAGCAGTCCGTGGACGTGGTGCTCACGGACATCCGCATGCCCGGCCTGCACGGCGTGGAGCTTCTGCGCCGCATCAAGCAGGAGCGCCCCGACATGCCGGTGGTGCTGATGACGGCCTTCACGGCGGAGGAGCTGGTGGATGACGCGCTCGCCGAGGGCGCCTTCACCGTGCTGCCCAAGCCCTTCGACGTGGCGCACGCGCTGGACACGGTGCTGCGCGCGGCGGCGGCGCCCCAGGTCCTGGTGGTGGACGACACCGAGCAGGTGGCGCGCGGCATGGTGCGCGCGCTGAGCACGGTGGGGCTGCGCGCGCGCGCCGTGTACAGCGGCGAGGAGGCGTTGGCCTCGCTGCGTTCGGGGGAATACGACGTCTGCGTGCTGGACCTGGTGATGCCGGAGATGAGCGGGCCGGAGCTGGTGTCCAAGGTGCGCGCGGCGAACCTGTCCGTCGCCATCATCGCCGTGTCGGGCCACGTGGTGCCGGAGATGTTGCGCCGGGTGGCGGCGCAGGGCGCGGTGGTGTGCATGACCAAGCCGGTACCGTTGCGCGAGCTGGTACAGGCGATTGCACGGGTGCGAGGCCGGCCTCAACAAGGGTTGCAAGGCGCGAGGAATTGACCCATGGCAGGCAGAGACCTCCAGGCGCGTGAGCGGGCGGCGGTGGCGGACGTGGTGGCCTCCACCCTGCGGCATGACCTGCGCAACAAGCTGGCCAGCATCCGC
Organism: Myxococcus sp. 1LA; assembly: GCA_046520405.1. Taxonomy (GTDB): domain Bacteria; phylum Myxococcota; class Myxococcia; order Myxococcales; family Myxococcaceae; genus Myxococcus. Next base: position 5,620 of record JBKGHI010000143.1, read on the forward strand.
AACGCCTCGTTCTACTTGATGCGGCAGGTGAAGAAGACGGACCTCTGGGGCGCGGACCCGCGCGTGGAGACCTTCTTCCAGCTCATCGAGAAGGAGCTGACGTCCGCGGAGGAGGTGCTCTCCAAGCGCGCGCCGCCGCCCAGCGGTGGCACGCGTCCCCGGTGCAGCGCCCGCGAAGGCGTGGAGCGCGCGCTCGCCCAGGCCCAGGTTCCGCCCTCCGTGGAGGTGGTGAGGGACTTGAAGGAGCAGGGTGGCGTGCCGCTGGAGGTGGACGACCTGGCGCTGCTGGTGCGCTGCCTCGTGGACAACGCGCTGGAGGCCATGCCGCGCGGTGGCACGCTCACGGTGCACACGCGTGACACCGACGGCGGCGTGTGCCTGCGGGTGGAGGACACCGGAGAGGGCCTGGCGCCGGAGGCGTACTCCCGCGCGCTGGAGCCCTTCTTCACCACGCGGCAGCACCACGCCGGGCTGGGGCTGAGCATCGTCCACCGGACGGCCGTGCGGCATGGCTGGCAGCTGGACCTGGGCGCGGCGCCCTCGGGCGGCACCTACGTGGAAATCCTCTTCACGGGGCTGGAGGCCGGGGGCCCTGACCGGATTGACGTGACTCGGGGGAGCAAGTGATGGAGACGAACTGGACCTTCGGGCGTTGCCTGCTGCTCGTGGAAGACGACCCTTCCAACCGGATGACGCTGTCCGCGCTTCTGGAGGACGCGGGCTTCGCGGTGGTCACCGCCGGCTCCTATTCGGAGGCGGCGGGATTATTGAACCGGCCTCGTGCGTATGACGCGGTGCTGTTGGACCAGAGCCTCGGCGACGGCTTTGGGACGGGGTTGATTCCGCTGGTGCGCCACCACATGCCGAAGACCAAGGTCGTCTTCGTCACCGGTCATGACGGGAAGATCGACATGCCGGTGGACGCCGTCTTCCGCAAGGGCGGCCACTTCGACGACCTGCTGGCCTTCCTTTTCAAGTTGCTGCCCCAGCGTCCGCTGGGGGCCTGAACGCGAGGTTCCAGAATGCTGCTCCCTTCCGTTTCCGAGCGTTCCGCTCTCACCCGACGGCGGGAGCAGCTGGCGAAAGCCCTGGGGAGCGCACCCGCGCTGCTGGCGTCGAGCCGTCCCCGCCCGCGCAACTACGCCGCCGACCAGTTCCCCTTCCGCGCGTCGAGCCACTTCCTCTACCTCTTCGGGCTCGCGGCGCCGGACGGCGTGGGCCTGTATGACGGCCAGGGCTGGACGCTGTACCTGCCCGAGCCCGGCCCCGACGACGCGCTGTGGGACGGCGTGGTGCCGGGCTTCGCTGAAATCGCGGAGCGGACGGGCTGCACCGTGCGCTCGCGCGCCGAGCTGCCCGCGGCGCTGAAGGGCCGCGACGTGGCGACGTTGCCCACGCCCGATCTGGAGACGTGCCTGGACATCGCTGCGCTGCTGGGCCGCGAGGTGCGTCCCGGCCACCTGGCGGCGGTGGACGTGCCGCTGGCGGACGCGATGATTGCGCTGCGGCTGCGCCATGACGACGCCGCGCAGGCCCAGCTCCGCCAGGCCGCGGAAGTCACGGTGCCGGCGCACCTGGCGGGCATGCGCGCCACGCGGCCGGGCGTGCTGGAGGCGGTGGTGCGCTCCGCGATGGAGGCGGAGTTCGTCTCGCGCGACGTGCGTCCGGCGTATCAGCCCATCGTCACGGTGCATGGCGAGGTGCTGCACAACCTGCGTTATGACCACACGCTGCGCGAGGGCGACCTGCTGCTGGCGGACGTGGGCGGTGAGAGCCCGGCCGGCTTCGCCTGTGACGTGACGCGCACGTGGCCGGTGACAGGGCGCTTCAGCACCCCGCAGCGCGAGCTGTACGACGTGGTGCTGCGCATGCAAGAGGCCAGCATCGCCACGGTGCGGCCGGGGACGCGCTACCGGGACGTGCACCTGGCCGCGCACCGGGAGATGGCGCGCGGGCTGGTGGCGCTGGGCATCCTCCGTGGGGACCCGGAGGAGTTGGTGGTGGACGGCGTCACCGCGCTCTTCTTCCCGCACGGCGTGGGCCACCTGCTGGGCCTGGACGTGCATGACATGGAGGATTTGGGAGACCGGGCGGGCTACGCGCCGGGACGCACGCGCTCGCCGGACTTCGGCCACCGCTCGCTGCGGCTGGACCGGGACTTGGAGCCCGGCATGGCGGTGACGATTGAGCCGGGCATGTACCAGGTGCCCGCCATCCTCGCCGACGCGCGGCTGATGGCGCGCGCGAAGGACAGGCTCCAGCGGGATGTGCTCGCGCGCTACTCGGACGTGCGCGGCATCCGCATCGAGGATGACGTGCTCGTCACGCCGGAGGGCAACGAGGTGCTCACCGCCGCCATCCCGAAGACGGCCGAGGACATCGAGGCCGTCATGACCAGCTCTGCGCATCCAGGTCCGGGAAGGTGACCTGGCACTTGCCAGGATTCACGCCGTCTTCGCGCGCGTAGCCGTTCTTGTTGAGCGTGCCCTCGCGCGTGCTCCCATCCGGGAGCGTCACGAGGTATCGCGCGTGGGGGACGGGTTTGCCTTCCTCGTCCCTCAGTTCGATGGCCAGCCACGTCTGTTCCTCAACGGGGGCTTCCTCTGTTGTCTCAGAAGGAGTCTCCGGCCAGGGGGAGGGCATGAGCCGCGGGCGCTCCACCGCGAGCGCCACCAGCTCACCATTCAGGAAGGCCTCGCTGAGCCGTTGTTGGAGGCGTTGCTCGTAGCGGCTGCGCTCCAGGCCGGACAGTCCCAGCGGGCGGCAGCCTCCCAACGCTTCGTACATCGCGTACAGCGTGTGCGCGGCGGGCGTGGTCAGCCAGCGCTTCAGGGCCGCGCTGACGAACACGTCGGGCACCGGTGCGTGCTGCTGCTTCAGTTGCTCCAGGTCAACGGACGGTACGACGAGCCAGTCTTCTCCGTGAGCCGGCAGTCTCCACCGGCGCGCACCTTGCTGAAGCGGCGTCATGATGGCCTCCCCTGCCTCGGAGTGTACCAACAGGCACGCTCAGGGAAGGGGAGGGGCCGCGCGGCGCTCGGCACCGCACGGCCGGGTGTGGGGTGTGGAACGTCCTCGTGGGACAGAAGGGCAGAAGCTGCGCCTACTGCTGCGGCGCGGCTCCGGCGGGCTGGCCCTCGGTGGGCGCGGCCGGGCTGCTGAACGCGAACACCATCTTCCACTGCCCGTCGCGGCGCTGCCACACGTCGGTGAAGTACACGGCGTCGGAGGCCTCGGTGCCATCCGTCATCTTCAGGCCGCTGCGCTGGATGCCCGCAATCACCGCCGTGTCGCCGTAGAGGTACGTGCGCATGCCTTCGGCCTCGACGGAGGTCAGCTCTCCAGGAATCTCCGCGATGCTCGCGACGAACGCATCCCGGTTCGCCTCCGAGCCATCCGCGCCGCGGTAGATGAAGTCCTCCGCGGTGAGCGATTTGACGGTCTCCAGGTCCTTTGTCTGGAGCGCGCGCATCACGCGGCCTTCGAGCTCCGTCAGTGTGCGCGTGTCGTCGGCGGATGAAGCGCTCATGGGTGACTGACTCCGGGTGGAAACATGGCCGCACGCAGAGACGGCCAGCAGGGTGGATACAAGGATTACTCGGTACATGGGGTGTCTTGAGTACAACGCGCCCGCGAGCGTGCGGAATGATTTTCCGAAGCGCGAAGTTGCGGGGCCGCGTGCGCCATCCTCCGTGAGCTGACCGGGTGAAGCAGTAGTGGACAGGCGCGGTGTCTCCTGAAGGCACAGCGTTCGAGGACGGACATTGGGGGGTGGCGCGGCGAGGACCGGTTCCTACGTTGCACGCCCTGTCGAAGAAGTCAGGGCCGGTGGGTGTGCAGCGCGGGCGAGGGAGGGCGTGTGGACGAGCTTCTTTCCGGAGCTGAGGGGCAGTTTCGTACTCAGGGGACGTTGGCGCCGCGCGGGCCAGTGAGCGTGCGTGACGCGCTCGCTGGAGACCTCGACGCGTATCTCGAACGGGAGCTCTTCGAGTCGCCCGAAGAAGGTGCCGCGACCGAGGCGGACACTGCACCCGTGGCGGATGTTTCCGGGAGCATGCGCGCGCTGCTCGCACTGGCGGAAGAGGAGAAGGCGTGGCTGGAGTGCATGCCGCCATTTCCCTCGCACGCCATGGACGCGCTGCCCGAACCCACGGTGGAGATTCCCGAGTGGATGCGCACGTCGCCCGGCGCGAAGAAGGTGACGTCGCTGGGCGCCTTGTTGCCGCCGCGTGCGGAGAATGTGCTGGCGCATGCGCCAGATGCGCCCTTGTGGGGTGATGCGCCGACGCCTGCGTACCCGGAGTCACCGTTGTGGAGCGGTGTCCGTCCGAGTGCCACCGCGCCGGAGCGTGCGGCGGGACTTCGTCCCGGTGTCGTGTTTGGCGCGGCGGCAGTGGGCGCGCTGACGGCGGGTCTGCTCCTGCTCGCGGGGCTCTCCGTGCGCGGCGACGATGCCGTCCGGCGCACGGCGGATGGTGCAGTGCTGGGTGGTGCGAGCGGGAAGCATGAAGCTGTGCGCGCGGTGGACGGTGCCGTCCTGGGCACGGGCGGGCACGGTGACTCCGCGCGCACTGCGGACAGTGCCATCCTGGGCGTGAACGGGACGAGTGAGGCGGCGGGGACAGGCGCGGCCGTGAGCAGCCTCGCGCCGGTGTCCCAGGCTTCGTCCATCTCCAGCGCGCAGCCCGGGGCCGCGGCGCCGGTGGTGGGCGGCGTGCAGGTCTCGGCGCAGGGAAGTCTTCAGGACGCGGCGAAGGGGCTGCAGGCCTCCGCGCCTGTCTCGTCGCCGGTGCGAAGCACGGGCGCGCCCGTGGCGGAGTCGCTCGCGGTGGTGAGCCCCGCGCCCCTCAATCGCAAGGCGCCCGCGAAGACGGACGAGTCCTTGCCCGCCACGCCGCCCGCGCCCGTGGAGCTCGCCTTCGGCGACGCTGAAGCGGACGGTGCCGACGCCCGTGAGGGCGTGGCGTCTTCGCCGGGTGATGTCGTGGCGGAGGCAGTGGAGGAGGAGGACACGACGGAGAAGGGGCCATACGCGGACCTCGACGAGGCGTTCGCGCGCGAGCTGGGCTTCACCGAGGACGCCGACGCGGAGGCCACGGAGGCCGAGGAGCCCGCGCGCACCGTCTATGTCCCGCCCGCCATCAACGTGAAGGAGCACCTCACGCCGGACGACGTGAAGCAGGTGGTGGTGACGAATCAGCCCGCCATCACCGCGTGCGTCCGCTCGCACGCCGCGGGGACGCCGGTGGAGGCCGGTGGCCGCTTCGTGGTGCAGTGGTCGGTGCTGCCGGGTGGCGACACGCTCAACGTGTCCATGGACACCGTGGCGCTGCGCGGCACGCCGCTGTCGCGCTGCATCGAGGACGTGGTGCGCCGCTGGAAGTTCCCGGTGCACCAGGTGCGCATGCAGGAGCCCATCCGCTTTCCCTTCGTCTTCTGAGGCGCGGGCCGACTCCCGGCTCCTATGCTTCCTCCTGGAATGTCAGCGCAGACAGAGCCGCCGGAGCCCATGGAGTTGCACGTCTGCCACCGCTGCCTCGTGCGGCTGGAGGCCAGCGCCGGCGGCGTGGACCTGCCGCGCCGCCTGCGCGAGGCCCTGGCGGCCCGGGGCCTCATGGAGCAGACGCGCGTGATTGCCTCGGGATGTCTGGGGGAGTGTCCCCGGGGGCGCGTGAGTGTGCTGGTGCTCCCGGGCAGCGGCACCGGGGCGCACCTCCAGCTCATCGATCCCGCGAAGGACGGAGAGGACCTGGCCGAGCACGTCGCGTCCCCGCGAGCTGAGCGGCCTTGAGCAACGCTGCCACCATGGGCACGCAGCTCGCCTCACCCTTGCCGGCGATGGCGTAGGCGGTGCCGTGGTCGGGCGACGTGCGCGGCACGGGCAGGCCCAGCGTCACGTTCACCGTGCGCTCGAAGTCCAGCGCCTTGGCGGGGATGAGGCCCTGGTCGTGGTACATGGCCAGCACCGCGTCGTAGCGCGCGCCCACTTCGTCGGGCTTCGCGAAGAGTCCGTCCGCGGGGATGGGGCCGTGCGCGTCCACCCGGGCCGCGCGGGCCTTGCGGATGGCGGGGCCAATCACCTCCACCTCCTCGCGTCCCAGGAGTCCGCCTTCGCCCGCGTGCGGGTTGAGCCCCAGCACGGCGATGCGCGGCTTGCGGCCCACCACGGGCTCCAGGCTCCGCGACAGCAGCTTGAGCTGCGCCGTCAGCCCATCCACGGTGAGCAGCCGCGGCAGGTCCGCCAGCGGCACGTGGTTGGTGGCCAGCGCCACGCGCACGCGGGGCCCGTCCATCAGCATCATCACCTCCACACCGAAGGCGTCCGCCAGCACCTCGGTGTGGCCCATGAAGGGGATGCCCGCGCGGGAAATCTGCTCCTTCGACACCGGCGCGGTGCACAGCGCATCCACGTGTCCGGCCCGCATCGCGTCGATGGCCGCCGTCACGAAGGCGTACTGCGCGCGGCCCCTCGCGCGAGGCTTGCCGGGCACGCGGTCCTTCTCCGCGAGCCGCGTCACCTCCACCACGGTGGGGCCTTCCACGCGGCCCAGGGCGGAGGGCTCCAGGCGCGCGTAGCGGCGGAACGCGGGGAAGCGTTCGAGCGTGGGCCCGTCCCCGAAGATGACGGGGACGAGCACCTTGCGCACCGAGGGCTTCTTCAGGGCGGCGGCCGTCACCTCCGGCCCGATGCCCGACACATCCCCCAGGGAGATTCCGACGAGCGGAAGGCCCACGGCGGCTACATCTTCACGTCGACGGTGGCCTTCTGCCGCAGTTCCGCCACGTACTGGTCGAGGAACTTCTCCGTCTTCTCCTGGAGCAGCTTGCCCTCCAGCTTGGAGCGCATCTCCTCGTAGGACTCGGCGGCCACCGCGCGGCGCTCTTCCACCTTCAGCACGTGCCAGCCGAAGTTGGTGCGCACCGGCTCGCTGACGCCGCCCTCGGGGAGGGCGAACGCGGCCCGTTCGAAGGCGGGCACCATGACGCCGCGCTTGAACCAGCCCAGGTCGCCACCATCCGCCGCGCTGGGGCCCTCGCTGCGGGCGCGGGCCAGCGAAGCGAAGTCCATGCCCGGCCGGCGCGCCTCCACGGCGATGGCCTCCGCCCGCTTCTTGGCGGCGTCCACCTGCTCGGCCGTGGCCTTGGCGTCCACCTGCACCAGGATGTGGCGCGCGTGGACCTCCGAGTCACCGCTCTCCATGCGCGTGTACTGCGTGTAGGCGGCCTTGAGGTCCTCCTCGGTGATTTTCACCTGGGGGCCCACCTTCATGCGCAGCAGCCGGTCCCGGAGGATGCGCTTGCGCATCATGTCCCGGTAGGTGGCCATGGTGAGGCCTTCACCCAGCAGGAGCTGCTCGAACTGCGCGGGGTCGGTGATGTTGTTCTGCTGGCGTACGTCCGCCACCAGCTCATCCACCTCCGCCTCGCTGGCGGTGATGCCCAGCTGCGCGATTTCCGCCTCCATCAGCTTCTCGCCGATGAGGGTGTCCAGCGCCGTCTTCATCAGCGCCAGCCGCTGCTCGCCGCGCTTGCGGGGGTCCGGGTCGTTGACGCGGGACATCTCCGGCGCCGCGCGCTGCTGCACTTCGGACAGCGCGATGATGTCGCGGTTCACCACCGCGGCCACCTTGTCCACCAGCTCCGCATGCGCCGCGCCGCCGCTCCCCAGGAGCGCCACCGCCGAGATTGCCGCCACCAGCTTCTTCATTCCTGCCATCCTTCCGCACCACGCCGGGCGCGTCCAACCGCCGCCCCGGTCTTCGATTCCGTCGTCACTCCGCCGCCGCCTGCTGAGGCGCCGGACGCCCGCGGATGGCCTGCAACGTGGCCTCGTTCACCTGGACCTGCGCCTTCTGCCGCAGCTCCTGTTCGAACGTCTCCTGCGCCTGCGCCCGCTTCTGCTCCAGCAGCTTGCCCTCCACCAACTGACGCACCTCCGCGAACTCCCGCTTGCGCGCCGGCTTGCGCTCCAGCACGCGGAACAGGTGGAAGCCGTACTCGGTGGACACCACGTCCGAAACCTGCCCCACCCCCAGCTTGAATACCACCTCGTCGAAGGCTGGCGGCATCTGCCCCCGGGGGAAGAACCCCAGGTCGCCTCCCACCTTGGCGTCCGCGCTGAGCGAATACCTGCGCGCCAGGTCCGCGAACTTCTTGCCGGACTTGAGCTGGGATTGCAGGCGCCGTGCCTCGTCCAGGCCCTTCACCACGATTTGCGCGGCGTGTACCAGCTCGGGCTCGTGGAAGTCCTGCTCGTGCGCGGTGTACCAGGCCCGCAGTTCCTCTTCCGTCACGGCCACGCGTGAATAGACATGGCTGGCGAACAGCTTTTCGATGGTCAGCCGGCTCGCTTCCCGCGAGCGCAGCTCCGCCATGGAGAGCTGCCCCTGGGCGAGCACCTCGTTGAAGTTGCCCGCCGGATAATCCCCCGACAGCCGCAGCACCCCCCGGTCCACTTCCTCCGGCGTGACGGTGACGTTGTGCTTGCGCGCCTCCTGGAGCAGCAGCATCCGGTGGATGTACGTGTCGAGGAGCGCGCGCTTGAAGGGCTCCACGTCCTCCAAGGTGCGCTGGGACACGTCCGACAGCGCCAGCTCGCGCCACAGCTCCTGCTCGAAGTCCGCCCGGCTGAGCACCTCGCCGTTGACGCTGGCCACCACCAGGGACTCCGGCGTCTCCATCACGGGCTTGGTGCAGGCGGGCAGGCCCAGCCCCGCGGCCAGCGCGATGGCGAGTGGGACCAGGAAGGCGCGGGTGGGAGAAAGGCGCATGCGCGGGGCCTCGTGAGGGGGAGGGCTCCAAGATGGCAAGCCGTCAGTCATGGCGCGAGGCCCGTTCCGGTAGCACGCCGGGCAGGGCCGGACAACCTCACCGGGCCTACGGCTGCGTCGCGTGTGCGGAGAGGAACGCCTCCACCAGGGGGAAGATTTCGTCCGGGGCGCGGCGGCCCAGCACCAGGTCCGCGTGCCCGTAGTCCGCCCCGAAGCCGTGGGCCTTGCCGGCCACCAGCATCTTCACCGGCCCGCCCAGGTACTCCTTGGCGCGGGCCACCGCCATGGGCGGCGCCAGCAGGTCCTTGCTGCCCGCCAGCAGCAGGAAGGGGATGGTCACCCGGGGCAGGGACTCGCGGTAGTCGAACTCGCCGTTGTACGACGTGAAGCGGTTGGTGGTGATCCACCGGGCGAACTGGCGCCCCACGCCGCCGGCGATGTCCGCGGGCACGTTGGCCAGCGCCCGCCGCACCACCTCCGTCTCCATGTTCTCCGCCAGCATCATGTAGCGGCTCATGGGCCCCGGCGCGCGCCGAACAGGGCGATGCTGGTGACGCGGCTGGTGGGGATGATCCGCAGCTTCAGCACCGGCTCCACCTTCTGGATGAAGGTGCGCAGGCCCGGCTGCACGGCGAAGGTGAAGGGGCTGCCCAGCGTCACGGCCGCTCGCACGGGCGCCTGCGGCGTCTTCGCCAGGTGGGCGTAGAGCATCAGCCCGCCCTTGGAATGACCGACCCAGAGCACTTCCTTCGCACCTGTGGACAAGACGGTTCGCACGGCGGTGCGCACGTCGTGCTCGGCCTGGTCGTCAAAGTTGAAATCCGGGCAGTCGCCCGCCAGCCCCCGGCCCCGCAGCTCCAGCACCCACGTCTCGAAGCCGGAGCGGGCCAGGTAGCGGGCCAGGCTGTACTGCTCGTCGAAGTCCAGGTGGAAGCGGTTGGCCCCCAGGCCGTGGCAGAGGATGACGGGCTGGGCGAAGCGCTTCTCGCCTCGGGCGTGGTAGCGCCCCAGGGCGATGGAGGCCCCGTCGTCCGTGGGCACCCGGTACAGCTCATCCGGGCGGAAGCTGAGCGTCAGCGGGCCCTCCTTCCCGCGCGTCATCGTCCGCGAAAAGAGGTCCGCCATCCGGCCCAACCGTGCCACCTGTCGACGAGTCACCACCCCAGTCTAAGCCGGACCGCGGGGCCATGCCGTGTTCATTGGTGAGCAGCCTCCTGCTCGGCAGGGCTGTTGCAGGGAGATGTAGGCAACGACTCGGAGGACGTGGAAATGCGGCGGAATCAGGCTTGGAAGGAAATGTGGACCTCCCTTATCGCCACCGTTTTTCCCACGGATACCCTTCTGGCGGCCCTTCGGAAGATGGAGCGGCACCAGGTGCGGTTGTTGGGCGTGGTGGGTGAGGGGGGAGGGGTGTTGGGGGTGGTCAGCGAGGAGCACATCCTCGCGGCCTGGAGGGGGGACCCGTTGGCGCCCGTGTCGCGTGTCATGGCGCGGGCGGGGGAACCCGGGGAGAGGCGTTCGCCCCTGCGGCGGTTGCGGCTCCGCGCGGGACGGCCGCGCGACGTGCACTGAGGAGACGGCGGTCCACGAGGACAGTACAGTGCGGCACGCCGTGCCGGACGAATCGCCCTCGTGGATTGTCTACATCCTGCGGTGCCGTGACGGCACGTTGTACACCGGCGCCACCAACAACCTGGAGCGCCGGCTGGCCACCCATGGCCGGGGCCGTGGGGCTGCTTACACGCGGGCGCGGCTGCCCGTCACCCTGGTGTGGAGCGAGGCCGCGGGGGACCGCGGCGCGGCGCTGCGGCGGGAGGCGGCCATCAAGCGGCTGTCGCGCGCGGAGAAGCTGCGCATGCTGCGGCGCACCTGAGCGCCGAGGTGGGCGGAAGGTGCCCCGCGCGGTGCATGTGTCCCTGTCCTGGGACAGGTCACGCCGCTGGGGCAATACCTCTCCCCCTGCTGGCGCGTTAATCTGGCGTCACCTTCCGCAAGGGCCGGTTCATGTCTCACACCTACTCGAAAGTCTTCGGGGTTTTGGCGCTGCTGGGGCTCGCGGTGTCGTGCCGGGCCAACCATCCGCCCATGGTTTCCACGGGGCCTCGGCCTTCGCCGCAGGTCGTGAGGTCCGGGGGGGAGGTCGCCTTCGTCTTCGAGGTGGAGGACCCGGATGGGGACGCCATGACCTTCGAATGGAAGCAGATTCCGGAGCAGCCCGCGGGCCGCTTCAGCGACCCGACGGCGCGCAACCCCACCTGGGTGGCGCCCGACGTGTCGGACACCACGAACTTCGCCATCATGGTCATCGTGGAGGACAGCGAGGGGGCCGCCATCGTGGGCCAGGGGCCCGGCGTCATCGTCCACGCGGCCGCGTCCCAGTCCCCCTGAGCGCCGCGGCGCCGCGCGTCAGGTGGTGGCGCGCGGCTCGGTGGGGGGGCGGCGTCTGGCTGGCCTGCACCCGGGCGCGCTTGTGCGTCCACCGGACGAAGAGCACGCCCAGGATGAGGAAGACGGCGGCGCCCACGCCTCCGCCAATGCCCTGATACGAAATCAGGTCCGCGGAGGTCTTGCGGATGACCTCGGGCAGGTTGCACATCGTCTGGGAGGCGTAGGGCGTCTCGTTGTACCAGCCCAGGTAGTTGGGCCCCAGCCAGGAGGCCACCACGATGCCCAGCAGGGCGCCCGCGAGGATGAAGTTGAGCAGCGTCTTGGCGGCGTTCATCGGCAGGCACCTCGGCTGGTTGACGTCGGGGCGTGCTTAATATGTGCACGCCAGCGCCGCAAAGCGTGGAACGTGTTAAGGGGACAGACGTGCCGCTGCTCCCGCTCGCCATCCTGTTCGCCGCGCTCGCGCTGGGCTGCGCCGCCACCCTGCTCGTCCACGCCTTCCGGCGGAGCGTGGGCACGGGGGTGATGGTGCTGCTGATTCCCTGCTACATGCTGTTCTACGCCTTCAGCCAGTTCGAGCACCGGCGCAAGGGTCTCATCGTCGCGGGCTTCATGGCCAGCACGGTGCTGGCCGCCGTGTTCCTGGGCCTGGGCCTGCACAGCCTGTCGGCGCTGACCTCCCGGCCCCCGCCCACGGGCTTCTGACGGCGGCGCGCCCGGCGTGGAAGGCCGCGTGCGGACACCCGTCGGCGCTGTCTGTGCCACCCACCCGGACGTGGCCGCGGTGGCCACGTGTGCGCGCTGCGGCGGCTTCCTGTGTGGTGACTGCACGGAGCTGGTGGGCGAGACGCCCTGCTGCGCCCCCTGCGTCGCGGTGCTGCGCCGGGAGGCTCGGCCATCACGGGTGATTCAGGTGGCGCTGGCGCTCAACGTGGCGGGCTTGGCGTGCCTGCCGTGCTCGCTGGCGCTGCCTTTGCCCACGCTGGTGGCGGGGCTGGCCGGGGTGGTGCTGGGCATGCGGGAGCTGCGGCGCATCGCCCGGGGCGAGGGCGCCGAGCGGGGACGGACGCAGGCGCGGGTGACGACGGCGCTCGGGTGGCTGAACCTGGTGCTGGCCTCGGGCTGGCTCGCCGTCGTGTTCTGGCGCTTCGGGCCCTGAGGGCCAGGCCGGATGCCCGGTGCTCACACGCCGCGCGCGTTCGGGTCCCACATGTACTTGTGCATCTGGAGCTGGAAGCGCACCGCGAGCCTGTCGGCGATGACCCATTCGGCCAGCTCACGGGGGTGGAGCTTGTCGAAAACGGTGGAGAACAGGGTGCCGTAGGGCTTCTGCAGGAGCTGGTGCTCGGCGATGAGCGCCTTGGCCCAGTCGTAGTCCTCGCGCGAGCCGATGACGAACTTCAGCTCGTCGTTGGCGTTCATCGACGTGAAGTTGCGGTAGTCGTTGCGCAGGTGCTCTCCCGAGGAGGGCGTCTTCATGTCGACGATTTTGTGCACCGCGGGCGGCACGAGCCGCACGTCGATGGCGCCGCTCGTCTCCAGCAGCACCTTGAAGCCGGCGTCGAGAAACGCCTCCATCAACGGATAGACGCCGGGCTGGAGCAGGGGCTCGCCGCCGGTGACTTCCACCATGGGCGTGCGCATCCCCTGCACCTCGCTGACGATGTCCGCGATTTTCCGGCGCGTGCCGCCGTGGAAGGCGAACTCGCTGTCGCAGTACGTGCAGCGCAGGTGGCAACCCGTGAGGCGGACGAAGGCGCACAGCAGCCCGGCGTGGGAGGACTCCCCCTGGACGCTGAGGTAGATTTCCTTCACCACCACGGAGTCCGCGGAAGGGACGCGTCGGGGCTCGATGTGTGGGCGCGCTGCGGGCATGGCTTCTTCGCTCGTCGGGGGGAGGGGCGCTTCAACCCCAACCGGCCGCGCCAGGTCAAGCGCGGAACCCTTCAGCGGGCCTTTAACGGCGCGGGGGCTCCCTGGCATTCCTTCCGCCCGGCGCCGGGCGAGGGCCCGCTGGCTCGCCCGTGGGTCAGGGCGCGGCGGGGCCCTTCACGCGCGCGACGAAGGCGTCGATGAGCTGCCGGGCGATGCTGAGCTTCGGGGGGATGCGCGGCAGGTCGTCCGGGCTGAACCAGTGGGCCTCGGAGATTTCCTTCTGGTCCACGGTGATGTCGCCGCCCGCGTACTCGGCGGTGAAGCCCACCATCAGCGAGCGGCCGAAGGGCCACGGCTGCGAGCCGAAGTAGCGGATGTTCTTCACGTCGATGCCGACCTCTTCCTTCACCTCGCGCGCGACGCACTCCTCCAGCGACTCCCCCGGCTCCGCGAAGCCGGCGAGCGTGCTGAACATGGGCTCCGGGAACTGGGCGTTGCGCGCCAGCAGCATCGTGTCGCCGCGGGTGATGAGGACGATGATGGCGGGGGCGATGCGGGGGTAGAAGGGCGTCTTGTCCACCGGGCAACGGCGGGCGCGCTCCCCGGTCACCAACTGGGTGGGCTGGCCGCAGCGGCCGCAGAAGCGGTGGGTGTGGTCCCACTCGACGATGGCGAGCGCGCGCCCCGCCACGGCGAAGCGGACGTCGTCCACGCGCTTGTAGAGCGAGCGGGCGGGGACGGCCTTGTAGCCCTCCGGCGGGACGAAGTCCTTGGCGAACCCCGCCGCGTAGCAGTCCACGCCGTCCAGGGCCCCCAGGTAGTGGGCCGCGGCGGCGAGCTCCGGGAAGGCCGCGCCGGTGGGAATGGAGACGCCGTCCGCGTGCTCCTGGACGAGCAGGTCCATGCCCCGGGCGAGGAAGAGCAGGGCGCCCTCGCGCGGCCGGTCGGGCGGAGTGGGGTCGGGGATGAAGAGGGAGGCGGAGCTCACGGGGCCACACTAACGGGCCCGGGCCGGGTGTGCAGGCGTTGCGTGAGCTTCATGCGTCCTTCTGGATGAGCTCCACCTTGTAGCCGTCCGGGTCCTCGACGAAGGCGATGACGGTGGTGCCGTGCTTCATGGGGCCGGGCTCGCGGACCACCTTGCCACCGGCCTGCCGGATGGCCTCGCACGTGCCATGGATGTCACTGACGCCCAGGGCGATGTGGCCGTAGGCCGTGCCGAGCTCGTACTTCTCGACGCCCCAGTTGTGCGTGAGCTCCAGGGCGGGGTGGGTGTCCTCGGGGCCGAAGCCCACGAAGGCCAGGGTGAACTTGCCGTCGGGGTAGTCGTGACGGCGCAGCAACTTCATGCCGATGACCCGGGTGTAGAAGTCGAGCGAGCGCTCGAGGTCGCCGACGCGGAGCATGGTGTGCAGGATGCGCATGCGGGCTTCATAACCCCATCATCCCGCCGCGTCATGCGTCCCCGCCGCCCGGTGCCCCGGAGGCTCAGGGCGTCTTCTCGGACTGTGCCTTGGGCGGCACGGTGAGTGTGCCCGCCTCGACATGGGAGGCCTTCAGCGGCCGTCCGTCCTCGCCCTGGATGCCAACGCGCGAGCCGTCACCCCCGGCGTGCCACAGCCCCACCTGGACCTTCCGCTCGCCCGCGTCCCAGTCCTTCGTGTTCACGGAGAAGGCGTCCCGCAGGAGCGTGTCCCGCGGCGCCTCGGCGAAGAAGAAGGTGCCGCCCAGCACGGGGTGGTCCGCGTTCTTCCGCTTGCTGCCCGGCGGGCCGGGGAGGTGGACGAAGACGCCCACGGAGCGAGGCACCGGCCCGGTGACGCGCCAGTAGAGGACGAAGTGGAGCAAGCCCTCCGCGTCCGGCGCGGAGGGGATTTCCGCGCCCACCAGCTCCACCGGCACATCGAACTTCGCACTCAGGGGCTTCGCGGTAGGAGGCAGCCCCGCCACGCGGATGGGCGAGCCGTCCGCGTTGAGTGGCACCGCGCGAGCGAGCGGCTCCGTCGACGTCGCCAGCAGCACGCCCCACACCACCAGCGGCACCGTGGCCACACCGATGGTCGCCGGCCCCAGCCGCCCGCGCAGCCGCCAGGCCACGAAGCCCAGGCCCAGCCACGTGAGCGCGGAGACCAGCGCCCCGCCCAGACCGGAGCGCGGCAGGAAGCGCAGCACCACGCGGTGCGTCCCTTCCGCCACGCGCACGCCGAGCAGTCCGTCCTGGGACACCACCTCGCCCTCCGAGGACTTCCAGCCCGGGTGCCAGTTCTGGTTCACCAGCAGCACCGTGGGCCGCGTGGCCGTCACGTCCACCGTGACGCGGTTGGGTGTCCACTCCACGCGGCGCGCGGTGCCCGCGGAGGCGTCCTCCAGGTACTCCTCCTGGGGCAGGTCTCCGCGCAGGCGCTCCGACATGGGCACCGGCCACGCCTCGCCGCAGGCGATGGAGCCTCGGTTGAGCGCCAGGAAGTAGCCCTGCGCCCAGCGGTTGCCACGGGCCTGCGCGAAGGGACGCTCTGACTCCTCGGGGACGGGGCCGGGCGAGGGCACCATCTGCGACCAGCGGCTGAGCCGGTCGAAGGCGCGGACCTGGAAGCCCCAGCCCACGGCCAGGGCGACGCAGGCCACCACCGCCGCCGTGGGCCACCACGACGTGGACGTCCGCGTGGACGGCACGCGCCACGCGCGCACCAGCAGCACGGCGAACCCCAGCGCCACCAGCTCCGCCAGGAAGAACCCGGCGGGCACGAGGAAGCGCTCCGGGTAGCGCAGCGTTCCGAAGATGGGCAGCAGCCGCAGCGCGCCGAACAGCGAGGGCTTCGCGGCGTAGCCCGCCGCCATCCACACGCACAGCGCCGCCAGCATACCTGGGTACAGCGCCCGGCGCCACGCCCACGCGGCCAGCGGAATCAGCGCGAGCACCGCGGGCGCGAGGAAGAAGTTGCCCGGGTCGCTGTAGCCGGAGCGCGCCGGGAGCTGGAGCAGCATGCGCGCCAGCTCCTCCGCGGAGTTGCCCGGCGTGCCCGCCATGATGCGCGGCGCCGAGCGCATGGTCTCCACCAGCGGCCACAGCCGGAACGCGCAGGCGCCCAGGGTGAACACGGCGGTGGCGCCCAGGGCCCACAGCGCCGACTTGCGCCGGGGCGTTCCGCGCAGGCCGTACAACGTGCGCCCGGCCTCCAGCGCGACGAAGAGCGCGCCCATGGGGACGGGGTACGTGCCGCCGAAGCCCAGCAGCACCGCGAAGGTGCCGGCCACCACCGCGGCGCCGCGCAG
>JBKGHI010000144.1:0-21913 GCA_046520405.1 Myxococcus sp. 1LA
CGCGGCCGCGCGGTCGGCGTTGAGCGCATGCGCGACCTCGTCGGCCAGGCGCCGCAGCACCAGGGCGCCACTCGTCGCGCCCAGCAGCGCGATGCCCGCCGAGTACATCGCCGCCGCCGTGCCCACGTGCGGCAGGACCTCCTCGATGGGCACCTGCCCCATCTTCTCCGGCCCGTCGGCCACCAGCGTCACCGGCGGCGGCTCGAAGAGCGCCATCGTCGCGCCCACGCGCACCTGGTCGCCGGGCTGGAGGACGACCTCGCCCACGAGGCGCTCACCGTTGACGAACGTCCCATTGCGCGAGCGCAAGTCACGAATGCGCGCCTGCCCGTCCACGACGGAAATCAGCGCGTGCTTTCGGGAGACCTGGTGGTCATCCAGCGGGATTTCACACGACGGACTGCGGCCAATGGTCGCCTCCGCGAGTACGTCGTGACGACGCCCCGCGGATGGACCGGTGAGCAGCAGAAGTGCGGGCATGGGGCGCGGAGCCTACAGCCCCGCGATACCTGAGCAAGAGCCTGCGGCCCTCCTCGCTACATCGGCCGTTCGGCGTTCAAGAGCTCACGGAGTTCCTGCTCGTCCAGCGCCCGGCCTTCCCGGCTGATGGCCAGCGCGTTGACCTGGGTCTCCGCGACCTCCACGTGGGCGCCCTTGCGCCACTCGGTGGTGTGCACCGCGCCATCCACCAGCTTGCCCACCACGGAGCCCTCGTCCCGGGCCATGACCTCCAGCCACAGGTTCTCCGTCACGCTGTTCCCTTCGGGGTGCGTGTCGAAGGGGGCGCGAACCAGGAAGGTGAGCGGCTCCATCAACCCCTTGCGCTGAAAGCGCGCCAGGAAGGACGGGAGCAACGCCTGGGCCTCGCGCCGCATGGCCTGGGTCTGCTCCTCCGGCTCCTTCTCGAAACGCTCCCGGTAGGGCGCCAGGAGCTGGGACGTGTTGTGCCGGCCCAGCGGGGACACCACGGTGAGGAAGAGCCCCTCGTGGCCCTCGAAGGTGTCCAGGGGCACACCCAGCAGGTTGGTGCGGGCCTCCTCCGAGGGAACCAGCGTGAACACCTGCCCCTCGCTGGTGCCCACCTGGGTGCGCAGCGCGGGCCCCTGCCCGAAGGCCAGGTCCGTGCAGAGCTCGTGCAGGAAGCTCTCCGCGGCCAGCAGGTCCTTCTCGGCCAGGTGGAAGATTTCCAGGTCCCTGGCGCCGAACTTCTCCATTCCGTGCGAGTGCACCCACAGGGGCGTGTCCCCCTCCGTGGCCTCCACGGCGTGGAGGTGGACGTGGTCGCGGATGTCGAAGTCCAGCTCCGTGATTTCCGCCACGTCGTCGGGCTCGTGGAGCTTGAAGGCGGTGAGGTCCACCAGCACGCCCTGCACGTGCTCCAGCAGCGTGCGCACGGCCCACAGGGCCTCGAAGACGGGCAGCGTGGGCTGCGCGCCGCCCGGCTCCACCGACAGGCGATAGAAGGCCTTGGCGCGCCCCAGCCGCTCGAAGGCTTCGGGGCTGCCGCTGAACACCTCCTTGCGGAAGCGCGGCAGTCCCTCGGAGCCTCGCGTCAGGCGCACCAGCACCTCGGAGCCGTCCGCCCGCAGCGTGAAGCCCTCTCCGTCCGCGTCCGGGGTGAAGTCCACCTCGTCATTCGCGAAGGAGGCTCGCAGTGCATCGAGAGGTGCCGGGCCGTCCTGCTCCGTCGCCAGCAGGTAGACCTCCATCACAGGTGCTTCTCGATCTGCCGGAAGAGGTCCACGCGGTCCACCAGGTTGGTCAAATAGTCGAGCTTGTCCGTGGGCAACACGAGCACGGGGGACAGGCGGTAGCCCTCGAACCACTCCTCGTAGAGTGCGTTGAGGCGCTGCAGGTAGCGGGTGGGGATGTCCTTCTCCATGGCCCGGCCACGGATGCGGATGCGCTCACGAATCGTCTGCACCGGGCAGCGGAGGTAGATCATCAGGTCGGGGGGCCGCAGCGACTCCGAAATCGTCTCGTACAGCTCGCAGTACGTCTTCCAGTCCCGCTTGTCGATGAGCCGTTGCCGGTGGAGGTTCTTGGCGAAGATCTCCGCGTCCTCATAGAGGGTGCGGTCCTGGAGCACCGTCCCGGAGGTGCGCTCCAGCTCCCGATGCAGGCGGAACTTGTGCGTCAGGAAGAAGAGCTGGGAGCGGAACGCCCACGTCTTCATGTCCTTGTAGAAGTCCGCCAGATAGGGGTTCTGGTCGTTCGGTTCGAAAGAGGGCGTCAACCCGTACTTCCGGCAGAGGAAGGACGTCAGCTCCGTCTTTCCGGCGCCGATGTTGCCCGCGATGGCGATGAACTTTTTCCTGGCCACACCACCCCTGCTTGTAACCCCGCCGAGCGGCGCGCACCAGAAACAACGTGTAGGTAGGACGTGGTAGAAGAAGTGCATGCCCCCCCGTCGTCCCGTTCAACGCATGACAGGTGCCGCCGCCCTCCCCACCGGGGGCCGCCGCCTGACCGCCTGGACAGGGAGCTTCGGGGGACATGCCCGAGGGCCCGGGCACCTTCTGGCCCTGAAACATCGGCCCCCAGGAGGCGGGCTGAGGGATGCGCAAGCTCTTTTGCATATTCGTGGCCGGGGTCTGGACGCTCTTCTGTTTCCCCGTTGCCATCTTGGCGATGCTGCTCACGCTCAACCCCTCGCGCTCCATCTGGGTGGCGCGAGAGCTCTGGTCGCCCGTCCTGTTGTGGGCGGGGGGCGCGAAGCTGGAAGTCATCGGGCAGGAGAACGTGGACCCGAATCGGCCCACGATCTACGTGGCCAACCACCAGTCCACCATCGACATCCCGGCGCACTTCCTGGCCGTCCCCGTCCCTTTCCGCTACGTCGCCAAGACGCAGCTCAAGTGGGTGCCCCTCATCGGCTGGTACCTGGCGCTCGCGGGCCACGTCTTCATCAACCGGTCCAACCGGTCCAAGGCCATTGCCTCGCTCAACACGGCAGCGGCCAAGATTCGCAGCGGAACCAGCATCTTCCTGTACCCGGAAGGCACCCGCTCCACGGACGGCCGCGTCCTGCCCTTCAAGAAGGGGCCCTTCGCCCTGGCCCTCAAGGCCCGCGTCCCCGTCTGCCCCGTCACCATCGAGGGCTCCGGTGACCTGATGCCCAAGTCCACCTGGA
Source organism: Myxococcus sp. 1LA (assembly GCA_046520405.1). Taxonomy (GTDB): domain Bacteria; phylum Myxococcota; class Myxococcia; order Myxococcales; family Myxococcaceae; genus Myxococcus. The sequence continues at coordinate 3,134 of JBKGHI010000144.1, forward strand.
ACATCACCCCCGGCCCCGTCCGCGTGAAGATTGGCAAGCCCATCGACACGACCGCGTTCGCCGAGAACGACCGTGAAGGCCTGGCCCGCGCCGTGCGCGCCGTCATCATCCAGGACAGCCTGTCCCTTGGGGGCAAGGGTGGTGACGTGGATGACGCCGTGGCCTCCGCCGGCGCCGAGGGCGTCAGCGACGCGCGCCCCCGCGCCATCTCCTCTTCCTGAGACGCCTCAACGAGATGACCATTCGCCACCTCCGTCCCCGTCCCTGGATTCGCGCCGCGGTGCTTGGCGCGGGTCTCCTGGCTGGCTGCAGCACCACCTCCGCGAACTCCGCCAAGGAGCGCCCCACCGACCCGCTGTCCCAGGCGCGGGCCTACCTGGACGAGCATCAGCCCACGAAAGCCATGGGCCTGCTGACGGAGCTGCATCGCCAGTCTCCGGATGACCTGGACGTGGCGCGCTCGCTCACCGAGGCCCATGTGGAGGCGGGGCAGACGGACGCGTGGATCGCGGAGCTCCAGAAGCGAATCGCGGCCGGTGAGCGCGCGGTGGACCAGTACATGCTGGGCCTGGCCCTCTTCTCCCGCGCCCGGGACGCGGGGGCGCCCAGCGTCGCCGCCTTCGAGCGCGCCGCGGCCCTGTCACCGGACATCGCGGAGTTCCACTACCGGCTGGGGCTCGCGCAGCTGGAGTCGGAGCAGTACACGGAGGCGCTGGGGCCCTTGCGCCGAGCCACGTCGCTGGCGCCGGACCGCACCGCCTGGCGACTCCCGCTGGCCAAGGCGCTCCACCGCACGGGCGACGCGCCAGGGGCCGTGGAGGCCCTGGGTGCCGTCGTACGCGGCCAGCCTGCGCCCGCCGAGGTCACCACCGCGCGGGCGCTGATGGAGCAGATCGCCGACCCCTTCTCGGGCTTCCCCAAAGCCGCCGAGGGCAAGCTGGAAGAAGGCCTGCGCTACCTGAACGACCTGGACGCGCCTCAGCACGCCATCCTCGCCTTCGAGGAGATCCTGCTCGACTACCCGGACGTCGCGGTGGTGCACGCCCTGCTGGGTCTGGCCTACCAGCGCCTGGACGACGCGGGCCGCGCGGTGGACGAGTTCAAGCAGGCCATCGAACGCGCACCGAGAGATGGAAAGAACCACCTGTACCTGGGCGAGCTCTACCTGTCGCGCCAGCGCCCCGACGCCGCCCGCACTTCCTTTGAAAAGGCCGTGACGCTCCACCCGCTGCTGGAGACGGCCTGGTTCCACCTGGGCGACCTCCTCCTGGAGCGCAGGGACCTGAAGGCCGCCCGGGAGTCCTTCGCCGTGGCCACGGCCCTGGCGCCGGACAACGTCGCGATGCGGGGCAAGCTGGCGCTCGTGTACCAGCTGGAAGGTGACTTCGCCGCGGCCGAGCGCGAGCTGCGGCGCGTGGTCGAAAAGGACCCGGAGAACATGGAGTTCAGCCTGCGGCTGGGATTGCTCTACACGGAGCAGGCGATGAAGGCCTCGCGTCCCGAGGCCCGGAAGACAGCGACGAGCGAGGCTGAGCGTTGGTTGATGAAGGTCCTGGAGACCCAGCCTGAAAACGCGGTCGCATCGCGCGCGCTTCAGCAACTCAAGGCACAGTAGCCAGCCACGGGCTCAGCCCTCTACACTCGCGGTCCGATGAGCGACGGTCGCAAGCCCTCACCCCCTGGAACGCAGCCTCCTCGGGCTGCGTCTCCGTCTGGCTCTCAGCCGCGCGCGCCGTCCAGCCCGGGCATGCCGCGCGCGCCGAGCCAATCCAACCTGCGGGTGATGTCCGCCGCGCGCGCCGAGCCGCTTCAGAAGGAGAAGCCGGACGGTCCGCTGGGGAAACGGCTCGCGGGAGACGCGTCGAACCACCTCCTCAACGGGCTCTCCATCCTCAAGGAGCTGCTCGCGGACTTCCGGCGGAGCGACCGCTTCTTCAAGTACAAGGCGTCCATCATCGCCGGCTGGGTGCTGATGACGGTGACGAGCATCGCCATCGCGTGCCCGGGCAGTGGCGTGCGCAAGGGCGACATGGACGCGCGCCTGGTGCTCAGTGACAGGTTGGACCGGCCCTCGGTCACCATCTGGAACGAGAGCAAGGAGCCCTGGTTCGACGTCACCTTCACCGTCAATGGGCAGTACCAGGCGGCGGTGCCAGCCGTGGCGCCGGGGGAGTTCATCACCATCACCCCCAAGCAGCTGATGGGCTCCAGTGGCGCCGCGCCCGCGGACCTCCGCTTCCAGTCCATCCAGATGCGCAGCCGCGACGACAACGCGGACCTCACCGAGGACCTCAACCAGGCCTGGGAGCGCATCCGCCAGGCGCCGCGCCGCTAGCAGGGCCCGGAAACACGAAGGGCGCCCTTCCTTTCGGAAGCGCGCCCTCGCGTTGCTCCTGGCCCCTTCTCACGAAGGGGTCAGGGATGCAGGCCGTACGGAACTACTCGGCCTTCGTCTCTTCCGCAGGCGCGGCAGCCGCCTCGGTGTCGACGGGAGCGGCCTTCTCCGGCCGGTCCACGAGTTCCAGGAGGGCAATCTCCGCAGCGTCGCCCCGGCGGAAGCCGAGCCGAACGATACGGGTGTAGCCGCCGGGACGGTTGGCGTACCGGTCCTTGTACTCGCCGAACACCTTCTGCAGCACCTCGCGGTCCTTGACCGTCCGGGCCGCCAGGCGAACGTTGGCGAGACCGCCACGCTTGCCCAGGGTGATGATCCGCTCCGCGATCTTCCGGGCCTCCTTGGCCTTGGGAAGCGTCGTGCGGATGGCCTGGTGCTCGAGCAGCGAGGTCACCATGTTGTTGAGCATCGCGAGCCGGTGGCTCGTGCTGCGGTGAAGCTTCCTCTGTCCAACCTTGTGGCGCATCGTCGTGCTCCGGAGTCCCGTTGGGGACTCCACCACTCCGGCCGTATCAGGTACCGGGTGGGATGGGCGGACCCGGCACGGGGCCCGCCGCTGTCATTCGGGCTGGAAGACCTCCCAACCCCCTCCCCTCGCGCCGCTGTGACCGCCATGCCCGCGGCCGCGTGGGGAGGCCCTGCGTGAACCCTACTACGCCTTCGGCTGCGCGGGAGCCGGCGCCTGCTTCGGCGGCCAGTTCTCCAGCTTCATGCCCAGCGACAGGCCCATCTCCGCGAGGATCTCCTTGATCTCCTTCAGAGACTTGCGGCCGAAGTTCTTCGTCTTGAGCATTTCGGCCTCGGTGCGCTGCACGAGGTCGCCAATGGACTTGATGTTCGCCTGCTGCAGGCAGTTCGCCGAGCGGACCGACAGCTCGAGCTCATCCACCGAGCGGAACAGGTTCTCGTTGAGCTTCGCCTCTTCCTTCGGCGCCTCGGCGACGACGGGCTCCTCCGTCTCGTCGAAGTTCACGAAGACGGTGAGCTGCTCCTTGATGATCTTCGCCGCGTACGCCACCGCGTCCTGCGGGGACACGGAGCCGTCCGTCCAGACCTCGAGCGACAGCTTGTCGAAGTCCGTGACCTGACCGACGCGCGCGTTGGTGACCTGGTAGTTCACCTTGCGGATGGGCGAGAACAGCGAGTCGATGGGGATGGTGCCGATGGGCGAACCCGCGACCTTGTTCACGTTGGCCGGCGTGTAGCCACGGCCGCGGCGGCAGGTCAGCTCCATGCGGAGCTTGCCACCCTCGGAGATGGTGCAGATGTGGTGGCCGGGGTTGAGGATCTCGGTGTCCGGGTCGGTGATGATGTCACCGGCCTTGACCTCCTTGGGGCCCTCCGCCTCGATGCGGAGCGTCTTCGTCTCGTTCGTGTGCATCCGAAGGAGGACTTCCTTCAGGTTCAGCACGACGTCCGTGACGTCCTCGGACACCTCGGGGATGGTCGTGAACTCGTGGTCCACGCCCTCAATCTTCACGGAGGTGATGGCGGCGCCCTGCAGCGACGACAGCAGCACCCGGCGGAGCGAGTTGCCCAGCGTCGTACCGAAACCGCGCTCGAGCGGCTCCGCGACGAACTTGCCGTAGGTGGGGGTCGCGCTGTCCTGATCCACCTCCATGCGACGGGGCTTGATCAGGTCACGCCAGTTCTTCGCAACAAACGTATCAGCCATGGTGTACCGCTCCTCAATTCGTGCCGCACCACCGACTTACCCACCGGCCTGGCGGGAGGATGCGCACGCGGGGACTGCGACAGCTTGAAAGCAAGACGCCCCGGCCTCGTCGGCCAGGGCGTCTACTGCGACATCCAGCGTGCTTACTTCGAGTAGAGCTCGACGATGAGCTGCTCGGAGATGGGCATCGTCAGGTCCTCACGGTTCGGAACCGTGGTGACCGTGCCCTTGAACGCCTTCTTGTCCAGGGAGATCCACTGCGGAACGCCACGGCGGTCCACCGTCTCCAGCGCCTCGGAGATGCGGAGCACCTTGCGGCTCTTCTCCACCACCTCCACCGCGGTGCCCGGCTTCACGGCGAACGAAGGGATGTTCACCTTGCGGCCGTTCACCTGGAAGTGACCGTGACGCACCAGCTGTCGCGCCTCGTTACGCGTGTCCGCGAAGCCCATGCGGAACACCACGTTGTCCAGACGGAGCTCCAACTGCTGCAGGAGGTTCTCACCCGTCTTGCCCTTGGCGGCGGACGCGCGGTGGTAGTAGCCGCGGAACTGATTCTCCAGCAGGCCGTACATGCGCTTGACCTTCTGCTTCTCGCGCAGCTGCACGCCGTAGCCGGAGAACTTCACGCGGCCCTGGCCGTGCTGACCCGGGGGATAGGGGCGGCGCTCAATGGCGCACTTGTCCGTGTAGCAACGGTCGCCCTTGAGGTACATCTTCAGGTTTTCGCGCCGGCAGATGCGGCAGGCGCTGGCAGTGTAACGAGCCATTGAGAGGTCCTTAGAGGTGATCTGGAGCCGCCCCCACACCGGAGCGTGAGGGGCAGCCCGGTCGAAGAGGTTAGACGCGGCGACGCTTGGGCTGACGGCATCCGTTGTGCGGGATGGGCGTCACGTCGCGGATGAGGTTGATCTTCAGACCGGCGGCGGCCAGCGCGCGCAGCGCCGACTCGCGGCCCGCGCCCGGGCCCTTCACGAACACGGACACGTTCTTCAGGCCGTGCTCCATCGCCTTCGCCGCGGCGTCGCCAGCGGCCACCTGTGCCGCGAACGGGGTGGACTTGCGGCTTCCCTTGAAGCCACGCGCCCCGGCGGACGACCAGGAGATCACGTTCCCGGACACGTCCGTGATCGTGATGATGGTGTTGTTGAACGTGGACTGGATGTGGACCACGCCGTTGAGGATGCTCTTCTTGCCCTTGCGCTTCGACTTCTTCGCGGCAGGGGCCTCGCCCTCGGTGGGCGCCGCAGCCGAAGTATTGATCTCGTCAGCCATGTGGATTGCTGCTCCTGAGAGGAGGTGATCGACGCCGGCACCTTACGGGCCGGCGCTGCGTTTACCGGGCCGGAGCTGCCGGCTTCGCCCGGACGATGCCCCGCTTCGGACCCTTGCGGGTACGCGCGTTGGTGTGAGTCCGCTGGCCACGAACCGGCAGGCCCTTACGGTGACGAAGGCCCCGGTAGCACCCCAGGTCCATCAGCCGCTTGATGTTCATGGTGACTTCGCGCCGGAGGTCACCCTCCACCTTGTAGCTGGCCTCGATGATCTCGCGGATCTTGCGGGCCTGCTCCTCGGTGAGGTCCTTGGTCCGGGTCGTGGGATCGATGCCCGCCGCGGCAATGATGTCTTGCGCGGACTTGTTGCCGATCCCGTAGATGTACTGGAGCGAGATCACCGCGCGCTTGTTGGGCGGCAGATCGATGCCGGCGATACGAGCCATCTTCGGTCTTCCTTCTTAAATGGAGTTGGTCTGAAGCCAACGGCCGTCTGGCCGTTAGCCCTGGCGCTGCTTGTGCCGGGGGTTGGATGCGCAAATGATGCGCACGATTCCCTTACGGCGAACAACCTTGCACTTGTCGCAGATCTTCTTGACGGACGCCCGAACCTTCATTGGAGCGAACTTCCTTCCTCAGCTAAAGAAAAGCCCAGCGGGCGGCCCGCCATTCCCAGCGGGTACACCCTACTACTTCGCCCGGTACGTGATCCGTCCGCGCGTCAGGTCGTACGGAGACAGTTCGACCTTCACCTTGTCACCCGGGAGGATGCGGATGAAGTGCATCCTCATCTTGCCCGAGATGTGCGCGAGCACCTTGTGGCCGTTGTCCAGCACCACGCGGAACATCGCGTTCGGGAGGGGCTCCATCACGGTCCCCTCGACTTCGATGGAATCATCCTTCGGCAAGCGTCAGACTCTCTTCCCGGACCACGAACCTCTTGGAAGCGCGGCGGGATAGCACTTTGGTCCGCAAGTGGCAAGCGTCGCGCGACTGCAAAACTTGGATTCCTACCAACCCCACATAACAGCGGGCTATTTCACCCGCCGTCACGACAAAATCAACTCCACCCGTGAGACCGGCGCCAACGTCCACCGGGAGCGCGAGCAGGAGCTTGCGGGGTGAACTTGAGGCTGCCTTCCGTCGGAGTCCAGGTGCCGTCCTGGGTAGAACTCCCTGTAACACCTGCCGGGCCGCCCCTCCACCGAAGGGCGGGGCCAACGAGGAGGTGCCAGCCAGCCCACCTCCCCTGCCGCCAGGCCACCTGGAGGATCAGGCCTTGCCCGCAGCGGCCTTGATTTCCTCGTAGATGCCCTCGGGCGTTCCCACGCCGTCCACGCTCTTGAGGATGCCCTTCTTCTCGTAGAAGGCCTTCAGCGGCGCCGTCTCCGAGTCGTACTTCTGCAGGCGCTTCTCGATGACTTCCGGCATGTCGTCCGGGCGCTGGACGAGCCCCGTGTTGCACTTGTCACAGTAGCCGGCCCGCTTCGGGGGGCTCTGATAGACGTGGTAGACGCTGCCGTCCTGCGGGCACACCCGCCGGCCGGAGCCACGCTCCACCAGCTTCGCGTGCGGCACCTCGAGCGAGATGACCGCGTCCAGCTGCTTGCCCAGGCGGCTCAGCATCTTGTCCAGTGCGTCCGCCTGCCCGGGCGTGCGCGGGAAGCCGTCCAGGACGAAGCCCTTGGCCACGTCCGCCTCCTTGAGCCGCTCCTCGACGATGCCGATCACGACGTCGTCCGGAACGTACTGGCCGGCGGCCATCAACGGACCGGCGACCATGCCCAGCTCCGTTCCCTCCGCAACCGCCTTGCGGAGGATGTCCCCCGTGGAGATCTGGGGGATCTGGAAGTCGGCGAAAAGGCGCTTGGCCTGCGTGCCCTTCCCCGCGTTCGGCGGCCCCAACAGGATCAGGTTCATGTGCTCCTCTCAGCTCCGAAGGAAGGCACGGAAGTCGTAGGACTCAAACCTCCGCGCGCGCTCCGTGTGCACCAGCGAATACCTTAGAACAACACCTAGCCTGGGAACGACGAGGCGCCCCTCCCTGCGACAGGGAGAGGCGCCTGGAACGCCCGCGCGGAGGCTCAGGCCGCCACGCGCACCCGGCCCCGGATGCGCGGGCCGCGAGGGCCGGCGAAGCCCTCGTAGTTACGACTGATGAGGTGACCCTCGATCTGCTGCACCGTATCCAGCGCCACGCCCACGACGATCAGCAGCGCGGTGCCGCCGAAGGTGAACCGAACGCCCAGCAAGCCGCTGATGACCGACGGAATCACGCAGATGACCGACAGGTAGATGGCGCCACCGAACGTGAGCCGGTTGAGCACGCGCTCGATGAACTCCGCCGTCTGACGGCCCGGACGGATGCCCGGGATGTAGCCGCCCTGCTTCTTGATGTTGTCCGCCACGTCGTCCGGGCGGAACGTCAGCGCGGTGTAGAAGTAGGCGAAGAAGATGACCATCAGCACGAACAACCCGTTGTAGATCCACAGGTTGCCTTCGATGGCGCGCTGGAACCCCTGCAGGAACGGGAACCAGGTCCCCAGCGTGGCCGGGAACGACAGCACCGCGCCCGCGAAGATGGGGGGAATCACGCCCGAGGTGTTCACCTTCATCGGGAAGTACGTCGCCTGGCCCGCGAACATCCGCCGCCCCGCCATCCGCTTGGCGTACTGGATGGGGATGCGCCGCATGCCGCGCTCCACGTAGACGACCGCGGCGATGATGATGAGCATGAAGACGACCAGCGCCAGCACCTCGGCCACCGAGATGACGTCTTGACGGGTCAGGTCGAGCAGCTGCTTCGCGCCCGGGAGCAGGCCCGCCACGATGCCGGCGAAGATGATGAGCGAGATGCCGTTGCCGATGCCGCGCTCGGTGATGCGCTCACCCAGCCACATGATGAAGGCGGTGCCGGCCGTGAGGCTGACCACCGTCATGAACGTGAACCAGACGCTGTCGTCGGGGACGACCACCTGGTTGAAGCCGCTCTGACCACCGTCGGAGCGGCCCAGCGACGCCAGCCACCGGGAGATACCGATGCCCTGGACGATGGAGAGAGCGATGGTGCCGTAGCGGGTGTACTGGTTGATCTTCTGCCGGCCGCCAGCACCCTCCTTCTGCAGCCGCTCCAGGCTGGGCACGACCACCGCCAGCAACTGCATGATGATGGAGGCGCTGACGTACGGCATGATGCCCAGACCGAAGATGGACATCTGCTCCAGCGCGCCGCCGGAGAAGAGGTTGAACAGCGAGACGAGGCCGCCCGATTGCTTCTGGGCGTCCATGAACGCGTTCATCGCCGAACGGTCCACGCCTGGCGTGTTGATGAAGATGCCGATGCGATAGACGGCGAGCAGCGCGAGCGTATACGCGAGCCGACTGCGCAGCTCAGCGATACGGAAGACGTTGGCGAAGGCGTTCAGAGCCACGGGGTAGCCATCCTCTTCGAGAGGGTTCTGCCAGGACGACAAAACGCCCCTGTTCCACGAGCGGGAAAGGGGCGCAGAAGCCTACACAAGCGAAACAGCGCGCACCACTAGCAAGTGATGCGCGCCTGACACGCTCAGGCCTTGGGCTGCCGAGGAGCCTTGACGCCCTTGCCAGCGTGCGCCTTGGCGGCGGACTCCGGCTTGTGGGCCACCAGCGGAATCTCTTCCACCGCGCCGCCCGCCTTCTGGATGGCCGCCTTGGCCGCCTCGGAGGCCTTGTGCACGACGACCGTGACCTTCTTGGTCAGCTCGCCGCGAGCCAGGAGCTTCACGCCGTGGTAGCGGCCCTTCACCAGGCCGACCTTGCGCAGGGTCTCCACGTCCGCCGTGGCGCCGGCATCGAAGTGCTCCTCGAGGTCCGACAGGTTCACCACCGCGTACACGGTCCGGTTCGGCGGCGTGAAGCCAAACTTCGGCAGGCGCCGCTGCAGGGGGCTCTGGCCGCCCTCGAAGCCTTCGAACCGCATGTTGCCGCTGCGGGCCTTCTGGCCCTTGCCACCGCGGCCGGCCGTCTTGCCAAGACCACTACCCTGGCCGCGACCCACGCGCTTCTTGCGGTGCCACGAGCGTGCCGGACGCTGCAGTTTGTTCAGAGTGCTCATCGTCTCGATCCTCTCGTGACTCAGGCCTTGAGCTGCTTGACCTGGTACGCCAGCGCCCGCTCACGCAGGGCGACCTTGGCGGGCTTGCGGCGCTTGGGCGCCGGCGCGTCGCCGGAAACGGTTTCCAGGGTGACCAGGTGCTTCACCTTGAACCACATGCCGCGAATCGCAGACGTGTCCTTGAGGAGCCGCTCGTCACCGAACTTCTTGAGGCCCAGCCCACGGATGGTGTCCAGCATGTCGCTGGACGCACCCGCAAAGCTCTTCACCAGCTTCACCTTGAGCGCCATGGACTAAGCCCTCTGCTCCCCGGCGAGCTTCGCCGGCTCGACGTCCTTGCCACGAAGGCGCGAGACCTGCTCGGCGCTGCGCAGCAGCTTCAGGCCAGCGACAGTGGCCTTCAGCACGTTGTGCGGGTTCCGCGACCCCTGGCTCTTCGTCAGGATGTTGCGGATACCAGCGGCCTCCAGCACCGCGCGAACCGCGCCGCCGGCGATGACGCCCGTACCCTGGCTGGCCGGCTTCAGCAGCACCCAGCCAGCGCCGAAGTGCCCGAGCACCTCGTGCGGAATGGTGTGACCCACGAGCGGAACGCGGAACAGGTTCTTCTTCGCGTTCTCACCACCCTTGCGGATGGCTTCGGGAACTTCGTTGGCCTTGCCCAGGCCAACGCCCACATGCCCGGCACCGTCCCCCACCACCACGAGGGCGGCGAACGAGAAACGGCGGCCGCCCTTCACGACCTTGGCCACGCGGTTGATGTTCACCACGCGGTCGGTGAGGTCCAGATCGTTCGGATTGATCGGAGTTGCCACTTGGGGGATTCCTTTCTTAGAACTTCAGCCCGGCCTCGCGCGCGGCGTCGGCCACGGCGGCGATGCGCCCGTGATAAGGGAAGCCGTTGCGGTCGAACACCACCGCTTCGACGTTGGCGGCCTTGCACTTCTGCGCAATCAGGGATCCAACACGCTTCGCATCCGCCTTCTTGTCGCCCTCGTCCTGACCCTTCAGGTCCTTGGACAGCGACGAGGCAAACGCGAGCGTCTTGCCCGTGGTGTCGTCCACCACCTGCGCATAGATGTGCTTGAGGCTCTTGTAAACGGTGAGCCGCGGCCGCTCCGTCGTTCCCGACAGCTTCTTGCGGATGCGGTTCTTCCTCTTGAGACGGGCTTCGATCTTCGTAGGCATGGCTGCTTCCTTTTCCGTCCGGAGGCGATGCGGCCTTCCGCCTCCGGATGATGCCACCAGGTCTTGAGGACCTGGTGGAGTTTGGAACACTCAGGAAAGACGGGACGACTAGGTCGTACCGGTCTTGCCCTCCTTGCGGCGGATGCGCTCCTCGGAGTACTTGATGCCCTTGCCCTTGTAGGGCTCAGGGGGACGCAGCGAGCGGATGTTCACCGCAGTCGCGCCCAGCGCTTCCTTATCCGAGGAGCGTAGCGTCAGGCCCACAGTGGGCAGGCTGTCCTCGTTGCGCGGGGCCTTGTCGACTTCAGCCGTCACGCCCTCGGGCAGGTTGAACACCACGGGGTGCGAGTAACCCAGCGCGAAGTGAATGGCCTTGCCCTTCACCTCGGCGCGGAAACCAACGCCGCGGATGTCCAGCTTCTTCTCGAAGCCCGTCGTCACACCCTTCGCGGCGTTCGCGAGGATGGTCCGGGTCAGGCCGTGCATGCTGCGCGCCTCACGCGAGTCATCCGCGCGCTGCACCGTCAGCTGGCCGTCCTTGATCTCGACCTTGACCTTGCCAGGCAGCTTCACCGACAGCTTGCCCTTGGGGCCCTCGAAGTTCACCTGCTCGCCGGCGACGACGGCCTTCGTCTTGTCACCGAGCTTGATCGCCAGTTTTCCAATCCGACTCATGGTTGCCTCGGTCCTGTGTGCCTGGGGCGCGCTCCCTCACGGGGCGCCGCACCCGGGCGGCTGGCTAGTAGACGGTGCAGAGCAGCTCGCCGCCGACCTTCTGCTTGCGGGCCTCGGAATCCACCAGGATGCCGCGCGAGGTGGACAGGATGGAGATGCCCAGGCCACCCAGCACCTGCGGAATCTCACGCACGGTGGCGTAGCGGCGCAGACCCGGCTTCGACACGCGGCGGATGCCGGTGATTGCGGGAGCGCGGTCCGGACCGTACTTCAGCTGCACGGAGATCTCCGGGAACACCGTGCGCTTGTTCTGCACCGTGGCCTCGTGGACCACGAACTCCCCGATGTAGCCCTCGTCCTTGAGGACCTTGATGATCTCGAGCTTGAGCTTCGAGTGGGGGATGACGACCTTGTCGTGACGCGCGCGCGAAGCATTGCGCAGGCGGGTCAGCATGTCGCCGACGGGATCATTGACCGGCATGGAGTACCTTCTCAGGCGAGGCCCCTTTCAGGGTACCTCGCGTTCGCGGCCACCGCGCCTGCCGGGCCCATCCCGGGGGTTCGCGACGACCGCCACCACGAACTGCGACCTTCAGTGTGGAGGCTCCGTGAGGAGCCCACCACCCGCGCCTGGCCGACCCGAAGGCCCACCAGGCGCCCTGCCCTACCAGCTCACCAGGAAGACTTGGTGACGCCGGTGATCTCGCCGCGGAGGGCGCGATTGCGGAGGCAGATACGGCACATCTTGAACTTGCGCAGGAACGCGCGCGGCCGGCCACACAGCGGGCAGCGGTTGTACTGGCGCACCGAGAACTTCGGCTTGCGCTTTGCCTGGGCGATCTTGGAGAGCTTGGCCATGTTTCGTCGGGTCCTTGGCTCGAGGGCTTACTGACGGAACGGCATGCCGAAGTGACGCATCAGCGCCAGCCCCTGCTCGTCGTTGGCCGCAGTGGTGACGAAGCTGATGTTGAGCCCCTTCACCTTCTCGATCTGGTCGTAGTTGATCTCAGGGAAGATGATCTGCTCACGCACACCGAGCGTGTAGTTACCATTCCCGTCGAACGCCTTGGGGGACACGCCCTTGAAGTCACGCACGCGCGGCAAGGCCACGGTGATGAGGCGGTCCATGAACTCGTACATGCGGTCGCCGCGCAGCGTGACGGCGGCACCGATGGCCTGCCCCTGGCGCAGCTTGAAGTTCGCGATGGACTTACGGGCGCGCGTCACGATCGGCTTCTGACCGGTGATCGCGGCGAGCTGGTCCACCGCCGACTCCAGAATCTTGTTGTTGGCGAGCGCCTCGCCCAGACCCATGTTGACGACGATCTTCTCCAGCCGCGGAACCTGCATCGGGTTCTTCAGGTTCAGTTCCTTCAGGAGGGAGGGAACACCTTCCTTGAAGAAACGCACCTTCAGGCGCGCCGGCTTGGACTCGAGGCCCTCCTCGATGTTGGCGGCAAAGCCAACCTTCTTGGCCTCTTCCTTCTTACCGCGCTTCGCCTTCTTTTCCTTCTGCTCGGCCTTCTTCTCGTCAGCCATCGTCCTGTCCTCTGCTTCGGGGCGCCGTCGTGGACCCAGCACGCCCGATCAGTCCTTCGTTTGGAACCTAGAAACACCGCGAGGGCCCCTGTTGCTCCACGGGCCCTCGATGCCTGCACGCCCGCCCTTCGCCACCACCGGGGTGGGCAAAGGGCGCGCATACATGCACCAACGCGGACACCTAGTCAATCAGGGCGTCGCAGTTCTTGCAGAACCGCTTCTTCTTGCCCTCTTCACCCTCGGTACGAATACCCACCCGGGTCGGCTTGTCGCACTTGACGCAGACCACCTGCACGTTCGCCAGCGCGATCGTGCCCGGCTTCTCGACAATGCCGCCCTCGGGGCTCTGGGGCGTCTTCTTCATGTGGCGCTTGACCAGGCGCAGGCCCTCGACCGTCACGCGCTCTGCCTCGCGATCGATCTTCAGCACCTTACCGCGCTTGGTCGCCGGGTTCTTCTCGGAGGCCTCGGCCCCGGCCATGACCTGGACCGTGTCTCCCACCTTCAGCTTCTGCATGGCTTCCTCTCTCTGGCTGCTCGCCGTCCGGCCTGCTGTCCTCTCAGAGGACTTCGGGCGCCAGCGAGATGATCTTCATGAACTTGCGGGCGCGGAGCTCACGGGCGACCGGCCCGAAGATACGCGTACCGATGGGCTCCATGTCCTTGTTGATGAGGACCGCGGAGTTGCCGTCGAACTTGATGTAGCTGCCGTCCGGACGACCCACCTCGCGCTTGGTGCGAACGATGACGGCCTTGGCCACGTCACCCTTCTTCACCTTCGAGTTGGGAAGCGCCTCGCGCACCGAGACGACAATCACGTCACCGATGGACGCATACTTGCGCTTCGAGCCGCCGAGCACCTTGATGCAGAACACCTTCTTCGCGCCCGAGTTGTCCGCCACGTCGAGCACGCTCGTCATCTGAATCATCTGGGAATCTCCTATCGCCGGTGACCATCCCGTGCCGCCTCACGGCCGCATGGAAGGGGCATGCGTGCTAGACGTTCTTGCTCTTCTCCAGCACCTCGACCACGCGCCAACGCTTGTCCTTCGACGTCGGCTTGGTCTCGGCGATCCGGACCCGATCACCCTCGTTGATGGTGATCTTCTTGGGATAGTCGTGGTCCTCCACGTGCGCCTTGTACTTCTCGCGCAGGCTCATGATCTTCCCGTACTTCGGGTGAGGAGCCCGGCGCTGGACGGTGACGACCACCGTCTTCTGCATCTTGTTGGAGGTCACGATTCCCACGCGCGTCTTGGGACGGCCACGGGTGGAAGTCGCGGGGGCCTGCGTCTCGGTCGCTTCAGCCATCTTCTCTCTCACTGTCTCTCATGCACCCGGGCATTCCTGTCCGGATGGCCGCGCGCGCTCCTCTATCAGCTGAGCGCGCTTGGAGTCGTGGGTTTTAGCCCTGGGCCTTCGTCTTCTGGGTCAGCACGGTCAGAACCCGCGCCAGGTCCCGTCGGTGCGTGGTGCGCTCGGCCGGGTTGTCCAGCGAACCGGTCCGCCGCTTCAGCTGGTCCTGGAACAGCGTCTCGCGCAGTTCGGCCGCGCGCTGCTTCAGGTCATCCGCCGACAGTTCCTTCAGTTCCTTCGCAGTCGCCATTTCACTCTCCATGCAAGCGGAAGCCGTCGTGTAGACCGGCCCCCGCCGCTCGGTGCCTTAGAGGCTCAGGTCCGCCCGCTTCACGATCTTCGTGAGCACCGGCAGCTTCGCCTGCGCCAGCTTCAGCGCCCCGGTGGCCACTTCCGGCGTCATACCCTCCATCTCGTAGAGGATGCGGCCGGGCTTCACCACCGCGACGTAGTACTCCACGCCACCCTTACCGGTACCCATACGGGTCTCAGCGGGCTTCTTGGTGATGGGCTTGTCCGGGAAGATACGGATCCAGATCTTGCCGCCACGCTTCACGTGACGCGTCATCGCGATACGAGCCGCCTCAATCTGCCGAGAGGTGATCCACCCCGGCTGGAGGCTCATCAGGCCGTACTCACCGTAGGTCATGTCGCTACCCCGGTGGGCACTGCCAGGCATGCGGCCCTTGTGCATCTTGCGGTACTTCGTACGAGCAGGCTGAAGCATCGTCGCTGTCCTTCGCCGCCCTGCCCCGGGCACCCCTTTGGGGAGTGCCGGCGCGGGTGGGCTGATTACCGGTTGGAGGGCATGGGGGCCTGGCCGCCCTTGCCCGGGAGGACCTCGCCCTTGCAGACCCAGACCTTGCAGCCGATCTTGCCGTAGGTCGTCTTCGCCTCGGCGAAACCGTAGTCAATGTCCGCGCGCAGGGTGTGCAGGGGCACACGGCCCTCGCGGTACCACTCGTAGCGCGCCATCTCCGCGCCACCGAGGCGGCCCGAGCAGGCCACGCGGATGCCCTTGGCGCCAAACTTCATGGCCGTCTGCAGCGCCTTCTTCATGGCGCGGCGGAAGGCGATGCGGCGCTCGAGCTGCGTGGCGATGTTCTCCGCCACCAGCTGCGCGTCGGTCTCGGCCTTACGGACCTCGACGATGTTGAGGAAGACCTCGTTCTTCGTGAACTGCTGGAGGTCCTTCTTCACCGTCTCGATGCCCGCGCCGCGCTTGCCGATGACGATGCCCGGCCGCGCGGTGTGGACGTTGACCTTGACCTTGTTGGCCGCGCGCTCGATCTCCACCTTCGAGACGCCCGCGTGGTTCAGCGACTTCTTCACGAACTCGCGGATGCGGATGTCCTCGTGAAGCCACTGCGCGTAGTTCTTGTGCTCGAACCACTTGGAGTCCCAGGTCTTGATGACACCAAGCCGGAACCCGATCGGATGAACTTTCTGTCCCAACGTGATTCTCCTTGAAGCGTCCGGGCAGGGCCCGACGGGTCCTACTTCTTCGCCTCGGCGAGCACCACGTGGACGTGGGCCGTCTTCTTCTTGATGGGGGTGGCCCGGCCCATGGCGCGCGGCATGAACCGGCGCTGGGTGGGGCCCTGGTCCACGGAGATGGTCTTCACGTAGAGCGTGTCCACGTCGACCTGGCCCTTGGACTTGTCAGTCGCGTTGGCCACGGCGCTCTTGATGAGCTTCTCCACCGGCTTGGCCGCGGCGCGCTTGGTGAACTTCAGGATGTTGAGGGCCGCCTCAACAGGCTTGCCCCGGACGAGCTCCGCAACGGTGGAAATCTTGCGGGGGCTCATGCGCAGGAAACGCAGATGTGCAGTCGACTCCATGGTCTTCTCCTCAGGCTCTCAGGCAATGCGCCAGGCTACTTGCCCGGGGCCTTGGCGACCTTCTTCTCCGCCGAGTGACCGCCGAACGTACGCGTCGGGGCGAACTCGCCGAGCTTGTGGCCAACCATGTTCTCCGTGACGAACACCGGGATGAACTTCTTCCCGTTGTGCACCGCGAAGGTGTGACCCACGAACTCCGGAAGAATGGTGGAGCGGCGGGACCACGTCTTTACGACGGCCTTCTTGTTCGTCTTGATCATGTCCTCGATCTTCTTCACGAGGAAGTCGTCGACGAACGGACCCTTCTTGATCGAACGAGCCATGGAATCCTCTTACTGGCTGCGCGCGCCCTGGCGGCGGCCGGAGACGATGAACTTGTCAGTGCGCTTGTTCGTGCGCGTGGTGAGACCCTTGGTCTTCTTGCCCCAAGGGGACACAGGGTGCGGGTTACCCTGACCGGACTTGCCTTCACCACCGCCGTGCGGGTGGTCGACCGGGTTCATCGCCAGACCGCGGACGGTGGGACGGATGCCCAGCCAGCGGCTCTTACCCGCCTTGCCGATACGGATGATTTCGTGCTCGATGTTACCCACCTGGCCCACGGTGGCGCGGCACTCGATGAGGACCTTGCGGACGGTGCCGGAGGGCATACGCACCTGCGCGTAGCGGTCCTCCTTCGCCATCAGCTGTCCGGACGTGCCGGCGGAGCGGATGACCTGGGCGCCACGGCCCGGCTTCAGCTCCACGTTGTGGATGACCGTACCCACCGGGATGTTCTGCAGCGGCAGGCTGTTGCCAGGCCGGATGTCCGCGCCTTCGCCGGCGAACACCGTGTCACCCACGCTCAGGCCGACCGGAGCGAGGATGTAGCGCTTGTCGCCGTCCGCGTAGTGCAGCAGCGCGATGTTGGCGGTGCGGTTCGGGTCGTACTCGACGGCCACGACCTTCGCGGGGACGCCATCCTTGTCCCGGCGCTTGAAGTCGATGACGCGGTAGCGGCGCTTGTGGCCGCCACCCTGGTGCCGGCGGGTGATGTGCCCGTGGACGTTGCGACCACCGGAGCGCTTGAGCGGCTCGGTGAGGCTCTTCTCGGGCGAGTCCTTGGTGATGTCCGCGAAGTCGGACACCGTCATCAGACGGCGGGCGGCGCTAGTCGGCTTGTACTTCTTGATGCCCATGGTGTGTTCCTCAGGCTGGCTCGACGCCGTGGCGTCAGGCCGCCCCTCCCTCGAAGAGTTCGATCGAGTCGCCCTGCTTCAGCGTCACAACCGCCTTCTTGAAGTTGGGCCGCTTGCCGATGCTACGACCCACCCGCTTGATCTTGCCGCGGACGATGTTGGTGTTCACGCCCTCGACGGTGACCTTGAAGAGCGTCTCCACCGCGCGGGCCACGTCGTGCTTCGTCGCCTTGCGGTCGACGATGAACGAGTACTGGCGGAACTTCTCGCGGGCCTTGTCCAGCTTCTCGGTGATGAGCGGGCCCTTGATGACGTCGTTCAGATTCATGACAGCGCCCCCTCGAGGGTCTTCGCGGCCGCGGACGTAAGGACGAGGTGCGAGTGCCGGAGAACGGCCTCGAGGTTCAGGCCCTCGGGCGGCAGCACGTCGAACTTCGCCAGGTTGCGCACGCTGCGGTGCAGGTTGGTGTTGCCCTTGTCGTCAATCACCAGGGCGTTCTGGAGCTTCAGACGCTTGGTGAGGACCTCGAAGGCCTGCTTGCTCTTCGGAGCATCCAGGGAGAAGCCGTCCAGGATGATGAGCGTCTTCTCCTGGGCCCGCAGGGACAGCGCGGACTTCAGGGCGCCGCGGCGCACCTTGCGGGGC
Organism: Myxococcus sp. 1LA; assembly: GCA_046520405.1. Lineage (GTDB taxonomy): Bacteria > Myxococcota > Myxococcia > Myxococcales > Myxococcaceae > Myxococcus. The sequence goes on from JBKGHI010000144.1 coordinate 20,994, forward strand.
GGGCGGTAGAAGTAGTCGCGCGCCTTGGGAGCCATCGCCTTACCGCCGCCCACCCAGTGGGAAGCGCGGATGGAGCCCTGACGAGCGCGGCCGGTGCCCTTCTGCTTCCAGGGCTTCTTGCCGCCGCCGCTGACCAGCGAGGTGTTCTTCACCCCGACCGTGCCGCGGCGCCGGTTGATCTGCTGCATCTTCGCCACCTCGTAGAACAGGTGGGCGTTCGGCTCGGTGCCGAAGACATCGTCGGAGAGCTCGATCTCCGACACCTTCTTCAAATCCAGGTCGACAACGTCAAACTTCGCCATGGCACTTTCCTCGCGGGGGTCGGAGTGAAACCACTCGAACGCCCACCCGCTTCCTAGGACTTGATCTCGACGTCAACGCCAGCCGACAGATCCAGCTTCATCAACGCATCCAGCGTCTGCTGCGTGGGCTCGAGGATATCGAGCAGGCGCTTGTGCGTGCGGATCTCGAACTGCTCACGGCTCTTCTTGTCCACGTGCGGAGACCGCAGCACCGTGAACTTGTTGATGCGCGTGGGAAGGGGGATCGGACCGGCCACCTTCGCGCCCGTGCGCTTGGCCGTCTCGACGATCTCACCCGCACTCTGGTCCAGGAGCTTCGAGTCGTACGCCTTCAGCCGGATGCGGATCTTCTGTGTCGCCATTCGCAAGAACCTCTTTGGACGAACTCTGCCTCTGCCGCGGGAGGGCGTTACGACCGACATCCCCTGGATTTCACAGAGCCGTTTCTTCAGAACGAAGGGGCGCGGTGTGTACCATCCCGCCCCAGGGTGTGCAACTGGATTCCCATCGGCTCCCCGAAAATTCCCCATTGGGGGGACCCAGGGAGCCGTTGGGGGTCTAAGCTACTCGACGACTTCCGCCACGACGCCGGCGCCCACCGTGCGGCCACCCTCGCGA
>JBKGHI010000145.1:0-21792 GCA_046520405.1 Myxococcus sp. 1LA
GGACCGCGGCACGCCGGAGCGCGCACGCCCCAGGGACCCGCTGCTGGCCGCCCTGCCCCGCGGCGAGGGCAAGACGGCGGTGGTCATCGAGGCGAACGCGCTGCGGCACTCGCCCATTGGCGAGCTGCTGCTGGACTGCCTGATGCGGGATGGCGGCAAGCGGCTGGAGGAGCTGCGGAACCTCAGTGGCGTGGACCCGCTCCAGGACCTGGACCGGCTGGTCATCACCGATGAGGGGCTGATGCTGTCGGGCAACTTCGCCAACGCGAAGTTCAAGGAGCTGCTGGGCGAGCGCGTGTCCATGGACTACGGCGAAGGCGCCCGGGTGTACGAGCCGGGCGAGATGACGGTGACGCGGCCGGATGGGACCACGGCGCGCCGGCGGAGCGACGCCGCGGTGGCGACGTGGAACAACGAGCTGCTGGTGATTGGCCAGTCGCCGGACGAGGTGAAGGCGGTGGTGGACCGGGTGGAGGGACGCGGTCCGGACGAGCCGCCCGCCATCGGCGAAGGCAGCACCTACGGAGAGATGTACGGCGTGCTGTCGGTGGAGCAGCTCGCGCGGCTCTTGCCCAAGGAGCAGGCGGAGCTGGCGCAGCGCATCCGCGACGTGGCGCAGAACGTGGAGCTGCACGTGGACGCGAGCGGCGACGTGGCCATGGTGGCCGAGGTCCGCGGCGCGAATGGTGACGAAGTCACGGACCTGGGCAAGACGCTGGGCGCCGCGCTGAGCATGGCGCGAATCAAGGCGCAGGCCGAGGGTGAGAAGGACCTGGCGCAGTTGCTCGACTTCGCGCGCGTCCAGCCGGATGGCACGTCGTTCAAGCTGGAGATGGCCGTGCCGCTGGACGTCATCCAAAAGCGTTTGGCGTTCTGCAAGGAAGAGCGGAACGCGGCGGAGGCGACGGAGCGCTGACGTCGCGACCGCGGTGCCCACGACGCCCCCTGGCCTTTCCGCCAGGGGGCGTTGTTTTTCTGGAATCAGGGCTGGAGCGAAACGCCCGCGCCGGCCTGCACACGACGCTTCAAGTCACCCGCCGCCTTCGACGCGGTGAAGAGCGTGATGACGATGTAGGCGCGGAAGATGAGGCCCACGACCGACGGGCGCCCACCCGCCATGGCGGTGTCCGCCACCGTCAGCAGCGCGTCACCGATGTAGAGGATGCCGGCGATCATCGGCGCCGCGCGGGCGCCGCGATAGGTGAAGAAGCCCAGCACCGCCATCACGACGCCGAAGAGGATGGAGCCAATGCCCATCCCCATGGTCTCCAGGGCGTCGACCTGCGCGACCATGGCGATGACACCGAGCAGGGTGTTCAGCGCCGCCAGGAAGTAGAGCAGGTTCCCGGCGCTCTTGACCTGCTGCGCGGGGTCCGTGTCGGAGCCCGGAAGGGGCACGCCATTGCGCAGCACCGACAGGGCCACCCGGAACACGCCGCTCTCCAGCTTGACGTCCAACGTGCTTCCGTCCGGGAGCCGGAACTGCGCCCCCTTCTTGAGCTCGGACGTACCGCCGTCCACGGTGCCCACGACCTTTCCATCCAGGGTGACCGTGAACTTCTTCCACCCCATGCCCCACGACAAATCCAAGCGAGGTGGGCCACCCGCCTCCAAAGCCAGCTTCTTCGATCCCACGTAAACCCCCTCATTCGACCCGGACCGGGTCAGCGGGGCGAAGCTAGCTGTCCTTTGGATGACATTGCAAAGCCACGGGCGAATTTTGGGGAACCCATCCGCCCACTCAGCTCGGCATGGCCACCCCGAGGCCGATGATGACCAGCATCGCCACATGGAACCAGCCGACGTTGCGCGCGAGCCGGGCCCAGTCCTCCCCGGAACCTGGGGCGGCGCCACGCCGGATGGCCGCCAGTTCCAGATAGCCGAGCACCAGCCCCACGAGTCCTGGCACGAACCCGATGAACCCCACCGTGGCGAAGATGAGCGCCAGCGTCGCGCGTTTGGAAGGCTTCTCCCCTACCGCCACGGTGTGGCAACGCAGGCAGAGCATGCGCCCCACCTGCCATTTGCGGCAGCCTTCACACAGGAAGGTGCCGCAGCGGCTGCACGTGCCCTCCGCGGGATGCTCGGGATGAAGGGGGCACAGCGCGACTGTCGCTTCCATGCCCCCGTCCCTATCACGCCGTCAGCGAGTCAGGCAGACGCCACGGCTATTGGGCGCCTCCGCCTCCGGCGGCACACAGGCTCGTCCGCACATTGGAGTACGGCGTGACCCGGCCGCTCTTGAGGACCACGCCACTACAGAGACAGTCCTCGCGGCCAGCCTCCTCCGTCTTCGTCGCGTCCGTGTAATAGGTGACCTCGGTCATGTAAGTCCCGCCGCCGATGCACAGCCTGGGACGCTCGAAGGAGGTCTCCTCATCCTTGAGGGAGAGTCCCTGCTCCTCGGAGGCCACTTCTCCACCACACGCAGCCATCAGCACACCGGCGGCAACGACAGTCCACTTGGCGAAACGGTTCATGCAGCCCTCCTGGGTTGAAGAAAGACAGCATAGGCCGCACCTGTGACACACGTCCAAACCAGCACACACATGGGAATGTTGCACTCACAAAGGGAGCTTCTCTTGAATCGGGCTCAATTCAAGGCACGCATGGGCCTGTTCAACGACGCCAACGACGCGCTCACCATGATGAAGAAGCCCCCCCGCGACGCCTTGACCGCGAAGCCCGGACCTTCATCGAAAGGAGCGCGACTTCAGCGCCTCGGCAAGGAAGTCGATGAAGGTCCGGACGCGCGTGGCGAGGTGCTCGTGGCCGATGTGCACGGCGTGGATGAGTTCGATGTCCCCCGCGCCGTACTTCCCGAGCACCTCGACGAGCCGGCCCGCCGCCAGGTCAGGCTGGACGTGATAGCCACCAAGCCGCGCCAGCCCCACGCCATCCAGCACGAGCTGGCGCAGCACGACCCCGCTGTTGCCATGGACATTGCCTGACACAGGCATCGAGAACGCCTCACCGCTCGCCGGGTCCCGGAAGGGCCATTCGTCGGTGGGCCGCCGGAAGTTGAACCGCAGGCAGTTATGCCGGGCGAGGTCCTCCGGCCGCCTCGGCGTGCCATGTGCCTTGAGGTACGCGGGCGACGCCACGATGACGCGGCGGCTTTCAAGCAGCCTCCTCGCCTTGAGGCTGGAGTCCCGCAGCGGCCCGGTCCGGATGGCGACGTCCGTCCGCTGGTCCAGCAGGTCAATCACCGTGTCCGTCAGCGAGATGTCGAGCTCAACCTGGGGGTACAGCGCCAGGAACCGGGGCACGAGCGGCAGGACGTAAATCTCCCCGAACGCCACCGAGGTGTTCACCCGCAGCAGGCCTCGCGGTACCACATTGCCCGTGGTGACGAGGCTCTCCGCCTCATCAATCTCCGCCAGGATGCGACGCGCCCGCTCCAGATAGAGCGCCCCCTCCGGCGTCAGTTGCAACGCACGCGTCGTGCGCATCAGCAGCGAGGTTCCCAACCGCTCCTCGATACGGGCGACCAGCTTGCTGACGGCCGAGGGCGTCAGCCCCAGCTTGCGGCCCGCCGCGGAGAAGCTCCCGCTGTCGGCCGTGGCCACGAAGACGGCCATCTCTCCCGCACGGTGGTCCACATCGGCTCCTGTGAATCAAGCTCACAGGAACTTTGACACTTTGGACATTTTCTCTCAAGCGGTCCGCCGCTACATGACGCGGGCATTCATCCACCTGAAATCCGCATACCCCTGGAAAGAACATGAACTTGCAACTCGACGGAAAGACCGCGCTCGTGACGGGAGGCACTGCGGGCATCGGTCTCGCCATCGCGGCACGACTGGCCGCGGAGGGTGCGCGCGTGGTGATTCCCGGACGCGCACGAGAGAAGCTCGATGCGGCGGTGGCCCACATCGAACAGGCCCACCCTGGCAGCACCGAGCGCGTACGGACGCTCCTGGCGAACCCGGCGAACGCAGAGGGCGCCGCGCTCCTCTCTCGCGATCTTCCCGAGGTGGACATCCTGGTCAACAACCTCGGCATCTACGAGTCCAAGGCGTTCGGCGATGTCACCGACGAGGACTGGCGCAAGTACTTCGAGGTGAACGTCCTGAGCGGCGCCCGGCTGGCGCGGCAATACCTGCCGGGAATGCTGAAGCGGAACTGGGGGCGCATCATCTTCATCGCCAGTGACTCCGCGCTCGTCATCCCGCCGGACATGATTCACTACGGGATGACGAAGTCCGCTCAGCTCTCGATTTCACGGGGCCTGGCGGCAACGACGAAGGGCACCCGCGTCACGGTCAACTCCGTGCTGCCAGGGACGACCCGCTCCGAGGGCATCGGCGACTTCTTCAAGAGCGTCGCGTCGAACCCGAACGCGCCCATGGCCGAAATCGAGGCGGAGTTCTTCCGGAAGGAGCGGCCGACGTCCCTGCTCCAGCGCGTCATCGAGGCCGAGGAGATTGCCGCGCTCGTGGCCTTTGTCGCCAGCCCGCTGTCCTCCGCCACGAATGGCGCCGCGCTCCGTGCGGATGGCGGCGTCGTCCCGACCATCGCGTGAAGCCTCCACGCCCACCGAAAATCTGGAGAATGACGATGGAACATCGACGACTCGGAGCCTCTGGGCTCCAGGTGCCTGTCCTCAGCTTCGGCGCCGGCACCTTCGGCGGCCAGGGACCGCTCTTCGGCGCATGGGGAGACACCGGCGTGAACGAGGCACGGCGGATGGTCGACATCTGCATTGAGGCCGGAGTGACGCTGTTCGACACGGCGGACGTCTACTCGAATGGGGCATCGGAGGAAGTGCTGGGCGCGGCGCTCAAGGGACGCCGTCAGCAAGCCCTCATCTCGACGAAGGTCTCACTGCCCATGGGCGACGGCCCAAATGACGCCGGCTCGTCACGGTCCCACCTCCTTCGAGCGTGTGAAGCATCATTGCGGCGGCTCGGCACCGACTACATCGACCTCTTCCAACTGCACGCATTCGACGCCGCGACGCCTGTCGAGGAAGTGCTCTCCACGCTGGACGAACTCGTGTGCCAGGGGAAGGTTCGCTACGTCGGCGTCTCGAACTTCTCGGGCTGGCACCTGATGAAGTCGCTCGCCGTGGCACGGCAGTACGGCTACCCCCGGTATGTCGCACACCAGGCCTACTACTCGCTCATCGGACGCGACTATGAGTGGGAGCTGATGCCGCTCGCGTTGGACCAGGGCGTCAGCGCGATGGTCTGGAGCCCGCTCGGCTGGGGCCGCCTCACGGGCAAGGTCCGGCGCGGACAACCACTCCCGGAGGTGAGCCGCCTGCACCAGACGGCCGACTTCGGCCCCGCCGTTGACGACGAGCATCTGTATCGCGTGGTGGATGCCCTCGACGACGTCGCCAAGGAGACTGGCAAATCCATTCCGCAGGTCGCCTTGAACTGGCTGACAACCCGTCCGACGGTGGCCAGCGTCATCATCGGCGCGAGGACCGAAGCGCAGCTTCGCGACAACCTCGGGGCCATCGGGTGGTCGCTCTCCCCGGAGCAGCTCACGAAGCTCGACGCGGCGAGCTTCAAGGCACCGCCCTACCCCTACGCCCCGTACTACCAGCTGGGTGACTTCACGAGGCTCAACCCGCCCCTGTTCCCCGCCCCCAAGCTGGCAAGCACACAACCGTAACGCACATCAGGAGGAACGTGGCCGCACGGAAGTCTGCCGCCTGCGTAGTGGCGCAGCCTTCTGCTCAACCGCGAACTGCCGCGCCACGTCCACGAAGGCCCGTAGCGCAGGTGACACCTGCGCACGGCTGGGGAAGTAGAGAAAGAGCCCTTCGACTTCAGCCGCGAACGGCTCAAGGACCACCTTCAAGGCCCCACTCCGTATCCTCGCCACGGCGCTCGGCTCAAACGTGTACGCGAGCCCCACGCCGGCCTCCGCCAGATCGAGCATCAGCGTCTCGTCGTGGGTGGTGACGGGCCCCTCGACAGGGAGACGCCATTGCTCCTGCCCACGCTCCAGCTCCCACTGGTAGAGCCCACCCGTGGTTGAGGAGCGGATACAGATGCACGCGTGCGAGAGCAGGTCCTTGGGCTTCGCCGGGACGCCTCGCCGCTCCAGATACGCAGGCGAGCCCACCACGACGAAACGAGACGGCTCGAACAAGCGAATCTGCACCATGTCTCGCTCGATTGACTCCGTCAGTCGAATACCCGCGTCGAGCTCCTCCGCGACGATGTTGACGCAGCGGTTCTCCACGCGCACCTCCACATCGACTCGCGGGTGCAGCGCCAAGAACCGGGGCAGCAGCGGGGCCATGAGGGTCCGGACCGCCAAGGGAGGAACCGAGAGCCGAACCCTCCCCGTCACCTCACCCGGCCGCGCGACTGCCGTCTTGAGTGCCTCAAGCGCCTGGTCCACACCTGGGCCCGCGGTCTCCAGCAACCGCCGACCGGCATCGGTCAGGGCCACGCTCCGGGTGGTCCGCGTCAGCAGCGCGACGCCCAGGCGCTCCTCCAACTGCCTGACAGCCTGACTGAGCGCGGAGGGAGTGAGCCCGAGCGCGGTGGCGGCGGGTGCGAAGCCCCGGTGCCGTGCGACGGCGAGGAAGGCGTGGAGTGCGTTCAGCGGGCTGTGGGCCATCTTTCAACTTTCTTAATGGTCCATGCGGATTCCGCCAGTTTCCACGATGCGACAGCCGGAGCATGTTTGCCGGGAAAGTTCGCGCCCCCCCTGACACGCACGACCCGGTGATCTCCCGTGATTCACACCCGGAAACGAGCCCGCTGCCGCCAATTACTCCGCTACGCGGGGTTCTCCCTCCTCGGCGTCGTGGCGCTCGCGGGATGCGTGCTCCTCCTATCAACCCGCGGGCTCGCAACGTTTGGAGACAATCCAGACCCGACCCGGCTCGCTTCGCTGGCCCGCCAGTCGCGCTACGAGAACGGGACCTTTCTAAACCGTGAGCCTCCGTCTCCGCCGTGGAACGGTCCGAGGCCGACGCTGCTGGACCTCTTCTTCGGCGGCCAGCAGCGCAGACCGCTGACGCCACTCCCTGTCGCCGAGCCGGTTGCAAGCTGGGACACCTCCCCCGAAGAGAGCCTTCGCGTAACGTGGCTGGGGCACTCCACGCTCTGGTGGCGACGCCTTCGCGGCGACCGTCATCGCGTCTACTTCAGCGGAGACACGGGCCCCACCCCTCAGTTCGGGGAGATCGGCCGGAGGTTCGGCCCGTTCGACCTCGTCGCCCTGGAGATAGGCGCGTTCCATCCCGCCTGGGGCGACATCCACCTGGGACCAGACAACGCAATGGAGGCACACCGAATGCTCGGAGGTGGGCCGCTGTTGCCCATTCACTGGTCCACTTTCAATCTGGCCATGCATCGGTGGGATGAACCCATCGAGCACCTCATGCGACTCGCGCGCGAGCGTGGGGTGCCCCTTCTCCTGCCCTCGCTGGGGGCTCCACTCGTCGTTCATCAAGACAAGGAGATATCGCCATGAAGAACCAACGCCCTCTTGCCCTGGTCACCGGGGGTTCCTCGGGGATTGGATTCGAGCTCGCGAAGCAGTTCGCACAGCACGGGTTCGACGTCGCGATTTCGGGCTCCAGCGATCGGGTTCACGCGTCCGCCAAGGCGCTTCGAGCGCTGGGCGTGGAGACCTACGCGCACCAGGCCGACGCCGCCACCTACGAGGGAGTCGAGAGCTTCTGGCACTTCGTGGCGGCGCTGGGCCGGCCTCTTGAAGCCGCGGCCCTCAACGTGGGCATCGGCCTGGGCGGCGCTTTTGTCGACAACAAGCTTGAGGACGAGCTGCGCCTGATTGCCATCAACGTCTCAGGCACGGTGCACATGGCCAAGCGGGTGGTTCAGCACATGGTCCCCAACAAGCGCGGCCGCATCCTGATCGTCTCCTCCGTCTCCGCCACGCAGCCGACTCCCTACGAAACGGTCTACGGTCCCTCGAAGGCCTTCGGCTTCTCCTTCGCGGAGTCACTGCGCGAGGAGCTTCGCGGCTCGGGGGTGACCGTTACGGCGCTCCTTCCGGGAGCGACCGACACCCATTTCCACAAGAACGCGGGCATGGGCCGCAGCGCGATCGACTCGGGCCCGAAGAACGACAAGACGCTCGTCGCCAGGCAGGGCTTTGACGCCCTGATGAACGATGAGGATCATGTCGTCGGCGGCGATGAAGCGACGAAGCAAATGGTCGTCGAGAACCGCACCACGCCGGAGCCCGTCAAAGCCGCGCGCATGGCGAAACTCACGCGGCTCAACTGAGCCAAGGAAGGCACGCATGAACGACGATATTCTCTCGCCCGGTCGCGTCGCGGTCGTCACGGGCGCCGGCATGGGCATTGGCGCTGCCGCCGCACGGTATTTCGCTGGCCGGGGAATGAAGCTCTGCCTCTTCGACCGGAACGCCGATGCCCTCCAGCAGGTTGCGAAGGAGCTTGCTCAGGCCGTGGAGGTTCGTACGGTCGTCGGAGACGTGACGTCGCACGATGACCTCACGCGCCTGTGCGACACCGCTTACGACACCTTCCGCGAAGTCGCCCTGCTGATGAACAACGCGGGGATTGCGGCCGGAGGAGGTCCCTGGGGAGACATTCACGCGTGGCGGCATTTGTTCCCCCATGCCATGACGGCGCTTCAACGCCCGCAGTAACGGGCCTTCGCGTCCTCGAAACACGCCAGCGCTTCGGAACGAACGGACCGAGGCCCCAACTGCAAAGCCCTTACGACCGCGTCTGCCGAAATGCTGGCTTCGACGGTCGACTGCACCGCGATGGAGCGCCCTTCGATGGCCGCTCGCATGCGGTCCATCACCACGTGATTCACGGCGGCCTCCAGGTCCGAGCCACTGAAGGCTCGAGACTCCGAGGCATTGGCGCTCATGACGGGACGCAGGAGCGGCAGCAACGCGTCTCGGGAAGGGATGAGCACCCGAAGTTGCGGCTGCTCGGCGGCCACGCGTGCGAACTGCCTCAGGTAGAAGTCGAGAATGTCCGCCGCCGCCTCCACGTCTGGCGGCCCCACGGGAACGAAGCTGCCGAACCTCCCTGTTCTCAGGACAGCATCGTCCAACGCGTCGACATCATTCGTCGTCGCCACGACGATGCGGCCCAGGCGCGTGACCTTGTCGAGCTGGACCAGGAGTTCATTCACGGTCGACTTTTCATCCGAGTGCATCTCACCGCCTCGGCGTGACCTGGCGATGGCATCGAACTCGTCAATGACGAGCATCCGCTGCTCTCGCTCCGCGAGCCAGTTGAACTGCTCCCGGACGCGGATTTGCCCCCACCCGATGTACTCGCCGCGCAGGTCCGAGGGCGCGAGGAGCCGGACCTCTTGCTCCAATTCTCCCGCGATGGCCTTGGCCATTCGCGACTTCCCGCATCCTGGCGGGCCGAAAAACAGGATGCCCGGTGAGCGGGAGATGCCCCGCAGCCACCGCGAATGCCGCTCCGGCCAGATGACCTGCGCCTCAATACGTTGGCGCAGCTCCGCGTACCCCACGATGTCGTTCAGCCTCAAGGTCTCGACGCTCGGCGAGCGTCCTGGCGAGGAGAGGAAGTCCTCGGCGGCGACCTCTGGAGACTCCACTTCCGAGGCGCTCTCCGGCCACTGGACGCCCTCGAGCTGCATCCAGACCTGCTCCGCGCCGGGAATCATCACCCTCCCCTGTTCCTCCAGATGAAAGGCGACATCCGTCAGATAGGGCCCAGCCCAGAGGAGCGCCTCGTTGGGAACAACCAGCGTGAAGTGCTTGTCCCGAAGCCGGGCGAAGACCTTCCGCTGAATGAAGTCCTCCATGGGGCCCGAGCCGCGCAGGCTCTCGACTTCGAAGTGCCCCTCGTCCTCGACCACCAGGTCGATGCGCCGGTCGACCCCGCCGGCTCGGCCGTCCGCGACCTCGAAGTCCAGTTTCACCTCCGGGTCCTGCTTGATGAGCCAATGCGCCAGCAAAGCCTTGAGCGAAAGTGATGTGTCGCCCTCGGTACTTCCCTTCAGCTTGGAAGCACCCCGCTTCGAAAAGACCTCCCCCACCAACGCCGAGCCTCGAGCGAGCAACTGTTCGGCGGATTCGCGCGCCCAGACCGCCAGGCGAACCGGAGACAACCTGGATAGCGAACGCGGCGCGTCCGCCGCGGGCATCCCGCCGAGCAGATAAAGGAGGCTCACGACTGCTGCCCTGCTCGCCTCCAGCTCGTGAGCCTCCTCTGGAGGGAAGAACTCGAAGAGCGGGCCGGGCCAACTCGCCTTGAGGCGGTCGAAGTCGACCGGAAGCTCGGCGTCACGCCGGACCGTGACGAGGTTGAGACTCCTGGGCCCCGTTTGCAGCCGCCCCGCGTGCTCGTCGATCGACGTGGGCTCCAGATGCGACTGGAGCAGCGCGGACGAACCCAGGCGCACCGTGACGTCTTCATCGCTGGAGAATTGCCAGACGAAGCGCTGTGCGGCGCGGTAGGCCCAGGACAACAGGGACTCCCAGGTCGATTGAAGCCAGCTTCCGTCCGCCGCGGTATCGGAGAGGTGCAGGATGCACAGGAGCGGTTCCCGCTCCGTCAACGCACGCAGGAGCGCCACCTCCCGGTGAGGAACCAAACCGAACGCCAGGGGCCAGGACGGCGACGGGAGCACGACCTGTCTCAAATGCTTCTGCTCGGGCTCTTCGTCGACGGGGACTGACGCGGGTGCAGGAAGGTCGAGCAACGTGAGCCAGAAGCGAGAATCTCGCCGCGCACTGTCATCTTCCGTGTCGAGCCGCAACCCAGCGCGCTCGAGCTGCGTGCGAACCTTGCGCAGGGACCCACCGCGCATGTGTCCCGTCGAATAGCCAAACCGGGAGACCAGGTCCGCCAGGGACGACGCCCCCGTGAGGCTCAACGTCGTGCTGAAGAGCTTCGAGGCCTGACGCGCTTCCGCCATCGCCTCCGCGAGCCCCTGCACCTCGTTCCTCGGAATGGTTTCACGCTGGCCATTGCGCTCGGGCCAGCGCAGCACGACGTGGTTCCCATCGCGGCGCTCGACGATGCCCACCTCCCGCGTCCTGCGGTGGATGACGGTATCTCCCTTCAAGACTCGCATGTGTCCCCCAGCGGTTCAAAAACGCACCACGGTGCACGGCCTCACGCGATCCAGCCTACCTGCACCCGCAGCCGGATCCGACGACCCACCGGCAACAGGGGTCGCCACCACAGGCGCTCTTGTTCTTGTTGGAGCAGCCGCAAGCGGAGGTCGAAGGGCACCAGCGCACGCCGTTCCCCTCCTCCTCGCAGGCCACGCCGTCCTTGTCCGCGTCGAGGTCCGCGCGGCACTCCGGGTCGGCCTCGTAGGCCGCCTGTGCCGCGGACTGGGACGTGTAGTCGGCGCAATTCGTGTCGACGCAACTCCCCGCGAAGACCTCGCCACAGGCCCCGAGCATCAACGCCGACACGACCATGAACAGGCATGCAATGGAACGCATCCCCTGCCTTTACCGGGGATGCGCATCCACCCCCATACCCCTCGCGAGGTATGGCAAATGGCATTTCCACACCGACTGGTCGAACAGGCGCAACCTTCACGTTCCTGAGCGACTCTTCAAAGGTCCACTCGCGGTGGCCTCTCCGCCGCGCCCCACGGGAACTGTGCTAACGCGCGGACCCGCGCCGTGGAGCAGCGCATGGCCGCTTCTTCTTCCTCGCCCCGACCACAGCCCCAGAACCTCATGCCCCCTCCTTTTTTATTCCGCATCGCGCCCCTCCAGGGTGCCCTCTGTCGTTGGGCCATCGCCGGCTGGACGTCTCTGCTGGTGGGTTGTGGCTCCCGGGCCCATGAAGAACCACCCGCACCGGGGCCCGCCTCGTCCGGCGAGCAGGAGATTGTCGGCGGCACCGATACGACCATCAGCGCCAACCCCTGGCAGGTGTCACTGCAGGACGAGGATGGAGACGAATACCGTGGTGGCTCCATCCTCGGCGATCGATGGATCCTCACCGCGCAGCACTGCGTCCGCGACGACTACGGCAACATCGAGAAACCGCACTTCGTGGTGGCGGGTGTCACCGCCCTCAGTGACTCCGCCAATCGCCAGGTCCGCCACGTCGCAACCGACCACGACGTCATCCCGTTTCCCGGCTACCAGTCGTCGGCGATGGACAAGGACGTCGCGCTGCTACGCTTGTCCACGCCGCTCGATCTGAGCGGCCCCGATGCCAAGGCCATCCCCTTCGCCACGGCGGTCGACGAATCCTCTCGAGTCACCACCCCGGGCGTCGTCGCACGCGCCACCGGCTGGGGCAGGCTCACCGTCAACGGCCCCTCTGCCGATACGTTGCAGACCGTCGACCTGCTCCTTCTCAGCAACAGCGCGGCCCAGGCGGCCTATCCGGATTACGTCATCACCCCGGACATGATCGGCGCTGCCGCGCTCGGCAAGAGCACCTGCAAGGGAGACAGTGGCGGTCCACTCACGGTTCCCTACGGCGACTCTCGCGTGCTCGTGGGCGTCAACAGCTGGAAGCAGGTGGACGGCTGTGGCGACTCGCGCTACCCGAGCATGTTCGCGCGCGTGTCGTCGTTCGCGACCTGGATTACCGAGACGACCTGCATCCTCTCCAATGGAGCGACGCCCCCGAATTCTCCCTGCTCACGGGGATGTGGAGCTGCACCTACACCCTGTCCGTGCCGAAGGACGCCGGCCCCCTGACCTTCGAGTTGAGCGGGGGCACAGGTAACGGGAACCTCTACGTGCAGTTCGGCTCCGAGCCGGCCCACAACTCGTACGTCTGCAGGCCGCAACTCGCAGGCAGCGCGGAGACGTGCACGATCCCCAATCCGGAGGCTGGCACCTACTACGTGAAGGTATACGCAGCCTCGAGCGCCATGAACATGCGCCTCAAGGCCGGGTACTCCACGCACCTCGATTTCGGCGGCATGTGGGGCTACGTGGGCGAAAACAGGCTTTCGCCCAACCCGGCCACCGGCTCGGACACGTGTCCCGCTGGATACAAGCCGACGCGGTTGTTGGGCTCCGCGGCGAGGCCCGGCCGGGATCTGGACGTGTTCCTCTGCTCCCGGCCGCATCTGGAAGACCGTGAGCCGCTCTACGACTTTGGCGGTATGTGGGGCTACGTCCTGGGCACCCCGGTACCCAACCCCTATACCTTTGATACCTCATGCCCCGCCGGGTACACGGAACAGTGGATCCTGGGCTCCTACGACGATTTCGACGTGGCCGTCTGCTACAAGCCCCACATTCCCGGGACGAAGCCGGCATTCCCCTTCGGCGGGATGATGGGTCAGGTGGACGGCGGCAAGGTGGTGCCCAACCCCGAGACGGGCACCGCCTCGTGCCCGCCCGGCTTCGTGAGCAGGCCGGTGTCGGGCTTCCCGAACATCGATTGGACGATGCAGTTCTGCTACCAGCCGCCCACGCGCTGGGACTTCGGAGGCATGTGGGGAATCGTGGATGGGGGCGTGCCCGTCTACAACCCAGCGACCTTCTCAACGACATGCCCTCATGGGTACAAGGCGACGAAGCTGCTGGAGACCCATGGCGTTGATTGGCCCGTGTTCGTCTGCCTCCGGCCATCGCTCGGAGGCAATCATCAAGCCCTCGACTTCGGCGGCATGTACAGCCGTTATCCGAGAAATGCCCCCACCACCCTGAAGAACAACCCCTATACGGGAGGGCAATCCTGCCCGCCCGGGTACGCGGCAACACAGGTCCTGGGGACTCCCGGCGTCGATGCCAACCTGTACTTCTGCCACAAGCTCAACATGTCCAAGTCAGAGCCCGAGTATCCCTTCGGCGGCATGTGGGGCCAGGTGGAGGGCGGCACCTATGTGCCCAATCGCGCGACAGGCGCAGTCTCGTGCCCGCCCGGATACACCGCCAAGGACATGCTGGGGATCAACGGCCTCGACTATCAATTGGCCTTCTGCTCGCTCAGGCCGTAGGCGCGCACGTCCACACGGCAGCAAAGCTCCCGCCGCGCGAGTCACGCGCGCAGTGGAAGCTCCCATCCGAACGCGCCCCAGGCCGAAATCGAAGCGGTGTTCTTGTAGGTGAGACTCCGGCTCCCCCAACGGTTGGCCGACGTGCTCTAATCCGGCCCCAGACCGCCACCACAAAGGGCCACGTCGACATGGAACGAACCACGGAACGCTTCACCTGTGAGAACCCCGGCCTGACCTTCATTGAGCTCTGGCTTGAGCCGTCTGGAATGTGCTTCTCCATTCCGCCAAGCGAGAGACTTGAAGTCATCTGCGAAGGCCCCCAAGGGGGCCAACTCGAAATCGAACGCCATCCAGAAGGACACATCACCGTGTTCTCCTGGTCCAGCGCTGAGTTCACGGTCTTCAAGAGCGGCGTCGAAATCTACAACGAGAGGGGTATCGGGGCGTTCCCTTGCCCTCCTCAAGCCACCCTTCGACAGTTGATTGAGGCCCTCTTCGGAGACTTCGAGACCCGTCGTCGGATGCGCTCGTCGTGAATTGAAACACCTCTTGGTGCTTCGTGAGCGCCCCTCTGCCTGGGACGCTCACACTCCCATGTCCGACGACCCGCGGTTGCGGCCCGTGCTCACGGCCCTGGCGAAGCACCCGGAAGACGAGCGCCCCCTGGCGGATGGGGCACGCGCCCTGTTGCCGCGGACCCGGCAACGGCTCGCAAGGTGGGAATGGCGCGTGTAGAGGACACCGGGTTCGACGCGGGCATGCTTGCGGAGTCGTGGCGGCAGCAGCCTGGCGCCCCGTGCTATTGCACGGACCTCCCCCGCGTTACGTCTACAACTACCTGGGGCTCGAGATCTTCTACGTCCGTCAGGATGACCTGACGTTGCTGCCGCCGGGCAAGTACAAGGTCCGCATGGACTTCACGTACGAAGGCGGCGAGGAGACCGGCCAGGGTGGCAAGGTGAGACGCTTCCGAGAAGTCGCGGGGAGCGACGTCAAGATCGGCGAGGGACTCCAACACCTGGGGACCTCGGGCCGCTCGCGTCCGTGAGCGGATTGCCCCAATGGGGCCGCATGTGCCCCAGTGTGCCCCTCCAAGCGAGATGTCGGCGGCTTCGATTCCCGTCATCCCCCATCCAGCGATCCGCCTTGCACGGAGCGCTCGGCCGCGAGGAGGTCAAGCGCGCGGTCGACTGCCGTGGTGCGGGGGAAAGCACATTCTCTGCTCTGGCAAACGGCCTTCGGAGGGTATGAGGAATCCCCATGAGTGAAGAGCGCACGCCTGCCGAGCCCGAAGTGATGGAGCCCACATTCTGGCGGAAGAATGGTTGGTCGGCCCGGGTCATCAAGAACGAGGAGGATGACGGCTGGGCCGTGGAGATCCGCAAGCAGGGAATCGCCGAGCCCGTCCTCATCAGCCCGTGGGTGATGGGCCGCGACAAGAAGAACCCCAAGCCTTTCGATGCGCCCGCGTTCGCGACCTTCGTGAAGACGGCCTCGGAAGTCCTCGACCGCTCCGCGCGACAGCGCGACCAGGCCATGACCCGGAAGCTCTCCATCGCCTGGGAGGGCCGCTGGTACGAGGTCCGCCTCGAGCTGGTGGCCGATGAGTATGAGCCCCACGCCTTGCTCTCGGCCATCGACGACGCAGGCGCCACGGTCGCCAAGCATCGCGTGCCGATGAACTTCAAGTTCAACAGAGACACCGCCAACACATGGGTCCAAGGCGGCTTCTCCGAGCCCTGAGCTGGCTGTCCTCCGTTGGGTCAGGATTCTCGGCGTGGGTAGTGACGCACCACCGAGACCTACCGGGACGAGGAGGCCTGCGGTGAGGACTGCGCCACCACGCCCAAGCAGTGCAGCGAGTAATGCACCAGCAACAAGAATGGCTTCGCGACCCACAAGACGACCTGCACCGGTGGCGAGCGGACATGCACCACCCGCGAGCGTCTTGGGCCCGACGTCGAGGGGAGCAAGAAGGCCACCCAGGAACACCGACGACCCCGCCTCGTCAACCGACACGCGTCAGCGGTCGATGGCGGTCGACACACCCGGCGGGTGACCAGGGTGAGGCCGACGAGTTCCTCGCCACCCAGTTGCGCCCGGAGTTGCTGGCCGCCGCCTGCGATGCCGCGGGCCACCCTCTCACGCTGCGGCGACACGCGGGGTACGACCACAGCGACTCCTTCATCACCACGTTCCTCGCGGACCGCTTCGCGCATCACGCGAAGGCCCTCGGCGGCTCCAAGAACGCGCGTTCGTCGTCGCAGCGGTCATTCCTGCTCCCGGTCGCGGGCGAACGCCAGAGCCCGATTTGCCTGGAACGGAGAACGACTACACGGTCCGGCCACTGGCGCGGTCATAGGCGAAGACCCGGCCGTTGAAAGCAGCCACGAGCAGCGGGCTGGAATGAAGCTGTGCGTTCATCCCCTCCCCGTGGAGGGCACGCCTCACACGTCCTGATATGCGTAGCGCGCCTGGGGCTCGTGAAGCCGCGCGCGGCCCGAGAGGTACACGTCGTTCCCCTCCATGCGGACCTCCTCGACGCTGTTGATGACGAACCCCGGAGCCTCGGGGACGCCATCATCGAACCAGCGCAGCAACAACTCATGGGCGAAGAAATCGAGAACCCGTGGTGCCGCCACAGGGTCGCCGAGCGCGCGCTCCGGCCCTGGCCAATCGAGCGACTCGAGGGCTTGCGCCAGCAGATCATCCGGCGCGGAATACCGATGGAGGTCGTCCACCAGGTCGTCCCATTCGCGTCCAAGCAACGCCACGGCATAGGCGCCGGGCAGGAGGACCTCGTAACGAACCTCGGCGACCTCCGGCGTGCGCCAGGGCTGTTCGAAGTTCATGGAACGTACGCGCAAGGACTCCGCGCTCACCGGCTGGCCATCGACGCTGCTGGTTGACGCCGGGAAGCGGGAGCGCCACTCGTTCACAGGGGCTCCGGGGAGCGAGACCACCACGGGTGCCGCGTCATCCTTGTCCCACTGCCTTCGCCCACGCAAGGCGAAGGCGAACAACAGCCAGATGAACTGCCAGCAGTAGGCCGTCACCACCAGCCCGACAGAATCGAGCTCCGGGTCCAGCCGCAGCCGCTGCCAGACCAACGAAGCCGGCAACAACAGGCCAATGACGAGAAAGGTCCAGGCCACCCGCTGCGGGTATCCCTGCTGCGCCTCCTCGCTTTCCTCATAGGCGCGGGCGCGCCGCAGCATGAAGACCAGGAGCAGCAATGGCATGAAGGTGAACGCGAGCGAGACCGCGACACGCGGCGGCCCCAGGCGGACTTGGACGCGCGCGAACCGCGTATCCGGAGGAAAATCCCGGGCAACGATGGCGCGAAGGTCGTCGGGGATGGCGCCCGCCAGCCCGGTAAACTCAAACCGGTCCCGGTCCAGGATGTCATCAGGCAACGCGTCTGCGTCCGGCTGGAGCGGCACCTCGGCCAGCAACACGCGGCCGTCGGAGCGCTCCGGGCGGTTGAGCGGAACGAGCGCGAACGGTTCGACCTTCACCGGCTCTCGGAACAGCGACCTCTCGCGGTACGTGGCGATGTTGTAGACAACCGTGGACTCGACGTGGCCGAGTCCATACGCCGTGATGTATTCGCGCGCGAACCCAGGTGAATACTCATCCGCGGGCACCAGGCGGGGCGTCTGCCCCACCCAGACGCGGACGAGGTCCACCAGCCCGAAGAGCAGGAATGGAACGAACAGGACGAGCCCGATGCGCCGCATCGGAGAGCGAATCGCCATGGTCGCGAGTGTAGCAGCCCCCACACCTCAGCACGTTCCGAGCCCCGTGCCCTTCGCGTTCGCCCCCACGGGGAGCCGGACGCGCACGGAGGGCAAGGCGGAGATGCTCACCTCGAACAAGGTGCTCATCACGGGTGGGGTCGGGGCTGGAAGCACCGGCGGCACCACGGGGTGCCCATACAGGCCTGAGCCCGTTTCGCAGGGACTGCTTGCTATCCCCCCTGCCGTCCGTGCCAATCTGGCCGGATGAACCGCGTCCTTCTGCTGGCCGGACTGTTGAGCCTCGTTGCGTGTAAGGGCTCCGTCGAGCCCAACACCGACCCCGGAGGCCCTGACAACCCAGGAGGGCCCGGTGAGCCCGGGGAGAACCGGGGCGCCGCGTGCGTGGTGCAGTCGGTGCTCACGGAGCGCTGCGCCAGCTGCCACGGCGCGCTGCCGACCCAGGGGGCGACGATGCCGCTGCGCACCCTGCACGACATGCGGGTGAGTTCGTCGATGGATGGGAGGCTCAGCAACGCCCAGCGCGCGCTCATCCGCATGCGCGACGACGCGTCTCCAATGCCACCGGCCCCGCATGGGCGAGCCAGCGCAGCCGACCTCGCCGCGCTGGAGACTTGGATCGCGGAGGGGATGCCCCTCTGCAGTGGCACGGGCGGCCCGCCCGTCACTGTGGTTCCCGAGCCCAACCTGCTCGATCAGGCTGCGCTCTTCAGCTGCACCGAAGGCGTGCGCTCGGATGCGCCGACGCGCATCCGCCGCTTGAACCGGCGCGAGTTCACCCGCAACGTCGGTGGCTCGGTCGAGCGCAGCTGGACCGGGTTCAGCTTCTACGACAACCCGCTCGATCCCAGCGCCATCGAGCAATACAGCTCCTGGGCCACGGACGAGACGCTGGACGAGGCCACGGTGGAGCTCTTCCTGCCGGTGGTCGGCGCGGCCGCCTCGCCGTGGACGATGAACTACCCGGACGGCAACCGGATGGAGCGTGTCTACACCGACAGACGCTTCAGCTGCATGTTCAACGACGCGAACCCGAGCGACACCTGCAAGCGCTTCCACCTCGGCCAGATGCTCGAGTTCGGCGTCTTCTTCCGCCCGCCCACCGAGGATGAGCTCACGCGCCTCACCGCCTTCGCGACCGAGGTCATCGCGCAGGAGCCGAGCCACTCCGCGCGAAACCGCGCGGACTCCATCACGCGGATCTCCAACGCCGCGTGGATGATGACCGGCGCCATGTTCCGCCGCGAGATGGGCGGCGAGCCGGCCGATGGTCGCGTGGAGCTGACCAGCCTCGAGCTGGGCTCGCAGCTGGCCTACGCGCTGGCGGGGCGCGCGCCCTCGGCCACGCCGAGCTTCGTGTGGCCGTACTACTCCGCGCCCCTCGAGGGGCATCTGGCGGACGTGGCGACCGCCGCGAAGGAGGGCTCGCTCAAGCAGGATGCGACGACCGCCGCCCTGATCGAGAAGTACCTGGGCGGCGTCGACACCCACCAGAACGGGACACCGCGCTTCGACCTGGTGCAGGACTACAACGAGGAGCAGCGCTCCAAGCGCGGGCAGTACTGGCTGGGTGACGGCGTCGCGGGCTTCTTCCGCGAGTGGCTCGGCTACGAGCACGTGGCCGGGGTGTTCAAGGAGTCCCCGGCGGCGACCTCGCGCTTCGAACTCGAGGGGCTCGGCTACATCAGCTCGGTCTCGTACGACAACCTGCTCACCAACTTCCATCCGCTGGAGCCGACCTTCATCCAGCAGTTCGACGATCTGATCGCGCGGGTGGTCGTCGAGGATCAGGACGTGCTGGCGAACCTGCTCACCACGCGCACCTTCTACGTGCCCTCCATGCAGCACGCGGCGTACGACTCGCACAAGGGCCTCTCGCACCCCTACAACGTCAGCGAGATCCTCCCGGCGACCGTCGAGGGCCGCTGGAAGACGCTGCCGGCCACCGAGCGCGCGGGCGTGCTGACCCACCCGGTGTGGCTGGCCGCGCACGGCGGCAACTTCGAGGACGATCCGTCCATCGTCCACCGCGGCAAGTGGGTGCGCGAGAACCTCCTGTGCGGCTTCGTCCCACCGCTCAGCAGCGTGCAGGTGGCAGCCCAGGTCGGCGCACACGCTCCCGACAAGAACGCGCGCCGCCGCCTGCAGGAGGCAACCGCCGGATCGCAGTGTCAGGGCTGTCACCGCCTGATGGAGCCGCTCGGCCTGCCCTTCGAGATCTACAACCACGCGGGCTTCCTGCGGGCGCGGGATCGCTCGACCAGCGGAGGCTGGACCACGCCGGACGGAAGCTCGACGCTCACGTCGATGCCGGACCCCGGGCTGGACGGCCCGGTGCGCGACGCGGTGGAGCTGAGCGAGCGCCTGGCGACTTCGCGGCACGTGAAACGCTGCTTCCTGCGACAGGCCTTCCGTTACTTCATGGGCCGCCCGGAGAACCCGAGCGACGCATGTACGCTGACGCAGATGGAGCAGGCCTATGATCAGAACAACGGCTCGTTCTCCAAGATGCTGACCACGCTGATGACCAGCGACACCTGGAAGACGCGGCGTGTGCCGCAGGCTGGAGAGTGACTGCCATGTTCTCGCGACGAACCGTCCTGAAGGGCATGGCCGCCGGCCTCTTCGCGCCCTACTTCCACGACGTCTACGCCCAGTCGTCAGCGTTGCCGGCGCGCCTGGTGCTGGTCCTCGAGTGCAATGGCGTCTACCCCCGCGCGCTCCTGAGCACGGGCACCCGCGCGGCGCTGGGGGGGCGCGCCAACACCTCCGACCGCATCTTCTGGGACGCGTACAAGGACACGCCGCTGGTGCGTGAGGGCGACAATCTCGCCAGCGCGATCAGTCTCGGGCCGCTGGCGGCGTCTTCCGGCAACATCGACCTGGTGAACCGCTCCGCCGTGCTGCTGGGGCTCTCGAACCTCATCGCGGGCGGCGGGCACTCCAGCGGGACGGGCGGGCTGAGCTGCGCGGTGAACGGCGCGGGCGCGACCTTCGACGCGGTGATCGCACCTCGCCTGCGCCGGGGTGCACCGTTCGACGTGCTGCGCCTGGGCACCAGCTCCGCGCGCGTGTCGATCGTTTACGAGACCTGCGCGCTCGGACCACGCAAGCCCGCGGGCATCATCGTCAACCCGTCGCTCGCGTTCGACAGCACCTTCGGCTCGCTGCTCGGCGGCTCGACGAACGGGCGCGATCGCAAGATGCTCTTCGACTTCGCGCTGGCCGACTCGCGGAAGGCGCTGGCGGAGTTCAGCGGCAACTCCAACGAGCGGCTGAAACTGGAGCGCTACCTCTCCTCGCTCGAGTCGCTGCGCGCGCGGGAGGATCAGCTCGAAGGCATGGCGGACCGCGTGCGTCCCTACCTGCCACTGGCGCCGAGGGACAACCCGCTCATCACCGGCGCGGGCTCACCGCCCGACTCGCTGAAGTGGTTCGAGGCGCAGTTCCAGATCGCCACGGCGGCCCTCCTGGGCGGGCTGACGAACACGGTGGTGCTGGCGACGGGCACCTCGGGCTTCGACGTGGCCTACGGCCCGGACGTGACCGACCTCCCGCGACACAGCCTGCAGCACGGCCTGGATGCGGGGCAGAACTGGGATCACGTCGCCGAGGTCACCCGCCGTCACGTGCAACTGGTGGCGAACCTGGCGAGGACGCTGGCCGCCACGCCCGAGGTCGGCGCGAGCGGCTCGATGTTGGATCACACCGCGATCGTCTTCATGTCCGACAACGGCGAGCAGCACCACTCGACCTCGCGTGAGTGGCCGAAGCTCGTGGTGGGCGGCAACGCGCTGGGCCTGAAGACCGACGGGCGCACAATCGTGTACCCAAAGTACGACGCGGCCCGGAACCGGCAGGTCTCGAACCTCTTCAACACGCTCGGCCACGCGTTCGGAGACGCGGACTTCAACACCTTCGGGCAGGAGGGCAGCACGCGCATCGCGCCGGGACCGCTGAGCGAGCTGTATGGCTGAGCCGTGAGAGCGGGCTGGGCGGGTTCCACGTCATTTTTGGCAGGCATGTCTCGCTGGTGCCACGCCTGGGCCGGCGGTGTTCCCCGTCGTGCGCTGGCCTCGGCATTGCCCGTACGCCAACACCGGGCGCCTGCCTCCACACCTCACGCAGCCGAACACGTCGAA
>JBKGHI010000146.1:0-21663 GCA_046520405.1 Myxococcus sp. 1LA
GCGGGCCGGGCCCGGCGCGTCCGACTGGCGGTGGGCAACCGGCGCCCCCCAGGCGGCTTCCTGGCGCGGGTGAGGAAGCGCTCCACGGCGTGCGCGTAGTGCGCGGCGTCCATGGGCAGGCCCGCCTGGGGCGCGGCGCCCTCCACGCCCGAGCCCAGCCACGGAGCGGCGCGCAGCATGCGGCTGAGCGCGGCCGTCACCGCCTCCTGGACCCCCCGGGCGTCGGCGAAGCGGACCTCCTGCTTCTGGGGGTGCACGTTGACGTCCACCGCGCGCGGGTCCACGTCGATGTGGAGCACCACCACCGGCTGACGGCCCGCCGCGAGGAAGTCCTGGTAGGCGCGCTGGATGGTGCCGATGAGGCCGCGGTCCCGGATGTAGCGGCGGTTGACGAAGGTGTAGAGGCCACGCGCGTTGTTGAAGGTGAACTCGGGCGAGGCGGCGTACCCCGTGACGGCCACGCCCAGCCGGCGCTCCTCCACGGAGAAGAGGTGCGGATGGGACGTGGAGCCCAGGGCGGCGGCGATGCGCTCGCGCGGGTCGTCCGGGCAGGCGGCGCTGGAGAAGAGCGTGCCGCCTTCATGCGAGGCGAAGAAGCCCACCTCCGGGTACGCCAGGGCCAGGCGCACCACGGCCTCCTCCGCGTGCTTCAACTCCGTGTCCCCCCGGCGCAGGAACTTGCGGCGCGCGGGCACGTTGAAGAACAGGTCCTCCACGGTGATGACCGTGCCCGTCCGCGGCGGCGCGTCCTCCACCAGCGGCGGCGCCCCGCCCTCCACCGACACCCGCGTGCCCACCTCCGCGTTCACGTCCGCGGTGTGAAGTGTGAACCGGGAAACGGATGCGATGGCGGGAATGGCCTCGCCGCGGAACCCCATGGAGTCGATGTGGAACAGGTCATCCAGCTCGCGCAGCTTGCTGGTGGCGTGGCGCTCCAGGCACGACACGGCGTCCGTGCGGCCCATGCCATGCCCATCATCTGAGACGATGATGCGGTCCACGCCGCCGCCTTCCAGCTCGACGCGGATGGTGCTGGAGCCAGCGTCGATGGAGTTTTCCACCAGCTCCTTCACGACGGAGGCGGGGCGCTCCACCACTTCGCCGGCGGCGATCTTGTTGATGAGGACGTCGCTGAGACGGGCAATCCGGGACATGGCGGCCGGACACCCTCCGCCACCCAGGCGACGTTGTCCAGCAACACAACAGGGGTGACGGCTGACAATCCCAGGCGGCTGGGCTAACACACGACACCGCGTATGGACGTGTCTCGACCAGGCAAGGGGCGGCTGCGCGTCGCGGTGACGGGCGCGAGCGGTGACTACGGGCGGCTCCTGCTGTCACGGCTGGAGCAGGACCCGGAGGTGGAGAGCATCCTCGTGCTCGACGTCGCGCGGCCCGACGGCGACAAGGTGGAGTTCCACCGCGTGGACCTCACGCGCTACGACGCCGAAAGCGAGCTCACCGACGCGCTCACCGAGCGTCCCGTGGACGCGCTCTACCACCTGGCGTTCCTGTTCGGCCCCATCCGCAACGGCTCCATGGCGCACGAGCTGGAGGTCATCGGCACCATGAACGTGCTGACGGCGGCGGGCCGCTCGAAGCTGCCCCGGCTGGTGGTGCCCTCCATGACGGCCGTCTACGGCGCGCGCGGGAACAACCCCGCGATGCTGCGGGAGGACTCGCCGCTCCAGGGATGCCCGCACAGCCGCTTCGTCACCGACAAGGTGGAGGTGGAGGGCCAGGTGCGGGCTTTCCGGGAACGGCATCCGGACATGCGCGTGCTGGTCCTGCGCTTCGCGCCAGTGCTCGGGCCCTCGGTGGACAACCCGGCCACGCGCCTCTTGAAGAACCCGGTGGTGCCCACGCTGCTGGGTTACGACCCGCTCTGGCAGGGGCTGCATGAGGAGGACGCGGCCCGAGCCCTGCACCTGGCGCTGCGCGCGGACGCGTCCGGAGAGCTCAACGTCGTGGGGCGCGGCGTGATGCCGCTCTCCGGCCTCATCCACCAGGCGGGTGCCCGGCCGCTCCCCCTGCCAGGGCCGCTGTTCCGGGCCGCGTTGCACACACTGGACGTCGTGGGCGCGGGCCCGTTGCCCGTGGCCCTGCTCGACTACATCCATTACTCGTGGGTCGCGGACGGCGAGCGCGCCGAGTCCGCACTCGGTTTCATCCCCATCCATCATGTCAGGGACGCCGCTGCGGCGCTGAAGAGGAGCTAGTCATGGCCAAGGGTGTCCTTGGGAACGATCCCTTCAAGCGCGGCGCCGCGTCGCGCCCCGCCGAGAACGCCTCGCCGGGTGGCGAGGCGAAGGCGTCCGCCGCGGACGAAGTGACGGCGAAGAAGAAGCCGGGGAATGGTGGGCCGGTGTCCGCGAAGGCGGGAGGCAAGGCGGCCAACGCGAAGGCCCGAGGCAAGAAGGGGGCCGGCAAGGCCAAGGGTGGCAAGACCGCGGCCGCCGGTGGTGGCAGGAAGGGCGCCGCCCCCGCGCACGCGACGTCGGGAGTACGGGCCCAACCGGCTGGACCGGCCGCTCGCCCCCACACGCACACGCCCGCCGCGCAAGCCTCCGCGAAGGGCGCGGCCAATGCTCAGCAGGAGCCCGTGGCGCCCACTTCGGCCGAGGCCCGTGCAACAGTGACGCACGCGCACGCCGCCGAGGAGGCCGCGTTCCCCTTGCGCGAGCCCGCGGCTTCCGCACCACCGTACTCGCTGGACGCGGAGACCCCGGGCCCGGTGAACGACGCCGGTGAGCCCACCGCGAAGCAGCGGGACGTGGATCATGCCCTGGCGGAAGCCGTGGCCGCGGAGGTCGCCGAGGCCACGGCCACCGCCACGGTGGACGCGGAGCTGGGCTCGCAGGTGGGTCCCGACGTGGAAGTGGACCGGCTGCTGGCCACGGAACTCGCGACCGAGCTGGCTGAATCCGCCGTGGAGGAAGCGCTGGAGCGAGGCCCGTCCACCCAGGACGCGGAGCAGGACCAGGAATACGCCGCCGAAGTGGCCGCCCAGGTGGCGGACACCGCCGCTCGCGCCGCCATCGACGAGGTGCGGGCCCGCCACGCCGCGCCGGGCGCGTCCGCGCCTCGCAGTGGGAGGAGACGTCGTTCCGCGTCGTGATGACGGAGGAGGCGGACACCTCCGGGGTGGAGCCGGAAGTGGAGCTGCCGGATGCCACGCGCGACGAGTTCCCGCCCGGGCGCAGGGGCCCGCTCTCGCTGGTGCCACCGCCCACCGCCTCGTCGGGGGAGACCGGTCACGAGCACTTCCCGCCGGATTCCGGGCGCAGTGAGCCCGAAAGCGCCCGTCCCCTCGCGGAGCGCGCCGTGGCGGCCCTGTCCCTGGCCAGAGACATCGCCGGTCAGGCCCTGGCGAGCGAGAGCCTGGGCCGGGCGATGCTCGCGGTGGGCGGCCTGAAGGACATGGTGCGCGCCGGCCTGGGCACCGGAGGCGGCGCGAACCTCGACGAGTACGGCAAGGACCCGTCGCTGGTGGAGCGGCTGGAGCCGGTGCTCGAGTTCCTCTATTCGCAGTACTGGCGTGTGTCCGTGCAGGGCGTGGACCACGTCCCGCCGGGCGCGGCCATCCTGGTGGCCAACCATTCGGGCGCCCTGCCCTACGACGGACTGGTCATGTCCCTGGCGCTCACGCGTGAACGCCCGGACCTGCGCGAGTCCCGCTGGCTGGTGGAGGACCAGGTCTTCCACGCGCCGGTGGTGGGAACGCTCTTCAACCGCCTGGGCGCGGTGCGGGCCTGCCCGGAGAACGCGCTGCGCCTCCTGGATGAGCACCGCCCGTTGGTCGTCTTCCCCGAGGGCTATCAGGCCCTCAGCAAGCCCTTCGGTGAACGCTACCGGCTGAAGCGCTTCGGCCGTGGCGGCTTCGTGAAGCTGGCGCTGCGCACGGGGGCGCCCATCGTCCCGGTGGCCATCGTCGGCGCGGAGGAGACGTCACCGCTGCTGGGCCGCATCCCCGCCTCCTTCCTGGGCCTGCCCTACGTGCCCCTCACGCCGCTGGGCCCTCTGCCCTTGCCGGCCAAGTGGAGCATCCGCTTCGGCGAACCCATTGGCGTCGAGGGCCTCGCGCCCGAGGCGGCGGATGACCTGGGTGAAGTCCAGCGCCTCACCGAGCGAACCCGGGAGGCCATCCAGAGCATGCTTCAGTCGCTGCTGCGCGAGCGCCGCTCCGTCTTCTCCGGCTGAGCCGCACGCAGCCGCGCGGCGCCTGGACACGGCGGGCTGGTGTCTCAGCCCACCACGCGGTTGCGGCCGGACGTCTTCGCGTCGAAGAGCTTCTCGTCGGCGTCCCGCACCAGCTCACCGGGCTCGCGGTGGTGCGGCTCCAGCACCGCGAAGCCCACCGACACCGTGACGGGAATCACCTGCCGGTCGAACTCGAAGCGCTGCTTCTCCACTAGCCGGCGCACCTTCTCCGCGAGCTGGCGCGTGCCGACCTCCGACACCTCCGGCAGCAGGATGGCGAACTCCTCGCCGCCGTAGCGCGCGAACACATCCTCGCGGCGAATCTTCGTGCGCACGGTGGACGCCAGTTGCTTGAGCACCGAATCGCCCGCCAGGTGCCCGTACTTGTCGTTCACCGCCTTGAAGTGGTCGATGTCCAGCAGCACCAGCGACAGCATCCGCTCGTAGCGGCGGCTCCGCGAAATCTCCCGGTCCAGCTGCTCGTCGAAGTAGCGCCGGTTGTAAATCTGCGTCAGGCCGTCCATGGTGGTCAGCCGGTAGATTTCATCGTGGTACGCCGCCTCGATGTTGCCGCCGGCGATGTACTTGAAGATGGTCCGGCCAATCTTCACCAGGTCGCCATTGCGCAGCTCGCGCCCGCCCTCCACCAGCTCGTCGTTGATGAACGTGCCGTTGGTGGAGCCCAGGTCGCGGATGCGCACGCCTTCACGTGAGTTGGTGATGCTCGCGTGGTTGCGGCTGACCGACTCCTGATCAATCTGGATGTCCGCCTTGGATGAACGCCCGATGAGCGTCTCCTCGGACGTGAGGTCGAACTTACGCCCCAGGTCCAGGCCGTAGATCACCACCAGCGCCGCGTCGAGGTTGACCGGCCGGTCGGAGATCTTCGAGATGACCGTGACGACCGTCTCCTTCTGCACCTTGCCTCCCGAGGCGACAACGCTACCACCCGGCAAATCAAGAAAGCGAGTCAGAGCACGGGAACCCAGGTGGGTGTTCCCACACTCGGGTGTCAGGGGATGTCGACCTGCCGGGTCGCGGAGACGAGCGGACGCAGGGGCTCACCCTCGGTATCCACCAGGGTGGCCACCAGGGAGACGCCTGGTCCGGAGCACGTGGGCGGAAGCTCCAGCTCCACCTCGCCGCGTCCGGGGGCCACGGGGTCGGCGGCGAACAGGACGTGCTCCTGGCAGCGCACGCCGCCTTGCAGGCTGACGCGCACCTGACCTTCGCCGCCTGACTGGGTGCCCAGGCGGAAGCCGGAGACGCTCACCCGCACCGCGCTGCCTCGGGCCAGCCGCTGGCCGTCCTCCTCCGGATGCCGCCACGTCACCTCCGGGCGGCCCAGGCTCACCACGGCGACGGCCTCCGTCAGGTCCGCGAGCCGCTCCATGCCCGGGCCGTTCGCGGCCGCCAGGCGGGACGGGCCCTGCCCCAGGCGACGGTCCAGGCCGAGCACGCGCAGCGCCTCCACCTGGAGCCGCGCACGCGTCCCCAGCAGGGCGTTGTCGTAGGTGCGGTCCTCGACGCCTGGCGGCGGACGCGGCACCACGACGCCGTCATCCGCCTCATCGGGGTCCACCCACACCGTCCAGCGTCGGCCAGCGCGGCTGGTGAACTCGGCGCGAATCAGGCCGACCCGTGAGTCCACCTCGGCCTGGAATTCGCGGCCATCGAGTCCGCCGTGGGCGCCGCTGTCGAAGTTGTAGCGGACGGACTCGGGAACGGAGAGGAAGCTCAGCCCCGCCTCCACGGGCTGGGTGCCCGCCGGGTCGAACGTCGGCCCTGGAAGGGAGGCCACGAGCGTGCTGGTGGCCAGCGCGCCGTCCGGGCCTCGCGCGCCCGACGTGGCCGACACCACCAACCGGTAGGGCTGTCCCTCCAGGCCCTGGTGCGCCGGCGCCATGCGCACCAGCACCAGGCCCGGGCGGCCCAACCTGCCATCCGCGTCCGTGTTGGGGTCTGCCGGCGCCACGTTGGCCGCCGCGCCCAGGCCCAGCGGCACCATGCCCCGGCCGGACACCGCCACGGTGGCCATCACATAGGCCCGGTCCAGGTACGCCCCCCGGAACTGCGGCAGGGATGGCACGCGCACCGCGAAGGGGAACGACAGCCGCACACCGGCCAGCTCCGAGCCGAAGGGCAGCGCCTGCGCGTACTCCGCCGCGCGGACATCCGGCGCTCCCGTGAGGATGCCGGGCGTGGGCGCCAGGGTGAAGCTCGCGTCGCGCGCCAGCGCCGAGACGAAGCGGGTCGACGTCGGCAGCAAGCGCCCCAGTTGCAGCAGCGGGTCCATGCCGGGCGCCAGCACCTGGAGGGGCAGCTCGTTCAGCGGCAGCGCGCCCGTCAGCGCCCACACCGCCCGCGTTCCACAAGCGCCGGTCCGGATGGCCAGCTCGGCGTCCAGCACGCCCGGCAGCGAACCGTCACACACCCCCGCGACACCTGGGGCCGCGACCTCCGGCGTCGCGCTGCCCCTCAGCCAGAGCGCGCTGCCAGCCGGGAGCGACAGCCGTGTCTGGCCCGTCCCGACCGGAACGCTCACCTCGCGCTCCGGCCCCAGGAGCGACTCGGGCGACAAGTCAGTGGGAAGGCCCGGCACGGACATGCCCATCAACCCCACCCGCAGCGAGGCCGCCGTCGTGTAGGGCTCCACCACCGACGGGAAGAGGCCCTGCACACCGCCGAAGCGATCCAACGGGTTGCGCCGCAAGGCCAGTCGCACGTCGCGGAAGTCGCTCGCGTCGTGATGCGCCAGCGTCAGATAGCCATAGTCAGGGTGGAAGGCGGACAGCGCCACGTCGCCCTCCGCGGCCACCCACGCCGCGCCGTCGGCGTTGGTCACCATGGCCGCCTCCACGTCGCCGTCGTCGTCCGACACCACGACGAGCGCCAGCGGCACCGGGCGGCCGCTGAGCGCGTCCACCACCAGCACGCGCACCCCACCGGCGGGCACGTCCGGAGCCAGCACGGTGACGCGGGCCCGACAGGAAGCGGTGCCCACCCGGACAGCCACCGCCGCGTGCTCCTCGCCGGGCGCGGACAGCGTGTAGCGCCCCCGCGGACCGTCGCCACCGCCCACCACGGAAGGCGACAGCGCTTCCCACGTCACGCCATCGCGCAGCACCACCGGAGCGCCCTGCGCGTCGCGCACCCACACATGAAAGTCCACGGCCAGCCCCGGGCTGCCCACGACGACGTCGGGTGTCACCTCGCAGGAGGCGGCCAGGGTTTCGGAGGGCGGAGCGACACAGGCCCCGTCGCGGCACACGGCGTCCGCGTCGCAGTCCGCGTCCGCGGCGCACACGGCGGGCACGCAGCGATTCATGTCACACAGACAGCCCGCGCCGCCGTCGCCGTCACAGCCAGTCAGGGCGTAGTTCCCCCGGCGAGACGCCTGACAGTCCTCGCGCGTCAGACAGGCGGGCTCGCAACGCGAGGTGGCCGAGTCACAGAAGAAGAGCGCGGGGTCCGGGCAATCCTGGTCGACGGCGCAGTGCGGGCCCTGGGGATACGGCCCCCCGGGGATGTCCGGGCCCACGTCCATGGCACCGCAGCCAGTCAGGCACAGCAGGACGCAGGCCAGGCAGGCCAACATGTGGGGACGCGGGGTGGGACTCATACGGATGCGGCTCCGGGGGGACCGTCCGCGACCTTACAGGCAGGACGCGCGCTGCGCGACGGTACGCGGCGCCGGCCGCCGCCCTTCATGCCCCAGCATAGCCTGTCCGCCCGCCATGCGCCCCTCCTCCCCACGCGATGGTTGGCTTTCAGCGTTAACGGATCGATGATCGCCCGCGATGGCCCGTGGTGAACCCAAGTCCCTGGAAAGCCTTCTTCCTCGCGTCCTGGCGCGGCTCGCGGGTGAGTCCGGCAAGGGCCACGCGCTGGCGCCCGTGTGGGCGGCGGTGGTGGGTCCACACCTCGCGCGGCACACCTCCCCCCAGGCCCTGCATGGCACCACGCTGGTGGTGGCGGTGACGGGCGCGCAGTGGGCCCAGTCGCTGGAGTCCGAGTCCGCTTCACTGTGCGAGCGCCTCAACGAGCGGCTCGGCCCCGGCACGGTGACGTCCCTCTCCTTCACGTTCCGGGTGGAGCGCCGATGATGGCCCTCCTGGCGCTGAGCGCCTTCCTGGCCGCGGCGCCGCCGACGTCCAACGCCATGGAGCGCAGCGCCGCCCAGCACGTGGGCCGCGAATTCGAGCGCGTGGGCCGGCGTGTCCCGGTGGAGGACGCGAAGCTGTCCACGGCCGCGCGGCGCCTGGCCCACGAGGCCCTCACCGAATACACCACCGGCGCGCCAGGCCTCTTCACCCTCACCTCCGCCGTCAGCGACGCGGGCGCGGCGGACCCGTCGCCGCGGGCGCTCGTCATCCGGGCCTGGGTGCCGAAGCACGCCATTGAAACCTTCGTCGCTCGCGACGACTTCAATAGCGAGCGCGCCTCGCACTTCGGCGTCGGTGTCTCGGTCATTGGCGAACGCGCGGCCCTGGTGCTGCTGCTGGTGGACCGCAAGGCGGAGCTCCAGGACTTTCCGCGCCGCGTCGCCAGCGACAACGCCAAGGCCGCCACGCTCTGCGGCGCGCTGGTGCCACCGCTGCGGCAGGCGGAGGTGTACGTCACCCGGCCCGACGGCGCGGTGAACCTGATGCCCGTCCGGAGCCGGAACGCGGGAGGCGGCTTCTGCAGCCGGCTCAGCTTCGCCACGGAGGGCACCTACACCGTGGAGGTCGTGGCTCGCGCGGACGGCGGGCCCGAAGTGGCGGCCCTCTTCCTGGTGGACCAGGGAGAACCTCGCAAGCACACCGCGCGCGAGGACACGGCCGAGCCCACCACGCTGGAGGACGCCCGCCGGCCGTCTACGAGCGCATCAACGCGCTGCGCCGCGCGCATTCGCTGGCCGAACTGTCCCCCGACGCCGTGCTGGAGCAGGTGGCGCAGGACTACAGCACGCGCATGTCGAAGGAAGGCTTCTTCGCCCACATCGCGCCGGATGGCTCCACGCTGACGAAGCGGTTGCCCGCGGGCGCGCGCTACGTGCGCGCGGGAGAGAACCTGGGACTGGCCGCAGGACCGCTGGCGGCGCACTTCGGCATCGAGCACAGCCCCGGCCACCGTCGCAACGTGCTGGACCCGGGCTTCCGCTTCATGGGCGTGGGCGTGGCGTTCCACGCGGTGAACGGGCGCCAGGAGGCGGTCCTCACCGAGGTCTTCACCGTCGCCCCACCCGCCTCGCCGGAGCTGGTGGACCCCCAACAGGAGGCGTACGACACGCTGAGCCGTCTGCGCGCGTCGCGCAAGCTGCCGCCGCTGACGCGCAGCGCGGCGCTGGAAGCGCTGGCTCGCGCGCATGCGAAGCGCGCGTTGGAGCTGGACCAGCCTTCCGCCCAGCCCGGCGAAGCGCCGGTGCACGACCGCGTCTTCGAGGCGCTGCCCGACGCGGGCACGGCCTCCGTGGACTTCTTCGTGCTGTCGGACCCCACGGCGATTCCGGAGTCCCGCAGCATGGCCGACGCCACGAACAACCGCGTGGGCGTGGGCGTGGTGCGAGGTGACTCCCGCCGCTTCGGCACGAATCAATACTGGGTGGCCGTCATCTACGCGGCCGTCCCGTGATGTCCCGCACGGCAGAACCATGCGGAGTGCCCCTGGAGTACGGCCAGGGGCGACCTCGCCACCGCGCCGCGTGCGCGGCGCCCCCCGGATTAGACGGGCCGGCGCTGCGTGGCGTAGGCCTCGAGCCCCATCTGCGGCGGCGCCACCTGCGCGTACATCGGGCACTTCATGCAGGTGAACGACTGCCAACCTCGCCGGACGGCTTCATCCAGGCAGTTGTCATACTGATGACAATTGAGGTTGCGGTGGGTCTCGACGCCGGCACGCTTCGGCCCGGCTTCGGGGTTGATGGTTTGTGGCAGATCGGCTGGACACGGCTTCATGAAGCCCTCCCTCTGAACTGTTTCCCCCCCGAGCGCTGTGAACGAGCAGTGCTACCTGACGACAACGACTGGACCCGCCGTACCGAGGCGGAGCGGAGTGGCGCTGAGCGGCGGCGCAAGGTAGTGATTCACTCCGGGTGACGCAATGGGTCGGCTGTTCCTACCCAAGTGCACGTAATCGCCTGGACGCTTTCAGCGAATGACATCTGGTGCTGAACAGTCAGGACTGGCCCGACGCCGCGGGGATCTAGGACTTGTCGCGCCCGCTGTCAAACCACCCTCCCCCCAGGGCAAGGGGAATGATCGGTGAGTGCGTCTCGTTGGCAGGCCGCAAAGCCGCGTCGTGAAAGGAAGACCACATGAGTTGGAGCGGGATGGTTGCGGGGGTGGTTGCGGGCATGTCCCTGGGGCAATCCCCGACGACGCTGGAAGCCGTGCGACTCCACAAGCCGGACGCGGCGGCCCTGGCGCGCGCGGAGCTGACGGCCTGCGCCGCGAAGAAGTGCGAGGACGCGGGCCGGCTGGCGTTGCTCGCGGGGACGCTGTCCCTCTCCGACGGGCAGGCAGCCGAAGCCAGGGAGTTGTTGTCCGCCTGGCCTGCCCCGCCGCTGCTGGCGCCGTATCACGCCTTCTACCTGGGGCAGGCCCGCTTCTACGCCGGAGACGCCGCTGGCGCGGCGGAGGACTTCGAGCGCGTCCTGAAGGCCAAGGCACCCGCGGAGCTCGCGGCCCGGGCCCGCGCGCGGCTGGGGGAGTCCCTGCTGAAGGCGGGCAAGGCGAAGGACGCGGCCCAGGTGCTGGAGGCCGCCGCCAAGGCGTCGCCCACGGTGGAGCTGCTCTACCAACGCGCGCTGGCGCGCGGCGCGTCAGGCAACGTCACGGGCCAGCGCGAGGACATGATGACGGTGGCGCTGCGCTTCCCCACCCACCCCTACGGCGATGAGGCCCTCGCGTGGCTGACCGAGGGCAGCAAGCCGCGCGCGAAGCTCGGCTTCACCGAGCGCACCACCCGGGCGGACCGCTTCCTGGACGCGGGCGCGTCTCAGCGCGGGCTCGACGAGCTGGCGACGTTGGACAAGGTGAAGCTCGACAAGGCCCAGACGGCCCGCGTGGCATTGCTGCGCGCGAAGGCCTCCTTCGCGTTGGGGCGGACGGAGGACGCGGAGAAGGCGCTCGCGGTGGCGCGCAAGGGCCCGTCCGCCACCGCCGCGCAGGCGGACCTGCTGGTGGCGCGGCGCGCGCTCCGCTCGGACGACAATGAAAAGGCCCGAGCGCTGATGGCGGCGTTGGACCAGAAGTACCCCTCGCAGCCAGCGGGTGACGAAGGGGCATTCTTCGCGGGCTGGTTGGACCTGCAGGCCGGGCGCTTCGCGGACGCAGTGAAGTCCTTCACCGCCTTCGAGACACGCTACCCCCGCTCGCGCCGGCGCGATGAGGGCATGTGGTTCCGCGCCCTGGCGCACCTGCGTCAGGAGGAATACCCGAAGGCGCGCGCCGCGCTGGACGCGTTCCTGGCCGCGTACCCCAAGAGCAACATGGGCCCGCAGGCGCGCTACTGGCACGCGCGCAGCCGCGAGCTGGAAGGCGCGAAGGCGGACACGCTGGGGAGCGCGTACGAGGCTGTCATCACCTCCGCCCCCGCGTCCTTCTATGCGCTGATGGCGAACGAGCGCCTCAAGGCGCTGGGCCTGAGGGCGCCCGCTCACTTCCCACAGCCGCCGCAGGTGATGAAGCTCCCCCGCCCGCCGGAACTGGAGCTGGCCGTGGAGCTGACGCGCGCGGGCCTGTTCCGTGACGCGGCGGATGAGGTGGAAGCGCACGCGGCTCGGCTGCGCTCGGCGGACCAGGCGCTTCCCTTCGCGCACGCGCTGCTGGGACTGGGCGAGTACGGCCACGCCTACGCGGTGGCGGCGCGTCACTTGTGGGGACGGGCCTTCGGCGCGCGCGCGCCGGACGCGCTTGCGGCCTTCTACCCCCGCGCCTACGCCACGGCGGTGGAGGGCGCGGCGACGCAGCACCAGGTGGACCCGTACCTGGTGTGGGCCATCATGCGGCGGGAGAGCGCCTTCCGGCCGGAGGTGATGAGCATGGCCGACGCGCGCGGACTGATGCAGATCATCCCCAAGACGGCGAACGCCATCGCGGAGAAGCTGGCGGAGCCCGTGCCCGCGCCCGCGGACCTCTTCTCCCCCGAACGGAACATCCGCTACGGCGCCTGGTACCTCTCGCGGTTGATGAATCGCTTCGCCCACCCGGTGCTCGCGGCGGCGGCGTACAACGCGGGCCCGAGCTCGGCGGCGAAGTGGGTCCAGGAGCGAGGCTCGCTGCCGCTGGACCTCTTCGTGGAGACCATCCCCTTCCGGGAGACGCGCGGCTACGTGAAGCAGGTGGTGGCGGACCTGTTCCTCTACCACTCGTTCTACGGCGACGGCGCGGGGGCGCTGAAGCTGCCGCTGGAGGTGCCCGCACCGACGAAGGACGGCGTCAGCTTCTAGGGACGCGGCGAGGCGTCAATCGCGGTCCGGCGCGCCCAGCGGGAAGAGCGGCCGGTACCGCCGCGCTTCATCCACCGCACGGGCGAAGGACGGCCGCGCGAGCAACCGCGTGCGGTAGGCACGCAGCACGGGATACGCATCGGAGATGCGGTGCGTCCAGTCCGCGTAGAACAGGGACGGCGCGGCCGCGCAGTCCGCCAGCGAGAAGTCCTCTCCAGCGGCCGCCCACGTCCTGCCAGCGAGCTGCCCTTCGAGCCAGGCGTAGGCCGTCTCCAGCTTCTTCACGGCCACGGCCATGCCCTCCTGGCGCTTCACCGCGTCCCCTGTCAGCGCGCCATCCACCGCGTGCTGCGCGGCGTTCATCACGTGCAGGTCGAAGAAGCGGTCGAGGAAGCGCACCTCCAACGCGGCCTTGGGGTCCGCGGGCAGCAGCTTCACGGGCCCGGGATGCACAAGCTGCAGGTACTCGATGATGATGCTGGTCTCCGCGACGTCGCGCTCGCCGTCCACCAGCAGCGGGAACTTGCGCAGCGGCCAGCGCCGCGCCCAGTCCGCCGCGTGCTGCGGCGTCTCCGGTCCGATGCAGCGGAACTCGAAGGGCGTTCCATTCTCATACAACGCGATGAGGACCTTCTGCGTGTACGAGGAGAAGGGGTGACCGTAGAGCACGAGCGACATCGTGAGACTCCTGGTGCGAACCGCGCGCCCATCGCAAGCGGTTGAAACCCTCTGTGATTGGCGCGCGGTCGTCGCGCCCTGCCCGCCCGCGTCAGGCGCGCTGGGCCATCCGGCGCAGGATTTCGGACTCCATCCCGTGCACCACCTCCGACAACGGGGTGCTGCTGGAGTCCACGTGCACCGCGTCGTCGGCGGCTTTCAGCGGTGCCACGGCGCGCGCGGAGTCGTCGCGGTCGCGCTTCGTCTGGTCCGCGAGCACCGCCTCCAGGGTGCTCTCCACACCCTTCTGGAACAGCTCTTCGTAGCGGCGCCGGGCCCGCACCTCCGGGCTGGCCGCGAGGAAGAACTTCGCGTCCGCGTCCGGGAACACCACGGTGCCAATGTCGCGGCCCTCCAGGATGGCGCCCTTCTCCGACTCCAGCGCCAACCGCCGCTGGAGTTGGAGCAAACCGGCGCGCACCACCGGACGCCCGGACACCTGGGACGCCGCCATGGAGATCTCCGGCGTGCGAATCTCTCCGGACACATCCTGGCCGCCCAGGAAGACGCGGTTCTCCTCGCCCACCACCTGGAAGTGGATGTGCACGCGGCTCAGCAGCTCGTCCAGGCGGGCATCGTCGTCGGAGGCGATACCCTCGCGCCGGGCCATCAGGGCCACGCATCGGTAGATGGCGCCGGTGTCCACCAACGAGAAGCCCAGCCGGCGCGCCAGCAGCTTGGACACCGAGGACTTGCCGGCACCGGCGGGGCCGTCGATGGCGACGATGAAAGGCCGGGCGCTCATGACAGGATCTCCTTCAGCACCTGGACACAACGCGCGTTCTCCGCGGGCGTGCCCACGGAGATGCGCACGTGGTGGGGGAAGCCCTGGCCCGCGAAGGGCCGGACGATGACCCCCTTGCGCAGGAGCTGCTCATACAGCGCCACCGCCGGACGGCCGAAGTCCGCGAACACGAAGTTGGCGTGGCTGTGCGTGAGCGTGGCGCCCAGCTTCGGCAGCTCCGCGGCGAAGTACTCCAGGCCCGCGTGGTTGATTTCACGCGTGCGGCGCACGTGCTCGGTGTCCTCCAGGGCCGCCAGTCCCGCGGCCTGGGCCAGCACCGTCAGGTTGAAGGGCATGCGCGTGCGGTGCAGGTATGCCGCCAGCCGGGCGTCCATGATGCCGTAGCCCAGCCGCACGCCCGCAAGCCCGTGAATCTTGCTGAAGGTGCGCAGCGCCACCAGGTTCGGGTGCTGGCCGAGCAGCGCCACCGCGCTGGTGTACTCGGGCCAGTCGACGAACTCGAAGTAGGCCTCGTCGTGCACCACCAGCACCTCCGGCGGCACCGCGGCCAGGAAGCGCTCCAGGTCCGCGCGGCTGAACGCGGTGCCCGTGGGGTTGTCCGGGTTGGCCAGGAACACCATCCGCGTGCGCGGGGTGATGGCCTTCGCCATGGCCTCCAGGTCGTACTGGTAGCCCTCTCGCATGGGCACCTCCACGAAGGGCCGCCCATGGGCCTGCGCGGAGATGCGGTACGCGGAGAAGGAGCCCTGGCACAGGAGGATTTCGTCCTCCGGCGTGGTGAAGGTGCGGATGAGCAGCTCGATGAGCTCGTTGGAGCCGCTGCCCAGCACCACCTGCTCCGGCTTCACGTCCACGTGCGCGGCCAGCTTGCGCACCAGGTGGAAGGACGTCGCGTCGGGGTACAGGTGCGTCGCGCCCGACGCGTTCCGCATGGCCTCCACGGCGCGCGGCGAGGGCCCCAGCGGATTTTCGTTCGAGGCCAGCTTGATGACGCCCTTCAGACCGAACTCGCGCTCGGTCTCTTCAATGGGCTTGCCAGGAACGTACGGCTTGAGGGTCTCGACGTGGGTGGGGACGAGCGGTCGCATGGTGTCAGGCCCTGATACGAGGTTTCAGCGTCCGGAGAACACACCGAGCGCGCGGAACTTCGCGTACCGGTCCTGGACCAGTTCATCGGGCGACAGCTCGGCGAGCTGTCCCAGGTGCTTGCGCAGCGTCTTGCCCAGCGTCTCCGCCATCTTCGCGGGGTCGCGATGGGCGCCACCGGCGGGCTCGGGGATGGCCTCGTCGATGATCTTCATCTCCAGCAGGTCCTTCGCGGTGAGCCGCATCGCGTCCGCGGCCTTGTCCGCCTTGGCGGCGTCCCGGAAGAGGATGGAGGCGCAGCCCTCCGGGGAGATGACGGAGTAGACGCTGTTCTGGAGCATCAGCACGCGGTTGCCCACGCCAATGGCCAGCGCGCCGCCGGAGCCGCCCTCGCCCACCACCGTGGAGATGATGGGCACGCGCAGTCCGCTCATGACCTCCAGGTTGACGGCGATGGCCTCGGCCTGCCCGCGCTCCTCGGCGCCGATGCCCGGATAGGCGCCCGGCGTGTCCACGAAGGTGAGGATGGGCTTCTCGAAGCGCTCGGCCAGCTCCATGAGGCGGCGGGCCTTGCGGTACCCCTCCGGGCGCGGCATGCCGAAATTGCGCGCCATGTTCTCCTTGGTGTTGCGGCCCTTCTGGTGGCCCATCACCATCACCGGCTTGCCGTCGAAGCGCGCGAAGCCGCCGACGATGGACGGGTCCTCGCCGAAGTGACGGTCACCACACAGTTCGACGAAGTCGGTGAAGAGGTAGTGGACGTAGTCGAGGAAGTACGGGCGGTTCGGGTGCCGGGACATCTGCACCACCTGCCACCGAGACAGGTCGCTGAAGATCTCCGTCTGGAGCTTCTTCGCCTTCTTCTCGAGCTTGGAGATCTCCGAGGAGAAGTCCACCGTGCCGCTGGTGGAGAGGACCTTGAGCTCGTCGATCTTCTTTTCCAGCTCAATCAGGGGGCGCTCGAACTCGAGCACATAGCTGGTACCGGTTGCCATGGCGCGGAACTAGCACCAGGGTAAGGCGGCTTTCAACGCGCAAGCGGTTACGCACCCCATCGAATTCCACGCCTTCCGGCCCGTCTGGAAACATATGAACCCGGCCCTGCCCCTCCTGCTCCTGGCCCTCACGGGCGCCGCGCCGACCACCCCGAGCGCCCGGGGGCTGAATACCCAGGGTTTCCGGCTGTACCAGGCGGGGCGCTACCCGGAGGCCCTGGAGCGCTTCCAGGCGTCCGCCCGGGAGTCCCCGGACTACGCGCTGGCGCACTACAACCTCGCCGCCACCCTGGGCGTGCTCCGCAAGCAGGGCCGGGTCTGCGAGTACAGCGCCCACCGGGACGTCATCGTCGAGCACCTCACCCAGGCGGTGAAGCTGGATGCCCGGCGGCTGACGCGCGCGAAGGAGGACGCGGACTTCGCCCCCATCCGGGACACCCTGGGCTGGCAGAAGCTGCTGGGCCGCAGCCCCGCGCGGGAGGCCGACGTCCCCGTGCTGCTGCGCGAGGTGTCCTGGTTCGGCCCCGGCGTGGGCGTCTACGGCACCCTGCAGGGCCTGCGCTTTGGCCCCTCCGGCAGGGCCACCCTGTGGACGAAGGAGGTGGGCGAGGACGGCACGCCGCGGCGGAAAGAGGTGCAGGGGCGCTACACGGTGCGCGGCAGGCAGGTGTCGCTGCGGCTGGAGGGCCGGGCGCCCCTGGAGGGCACCCTGACGGAGTCTGGCGCACTCACCTTCCCCGGCCTGGAGACGTTCACCGACTCACCCTCGGAATGCGAGGCGTGAGCCTGCCGGGAGGTGCGTGCCTTCCAGCCATCAGTCGCGTCGTGACGCACGCACGCTTTCAGATACGGCCCGCGCAACACCCTTGGCACCCATGATGCGCGTCGTCATGGTGCGCGCGGGGGCAGGTGGGAAGGGATGATTCTTCGGGGTGGAATCAGGGCGGGAGGCGGATGTGGCGGCGGCCCCCTCTACTTCTTTTCACGATGGACAGGGCGCGCCCACCGGGCGGGACGAAGCCCGGCAGGGCACCTTCATGTCAGCACGGCAGCCACGGGCCCGCGCCGCGCGAGCACGCGTCGTAGCAGACCTGCGTAAGGTCGTAGCAGACGTCGTACGTCTGCTGGCACTCCTCCGGACACCGCAGCAGCCCCTGGTAGCAGGTGTCGTAACAGGACACGGGCGGATCAACGGCGGCGGACACCGCGCCCTCGGTGGACTCGGGCGTGGACGGCTCCACCACCGGCTCACCGCCACAGGCCACCAGCAGCAGCGCCGGCAGCGCGGCCAGACACACGGTGCGAATTCGCTTCAAGGACATGGGACTCCCGGGGGACGGCGGATGGGAAACAGCACCCGCCAGTCTACCTCCAGGATTCCCAGGAACCTCAGGCTGCCTTGATTTTCGCGGCCGGGGGCGACAACGCATACCACGCGGTGCGGAAGGCCTTCAGCTCGCGCAAGCCGGCCGGGTGACGGCCCAGGGCCGGCGCCATGGTGACGGGCAGGCCCAGCTTCTTCTCGATGGCCTTCGCCGCGTTGAGCTCCAGCTTGCGCCGGTTCTCGCACTTCTCGCAGGTGGACTTGGGGCCCACGCGGTTGACGAGCACCCGCTCCACGGGGAGCTTCTTCTCCTTCAGGTACTCCACCAGCCGCTCGGTGCGGGCCGCCGCCAGCTCCTCGCCGCGCGTGACGACCACGAAGCGCGCCTCGCTCGGGGAGGCCAGCGCGTCCTCGAAGCGCTTCACGTGCTTGATCATCCCTGCGACGTCATCCGCCAGCTCGCCCAGGCCCTTGGCGCGGTGCTTGTTGATCACGGTGTGCAGCGCGCCCAGCCACGTCTTGGCCGTCTCCGCCAGCTCCACCACGCGCACCGACGTCACCACCGGCGACGAGTCCACCACGATGCGCTTGAAGCGCTCCTGCACCAGCGCGTCCGTCAGGCAGGACAGCGCGGCCAGCTCGTCGATGCCCGGCGGCGCGCACTCCAGCAGGTTGCGCAGGTAGAGCAGATCCGCGGGCACCTCGCTGCCCGACCGGGGCGCGCCCTCGAAGGCCTTCTCCGCCTTCTCCTTCAGCCGCTTGCGCAGGGCGTTGAACCAGCCGGCGATGTCCAGCTCGCGCGCGTACAGGCCCTTGGTGCCCTTCACCTGCGTCTCGGTGTCCGTCAGGCGGCTCTGCAGCACGTCCGACAGCGAGTGCGCCGGATCCGTGGAGATGAGGAGCACCGGCCCCTCCTTCTCCGTCAGCGTCACGGCGGCGGCGGCGGCGCACGAGCTCTTGCCCACCCCGCCCTGCCCCACGAAGAAGATGAGCCGCGTGGGCGGCAGCGGCGGCGCGGCGATGGGCGGCATGGACGGCGCGCGCACCAGCGCCGGAGGCCCCTCCGCCGCGGCGAACTCCAGCGCCTTGGTCTCCTTGCCACCAGCCCATGCCTCGGCGAACAGCGCCAGGCCATCCAGCCCGCGCGGCGCGACTTCGCGCCGGCCCAGCAGGTGCACCGGCACCGTCTTGTCCAACGCCTGGAACTTGCGGACGTGGGGGGCCTGTAGGCCGCGGCGGCCCTGGCACGCGGGACAGCCGCCCTTGTCCTCGATCTGGTTGACGACGATCTCCGTCACCGGCAGCCCGCGCTCGCGAAGCTGGGTGAAGAGCATGCGCGTCTGCGCCTCCGGCACCGGCTCCGCCAGCGCCACCAGGTGAAAGGCCGTGCGCGCGGGGTCCTTCAGCAGCGCCAGCAGCTTCTCCGCCTTCTGCCCCACCTGCTCCAGGAAGCCGGGCGCCTCGGCGGCGGCCGCCGCCTTCTTGCCCTTCTTCGCCGGCGCCTCCGCCTTGTCCGCGCCCACCTTCACCAGGCCCAGGAACTTGCGCAAGCCCGTCGGCAGGTCGAACAGCCGCAGGGTGTGGCTGGTCGGCGCGGCGTCCACCACGACGCGGTCGAACTCCTCGCCCTCCAGCAGGTCCACCACGTGGAAGAGCGCCACCAGCTCCTCCAGCCCCGGCACGGCCTGCTGATACAGCTTGCCCATGTCGTCTTCCGACATGTGCGTGCCCTTGGCCGCGGCCTTCGCCAGTGCTGGCAGGTAGGACGCCAGGAAGGGCTTCATCAGCGCCGCCGGCTCCACTTCCAGGCCGTACACGCCGCCGTCTCCCTTGCCCGGGACCAGCTTGGTCGCCTTGGCCGGGAGCTTCTTCTTCACCAGGTCCGACAGGGAGCGGACCGGATCCAACGACACGAGCAGCACCCGTTCCTTGGGTGCCTCCTCCGACAGCCTCAACGCGTATGATGCCGCAAGCGTAGTCTTACCTACCCCGCCTTTGCCGCCGAAGAAGTGAAGTACTCGCGCGTCGCTCATTGCGTTGTGGCCTTCCTTGTGCCCCCCCGCGGCACCCGATGCACACTCCGGGGCGCCCGAATGGATGGCGCCGCTGGAGTTGCCCGAGGCGTGGAACATGTACGGCCGGGCACTCCCTGTGGGTGGGAGACCCCCCAAGAATCCCCCGTCCAGAGGTCAAAAGTCAAGAATTGACGGGGGTTTCGCGGCGGGGTCGCCGCCTGGGCGGGCATCCCCTTCGAGTCGGGCCAAGAGCCCGGAATCCGAAGGGGATTTCCTACCCGTGAGGTCAGCGGATGACGAACGAGTTGGTGCCCATGGCACCCATCGCGCCGTCGCTTCCCTGCCCGCCCAGGGGGCCGCCGCCCCCCCCC
The DNA here is from genome assembly GCA_046520405.1 of Myxococcus sp. 1LA. Lineage (GTDB taxonomy): Bacteria > Myxococcota > Myxococcia > Myxococcales > Myxococcaceae > Myxococcus. The sequence continues at coordinate 19,888 of JBKGHI010000146.1, forward strand.
GCCCGGAGCCTGTTGGGCGCGGGCCTCGGCCGCGTAGCGGTTGAGCTTGTTGTAGAGCGTCTTCTCGCTCACCCCCAGGACTTCGGCGGTGCGGGCCTTGTTGTTCCCGTTCCGCTGGAGACTGCCCAGGATGTACTCCCGCTCCACCGCGTCCAGGCTCAAGCCGAAGGGCAGCCGGAAGGTGTGGCGCTCCGGGCTCTTGCCGGCCATGTCGGGCGGCAGGTGCTCCCGGGTGATCAGCTCGCCATCGCACAGGATGACGGCGCGCTCCACGGCGTTGCGCAGCTCGCGGATGTTGCCCGGCCAGTCGTAGTTCTTCAGGACCTCCATGGCCTCCGGGTGCACGCCGCTGACGCGCTTGCCGGAGTCGCCGCGGAACTTGTCCACGAAGTGCTGCACCAGGATGGGCACGTCGTCCCGGCGCTCGCGCAGGGGCGGCAGGTGGATCTGGAACACGTTGAGGCGGAAGTAGAGATCTTCACGGAAGCGCCCGTTCTTGATCTCCTGCTTCAGGTCGCGGTTGGTCGCGCACAGCACGCGCACGTCCACCTCGATCTCCACCTTGCCACCCAGCCGGCGCAGCTTGCCCTCCTCCAGGACGCGCAGGAGCTTGGCCTGCAGCTCGATGGGAATCTCACCCAGCTCGTCCAGGAAGAGCGTGCCACCGTGGGCCATCTCGAACACGCCGGGCCGCCGCTGATCCGCGCCGGTGAAGGCGCCGCGCTCGTGGCCAAACAGCTCGGATTCGATCAGCGTGGCCGGGATGGACGCGCAGTTGATGGCGATGAAGGGCTTGTCACGGCGCAGCGACAGGTTGTGCACCGCGCGGGACACCACTTCCTTGCCCGTGCCGGACTCGCCGCTGATGGACACGCTGGCCTTGGAGGGGGCCACCTTCTCCACCAGCTCGATGACCTTGCGCATGCCCGCGGACTGGGCAATCAGGTCCGACGAGCCGAGCTGCTTCAGCCGCCGCCGCAGCGTCTGCACCTCGCGCATCGTCTCCTTCTTCTCCAGCGCCCGGTCGATACAGACCTTGAGCCGCGCGGTGTCCAGCGGCTTGACGATGAAGTCGTAGGCGCCCTCGCGGATGGACTCCACCGCGGCGTCGATGGTGCCTCGCCCCGTCAGGAAGACCACCGGGCAGTCCGGCAGCTCCTCCTTCAGGTTGCGCAGCAACCAGAGCCCATCCGTCTCCGGCATGGCCAGGTCCGACAGGACCACGTCCGGCCGGAACTCGTTTGCCTTGCGGAGGGCGTCGTGCCCGTCGAATGCGATCTCGACCTTGTGTCCCCAGGCGCTGAGCATGTCCGCCAGCGCCTCACACGTGTCGCGTTCGTCATCCACGGCCAGGATTCGTGCGCTGCCCAAGTGAAGACCTCCCGTACTGCGTCGTGACGCGAAGTTGTCGTGACTCGAAATCAGAAGCCGGCCCGTCTAGATGAGACACTCAGGCGCGGGAGAAACTCAGGCGGCACAGGCCCGCCCGGACGTACAGGTCAACGCCCAGTTGCGAACACCGCAGCTGCAGCGCGGCGATGGCTTCGGGCAGGGGCTCGGGACCGGCGCCGGCCGAGTCCTCGACCTCCAGCACCGCGCTCGTCTCATCCCCACGAACCGTGACGCGGACCGAGCCGCCATTCTCCGCGCGGCGGAAGGCCCGCAGCAGCGTCTGGATGAGGAGGAAGCCCAGCTCGGACGTGTCCTGCAGGCGCACCTGCACGCCCGCCCCCACCGCCGCCTGCACCTGCACGCGGCGCTTGCGGCCCTCGTGCC
>JBKGHI010000147.1:0-21661 GCA_046520405.1 Myxococcus sp. 1LA
CGTTGTGGTGGCGGTAGCGCGCCTCCACCAGCTTGTGGACGAGCAGCGGCCCGCCGGGGACGCGGCGCGCGGTGAGGGCCTGGGTGGCCTTGCGCACCGGGTAGCGCACCCGGCGAATCTGCACCCGCCAGCCCTTGGGCGTGAAGGTGAAGACGCCGTAGGCCGGGCGCAAATCCCCGTCCCGGGGGATGCCCGCGCTGGCCACGTCCGCGATGAGCATGCGGCCCACGCGGCGGCGGTAGGGGAAGTGCAGGTGCCCGAAGGCGCAGGCCGCCGCGTCCAGGTGGCTGAAGAAGCGGCGCACCGCGACGTCATCCAGCGTGGGGTCCAGCGACTCCTCGAGGTTGCGCGGGTTGGCGTGGCAGACGAAGAGGTCCTGGCCCTTGCGCGGCGTGTAGCGCACGGAGAAGGGCAGGGCGCCCAGCTTCTCCAGCAGCGCGCCGCCCAGCTGGTCCCGCGTCCAGCGCAGCAGCTCCGTCTTCCAGTGGTCCTTCTCCCGGTACGCGCCGCCCAGGTAGTTGCCCGCCAGGTAGCAGTCGGTGTTGCCCATCAGCACCGAGTCACACCGGTCGAAGAGCAGGTCCACCGTCTCGCGCGGGTGCGCGCCGCGCAGCGCCAGGTCGCCCGCAGCGACGATGTAGTCGGGCGCCACAGAGCGCGCGATGTCCTCGAGGACGGCCTCGCAGGCAGGAAGATTGCCGTGGATGTCCGCGAGGATGGCGACCCGCATGGTCACCCCATCCTACCCGGTCGCCGCGCTCGATGAAGCCGCCAGGGGCAGAAAAATGGTGAAGGTGCTTCCCTCATTGGGTTGGCTCTCCACCTTGACCTCGCCGTCCATGGCCTGGAGCAGGTGCTTGACGATGGACAACCCCAGCCCCGTGCCCCCCATGTCCCGGCTGCGGCCTTTGTCCACCCGGTAGAAGCGCTCGAAGATGCGCGACAGGTGCTTGGGCTCGATGCCCACCCCCGTGTCCTTCACCCGCACCACGCAGCGGCCCGACTCGCACGCGCCGTATACGTCCACCCGCCCGCCCGCCGGCGTGTACTTCACCGCGTTGTCCAGCAGGTTGAGCAGCACCTGCTCCACGGCCCGGGTGTCGCCCTCCGCGAGCAGGCCCTGCGGGACATGGAGTGAAACCACCTGGCCCTTGCCCTCGGCCTTGGGGCGCACGGTGTCGGCGGCGCGGGCGGCGGCGTCCGCCAGGGGGACGCGGCCGAGCTTCAGGCTCACCTCGCGAGACTCCAGGCGGGACAGCTCGAGCAGGTCCTCCACCAGCTCGGACAGGCGCTCGGACTGGCGGTGGATGATTTCCACCATCTTCGGCGCCATGACGGGGTCATTGAGGGCGCCGCCCTGGAGCGTCTCCGCGTAGCCGCGGACGGCGGTGATGGGCGTGCGCAGCTCATGCGACACGTTGGCCACGAAGTCCTTGCGCACCTTCTCCAGCCGGCGCAGCTCGGTGACGTCATGGAAGACGGCGGCGCTGCCCGGCAGGTCCTTGGCCAGCGGCGTCACCCGGATGGAGAGCGTGCGCGGGAAGAGGCCGTCCAGCGTGAGCTCCAGGTGGCTGGAGGCGCCCTCCCGGCAGGCGCGGATGACGGCGTCGTGCAGCGCCTCGTTTCGGATGAGGGCTAGGGGGCGCTGGCCGGTGAGCGGGGGACTGCCCGTGGACGCCAGCATGGCCCGGAGGGCGTCGTTGTTGCGCACCACCGTGCCCTCCGCGTCCGTCACCCAGATGCCCTCCGCCATGCCGTCCAGCACCGCGGTGAGGGTGCGCGCCTCCTGCGTGAGCATGGCCGAGCGCGCGGACAGCTGGGCATGGAGGGAGTCGATGGCGCCCTCCAGCCCGGCCACTTCATCCAGCCGCTCCGGGTCGGCGGGGGCCACGCTGGGGCTGCCCTCGGCGCGATCCCTCGTGTGGCGCGCCAGCGTGTCCAACTGTCGCTGCAACGTCCCACGGCTCACGCCCAGGGACATGAGGGAGCCGGCGAGCGCGACGAGCGCCGCGGCGACGACCTCCTTGGGGCCGTCCAGGATGGCGACGAGCGTCGCGACGACGAAGGCGGGCAGCAGGAGGGGAAGGAGCGTGGCGCGCAGGGGCATGGCGGGGTGGGGTTCGCGTCACGGGGGGCTGAGCTTGTAGCCCACGCCACGCACCGTCTCGATGATGTCCCCGGCGGGACCCAGCTTCTCGCGCAGCCGCTTGATGTGCGTGTCCACGGTGCGGGTGTGGATCTCCGCCTGGATGCCCCACACGTCCGACAGCAGCACCTCGCGCGTCTGCACCCGGTCCGAGCGCTCCAGCAGGGTGCGCAGCAGGCGGAACTCCAGCGCGGTGAGGAGGACCTCTTCTCCCTTCACGCGCACCTGGTGGCGGGTGGTGTCCAGGCTGATGTCGCCGGAGGCGAGCACCGCCGCGGGACCGTCCTCCGCGTCCGCGCGGCGCAGCACGGCCTTGACGCGCAGGAGCAGCTCGCGGACGGAGAAGGGCTTCACCACGTAGTCGTCCGCGCCCAGCTCCAGGCCCTGCACGCGGTCGGATTCCTGGCCCTTGGCGCTGACGATGATGACGGAGGCCTTGCGCAGCTCGGTGTCGGCCTTGAGCATGCGCAGCACCTCGCTGCCCGCCACGTCCGGCAGCATCAAATCCAACAGCACCAGGTCCGGCGGATGGGCGCGCGCCTTGGCGAGCCCGCCCGCGCCCGTGTTCGCCGTCTCCGTCTCGAAGCCCGCGGCGCGCAGGTTGTAGTCGACGAGACCGGCGAGGTCCTGCTCGTCCTCGATAATCAGGATGCGCGACATGAAGTCCTCTTGAGTCCCGTCGCGCTCAGGGCGCGATGGACGGATTGCAATCTCCACCGGTCAGCGTCAGGGGCGCGGCAATCACCGGCGGGTTGTCTCCCGCGTTGACCTCCCGGAGGTAGTTGCACGAACTCCCCAGGAAGCCGGGCGTTGTCCCCGTGGTGATGGCCTCGATGACGAGCGCGTAATCTCGGCCCACCGGCACATCCACCGCCAGCTCCAGGCTTCCACCCGATTGGAGGGTCGCCAGGTCCACCGGGAAGCGCAGGGCCCGGCCCTCGCGGCCCTGGGCGTCCTTCAGCACCACCAGGTCATCCCGCCGCACCTGGGTGCCCAGGCAGGTGCGCTCAATCTCGGTGCAGCTACGGCTGGAGCCGCGCATCACCACGGCCACCTGCAGGGCCTGGACGTCGTTGGCCACCGCGCGCTCCATCGTCAGGGCCAGCGGAAAGCGGCCGGCGGGCTCGGCGTCCGGGCCACACGCGCCAAGGCCGAGCAGCAGCAGCGGAGACAGGAGGCGCAGGCTCATGGGGCAGGGGGCTCCACGCGGATGGTGATGGGAACGCGGCCCCGCTCCTCGCCGGAGGTCAGCGCCACGACGCCGGCGGTGGCGCCAATGGCCACCGCGCCCACGCCCACCCAGAGCCAGGGGCTCTTGTACCAGGGCCGGGAGGAAGGCTCGGCGGCGGCGCCGGCGCGCATGGCCCGGGGCGCCACCTGGAAGATGAGCGGCTGGAAGGAGTCACCCCGGCCCGCGAGCCGGCGCTGCGCCGCGTCCGCGACCTCGAAGTAGTACTCCATCTCGTAGGCCTCGGCCTCGGAGGGGACTTCGTAGGCCGGCAGCACCGCCCGGTAGCGCTCCCGGGGGCGCCCGTCCGGGCCGCGCTCGCGCGCGAAGTCCACCGAGCTGTAGGCCTCGTCACCGGCGCGCCGGTAGAAGAGCCGCGCGCGGGCCCCAGCGCCAGGTCCTGGATGCTGGCCTCGATGACCACGGGTTCGCCGCCGGGCGGGTCGGCGATGGGGTCCACGTCCAGGGTGACGGGGCGGACGCGCCGGCTCTTGATGTCCTCGCGGATGCGCGCGTAGAGGGTGCGCAGCTTGGGCGGAGCGCTCCGGGGCAGCTCGTAGTCCGGCCGGGCCTGGAGCAGCTTCTCGTAGGCATCGCGCGCCTGGGACTCGTCTCCCAGGTAGAGGGCCGTCAGGCCCAGCAGGCGGTAGAGCTCCACCAACTGGTCGTCCGTCAGGTCCGGCGCGTCCAGTCCTTCCAGGAGGGTGCGGCGGGCCTCCTCGAACTCACCCTGGTCGAGCTGCTCCCGGGCCTCTGTAATGGCCGGGCTCGCCGGGCCGAGCTGTGAGAATACAGGCTCAGGGAAGAGGGGCCGGCTCCAGCCCGGTCGGGCGCCCAGGCCCAGCACCAGCAGGAGGACCCACCCGCGCAACCGCCAGCCGTGTCCGTGCATCGATTCGAACCTATCAAAACGTTATCGAGAGAATCCACGAAGGCCGGCCCACCGAGGGTGACGGCGCGGTGACATCTTCGTGGCGGTGTCGCACGAGGGCGTGTTGACGCTGGAGGGCCCGCCCTCTATGTTGCGCGCCCCTTTTTGCCTGGAAGTAGCGTAAATGCTCGTAAAGGTTGAACAAATCAAGGACGCTGGGCTGAAGCTCGAGGAGCCCATCAATCTCGAGCTGCTCGGTGAGACGCTGGGAGGCGCCGCCTCCGGCGAGGATACCGGATTCCGGGCCACCGCCCCGTCGACGTTGAAGGCGTCGCTGCGCAAGCTGAGCGGCGGTGTGCTGCTGGAGGGGCGCTTCACGGTGGACGTCACCAGCCCCTGCAAGCGCTGCCTCACCGACGTGGCCACCAAGGTCCCCGTGGAGTTCACGCTCAACCTGGTGCCGGAGTCCCTGGCCCGGGGCGACGACTTCAAGGACGACGACGAGAAGGCCATGGAGAAGAAGGAGCGCAGCCAGGGTGAATCTGGCGGCTCCTTCGGACTGGACGACGCGGATCAGGAAGTCTTCGATGGGAAGACCATCAACCTGGACCCCATCGTCCGGGAGCAGCTCCTGCTGGCCCTGCCGATGAACGCGGTGTGCCGCGAGGACTGCAAGGGCCTGTGTTCTCAGTGCGGCGCGAACCGCAATGAGGTCGCCTGCACCTGCGACCCCCGCCCCGTGGACCCCCGGCTGGCGCCGCTGAAGAACATCAAGCTCAGTAACTGAGCCTGGGGAAGAGGGGCCCCGGAGGTGCCGGGGCCCCGGAAACGACAAGGGCCGCGGCCTCCAGAAGAAGGAGGCGCGGCCCGTCGTACTTCAAGGGGCCCGGGAAGGGCCCTGTATGCGGCTGTGCGTCAGGCCTCGGCCTGAACGATGGCCTCACGGCCCTTGTACTGGCCACAGGACGTGCAGGCGCGGTGGGGAAGCACCGGCTCCTTGCAGTTCGGGCACTTGGTCACCTGCACGGCGCTCCGCAGGTTGTTGTTGGCCGCACGGCGGCGGTCGCGACGCATCTTCGAAGTACGCTTCTTGGGGACACCCACGGCTCACCTCTATCTTCGACCCCGACCCGGAGCGTTCGCGCCGGTCCGGACCGGTTGAGTCCAATGTCTTTCGCGCTGTGCCGGGGTCCCCGGCTCCCTGCGCAACACTCTCTACGGCTCGAAAACCGGCCTGGGGCGGTCGCACGAAGGCTCCCGTACTCCATGTCCGGCTTCGGAAGGCGGCGGACCCTAGCGGCTCGGCGCCCCCGAGTCAATGTGACAACGCGGGAGGGCCCGTTATCTCCCGGGCACCGTCTATCCCGGACGGTGTCCGGTGACAACGCCCGTGGCGCGGGCACCATTCGCCCCGCCCGTGCCCGAGGGGCAAGGAATCCAGCCGTTGCCCCCCTGGAGGGTTCCTGGTGTGCTGCGCGCCGCCCGTCCCCCGGCGGGTAGGAGTCCGACATCGCCCGGAGGCCTGGCGGGCAAGGAGAAGGTGGGGATGAGGCTGGTGCTGGATGCCATGGGCGGCGATCACGCGCCCGCCGCCCCGGTGGAGGGTGCGGTGTTCTTCGCTCGGGCCCACCCGGGCCACCAGGTGCTCCTGGTGGGAGACGAAGCCAAGGTGGCGCCGCTGCTGGGAAAGCTGCGGCCTCCGCCCAACCTCCAGGTCCATCACGCCTCGGAAGTGGTGGAGATGGACGATCACGCCTCCACGGCCTTCCGCCGCAAGCGCGACTCGTCCCTGCGGGTGGGCTTCGAGCTGGTGCGGGACGGCCAGGCGGAGGCGCTCGTCTCCGCGGGCAACTCCGGGGCCGTCATGGCCGGTGGGCTGCTGACGCTGGGGCGGCTGCCGGGGGTGGAGCGTCCGGCCATCGCCGCGCTCTTCCCCGCGCTCAAGGGCGGCGGCCGGTGTCTGCTCCTGGACGCGGGGGCCAACGTGGACTGCCGTCCGTCCCACCTGGCCCAGTTCGCCGTCATGGGGGAGGCCTATGTGCGCGCCCGCATGGGCGTGGCCCGGCCCCGGGTGGCCGTCCTCTCCAACGGCGAGGAGTCCTCCAAGGGGACGCCCCTCACCCGGGAGGCCAGCGAGCTGCTGCGCCGCTCGGACCTGGACTTCGTGGGCTACGTGGAGGGCAAGGACCTCTTCTCCGGTGACGTGCAGGTGGTGGTGACGGACGGCTTCACGGGAAATGTCGTCCTGAAGACATCCGAGGGCGTGGGCATGGGCGTCATTGGCATGCTGCGTCAGGCCATCGAGCGGCGCGGAGGGCTGGCGGAGAAGGTGGGGGCGATGCTGCTCCAACCGGCCCTGGCGGGCCTGCGCCGGGTGGTGGACTACGCCGAATACGGCGGGCCCGCTCTTGGGCATCCAGGGGGTGGGCATCGTCGCGCATGGGCGCTCCACGCCCCGGGCCCTCTTCAACGCGCTGGGCGCGGCGCTGGCCATGGCGGAGGGGGGCGTGCAGGCGGAGTTGACGCGTTGCATTGAGCGCGCGGCGGCGTGGCTTCCGCCTCCTCCGAAGGGAAAAAGGGCGACAGAGCCGGGCGTTTCCGATTAGAGGCTGCGCCCGAAGCGTGCAGGCTGGCGTGAGGTGGCGGCGGGGGGCCTCGCGGAAATTGCTGGCTGTCGCCGCCCGGGTGCGGCAACAGGGCGTCCAGCCTGCGGCCCGAGGCCGCTGAAAGAGAGTCCAGCGCGCCAGGGAGTCCGGGGCGTGGGGGGCTTCGAAATTCAAGGAGGCAGAGTCCGCATGTCGAAGGTCGCGTTCGTGTTCCCCGGGCAGGGCAGCCAGGCCGTGGGGATGGGCAAGGACCTGTATGAGAAGTTCCCCGAGGCCCGGGCCGTGTTCGACGCGGTCGACGACGCCCTGGGGGAGAAGCTCTCCACCCTCTGCTTCGAGGGCCCGGACGAGGCGCTGAAGCTGACGGCCAACACCCAGCCGGCCATCCTGACGGTGTCGCTGGCGGCGCACGCGGTGTTCGCGAAGCGCGGGCCGGCGCCGGCGTTCGTGGCGGGGCACTCGCTGGGCGAGTACTCCGCGCTGGTGGCGGCGGGCGCCATGGACCTGGGCGACGCGGCCCGGGCGGTGCGCGCGCGCGGCACCTTCATGCAGGAGGCGGTGCCCGCGGGCGTGGGCGCCATGGCCGCGGTGCTGGGCCTGGTCCCGGAGAAGGTGAAGGCGGCCTGCGACTTGGCTGCCGAGGGGCAGGTGGTGTCGCCGGCGAACTACAACTCGCCCGAGCAGACCGTGATTGCCGGTGACGCCGCGGCGGTGGAGCGCGCCGGGGCGAAGTGCAAGGAGGCCGGCGCCAAGCGTGTGATGCCCCTGCCGGTGTCCGCCCCCTTCCACTGCGCGCTGATGTCGCCGGTGCAGCCGCGCCTCGCGGAGGTGCTGGGCCGCATCCGAGTGTCCGCGCCGTCCGTGCCGGTGGTGACCAACGTGGAGGCCCGTCCCAACGCGGACGCGTCTCGCGTGGTGCCGCTGCTCCTGGAGCAGGTGAGCTCGCCGGTGCGCTGGATTGAGTGCGTGGAGGCGCTGAAGGCCGAGGGCGTCACCCGCATCATCGAGCTGGGGCCGGGCAAGGTGCTGGTGGGCCTGGTCAAGCGCATCACCAAGGACATCGAGCTGTTCAACGTCGAGGACTCCGCGAGCCTGGACAAGGCGCTCGCGGCACTGGGGGTGGCACCATGAGCGGCTTCAAGGACAAGGTCGTGCTCGTGACGGGGGGGTCGCGCGGCATCGGCCGGGCGTGCGCGGTGGCCTTCGCCAAGGCGGGGGCCTCCACCGTGGTCATCAGCTACGCGGGCAACGAGGCCGCGGCCCAGGAGACGGTGGCCCTGCTCCAGGCGGAGGGCGCCAAGGCGGAGGCCATCCGCTTCGACGTGTCCGACAGCGCCGCCTGCGCCAGCGCGGTGGACGGCGTCGTCAAGGCCCACGGCCGGCTGGACGTGCTCGTCAACAACGCGGGCGTGGCGGTGGACGGGCTCGTCATGCGGGTGAAGGACGAGGACTGGGACAAGCAGCTGGACACCAACCTCAAGGGCGCATTCTCGCTCATCCGCGCCGCCAGCCGGCCCATGATGAAGCAGCGGGGCGGCGCCATCATCAACATCACCTCCGTGGTGGGGGAGATGGGCAACGGCGGTCAGGCGGCCTACTCGGCCTCCAAGGCGGGGCTCATCGGCCTGACCAAGTCCGTGGCGCGCGAGCTGTCCAGCCGGAACATCCGCGTCAACGCCGTGTCCCCGGGCTTCATCGGCACCGACATGACCCACGCGCTCAATGACGAGTTGCGCCAGAAGATGCTGGAAGGCATCCCCCTGGGTCGGCTGGGGAATCCAGAGGAGGTCGCCGGCGCCGTCGTGTTCCTGGCGGGGGACGCCGCGTCCTACATCACCGGCGAGGTCCTGAAGGTCAATGGCGGCATGTACATGTAACCCACGGTTGGATTGCCGCCGGGCGTGGGATATACCGCGCCCGCTTTCGACATGGTCCGGGAAGCCTACCGGACCACATCTGGTTCCTGGAGGGTTCTACACTTATGTCGACGTCAACCATTGAGGCCAAGGTCAAGTCCATCATCGCCGACCAGCTGGGGGTGGGAGAGGATGAGATCAAGCCGGAGTCCTCCTTCATCGAGGACCTGGGCGCGGACAGCCTCGACATCGTGGAACTCGTGATGGCGATGGAAGAGGAGTTCGAGGTCGAAATCCCGGACGACGAGGCGGAGAACATCAAGTGCGTCAACGACGCCATCAACTACATCAACACCCACAAGAAGTAGGCAGCACCACTTGGCGTGCCGGGGTGCGGGGTGGCGCCGCGTAAGCCGCGGCGTCCCCGGTGTCCCAGGCGCCAGCGGAGAGGACCTTGTCACAGCGTCGAGTTGTCGTCACCGGAACCGGGCTCGTCTCGGCCCTGGGTACCGGAACCGAGAAGAACTGGCAGGCGTTGATCGCCGGCAAATCGGGTATTGCCCAAGTCACCCGCTTTGACGTTGGCAAGATCGACACGCGCATCGCGGGCGAGGTGAAGGACTTCGAGCCCGAGAAGTTCATCGAGAAGCGCGAAGTGCGCCGGATGGACCTCTATGCGCAGTTCTCGCTCGCCGCCGCGCAGATGGCGGTGGAGGAGTCGGGGCTGCCCGTCGGTCCGGACAAGCCGCACGGCTACATCCCCGAGAAGGTCGGCGTCATCGTCGGCTCGGGCATTGGCGGCATCTCGTCTCTGGAAGAACAGCACCGCAAGGGGCTGGAGAAGGGGTTCGACCGGCTGTCGCCCTTCTTCATCATCCAGATGATCATCAACATGGCGCCGGGCCTCATCTCCATGCGGTACAACTGCAAGGGGCCGAACTGGGCGCCCGTGTCCGCCTGCGCCACCAGCGCGCACGCCATTGGCGAGGCCTGGAAGTCCATCCGGCTGGGGGAGACGGACGCGGTCATCGCGGGTGGGGCCGAGGCGGCCATCACCCCGCTGGGGCTGGGCGGCTTCTCCGTGATGAAGGCGCTGTCCACGCGCAATGACGACCCGGCCGCCGCCAGCCGTCCCTTCGACAAGGACCGCGACGGCTTCGTCATGGGCGAGGGCGCGGGCATCCTCGTCCTGGAGGAGATGGAGGCCGCGAAGAAGCGCGGCGCCAACATCCTGGCGGAGGTGGTGGGGTACGGCGCCAACTCGGACGCGTACCACGTCACCCAGCCGGCGCCGGAAGGCGAGGGCGCGGCGCGCTGCATGCGGCTGGCGCTCCAGTCCGCGGGGATGAACCCGGAGGACGTGGGCTACATCAACGCCCACGGCACCTCGACGCCGTTCAACGACGCCAACGAGACCAAGGCCATCAAGGCGGTGTTCGGCGACCACGCGCGGAAGGTCGCCGTGTCGTCCACCAAGTCGATGACGGGCCACATGCTCGGCGCGGCGGGCGGTTTCGAGGGCGTGGTCAGCGCGCTGGCGCTGTCGCGCAACATCCTGCCGCCCACCATCAACCAGACGTCGCCCGACCCGGACTGTGACCTGGACTACGTGCCCAACCAGGCGCGTGAGGCCCGCGTCAACGCGGTGATGAGCAACTCGTTTGGCTTCGGCGGCACCAACGCGGTGCTGGTGTTCAAGCGCTTCTAGCCGTCCCTGGAGAGACCCGCGTGAAAGTCATCCTCGCTTCAGACCACGCGGGCCTGGAGCTCCGGCAGGAGCTGGTGGCGGCGCTCACCGCGCACGGCGTGGCCCACGAGGACGTGGGGCCCGCCACGCGGGACTCGGTGGACTATCCGGACTTCGCGGCGCGGGTGTCCCGCGCCGTGGCGTCCGGGCAGGCCACCCTGGGCGTGCTGGTGTGTGGCACCGGCATTGGCATGAGCATCGTGGCCAACAAGCACAAGGGCATCCGGGCGGCCCTGTGCACCACGGAGTTCGAGGCCCGCATGGCTCGGGCCCACAATGACGCCAACGTGCTGTGCCTGGGCCAGCGCGTGGTGGGGGCCGGCGTGGGCCGCGCCATCCTGGAGGCGTTCCTCAGCACTGCTTTCGAAGGCGGCCGCCACGAGCGGCGCGTCCAGATGATTCGCGAGGCCGAGTCCCAGGGCTAACGGCCCCGCCGTACCCGTCGTTCGAGGGAATCCGCCATGGAGAACATCCGTACGCTGGCCGAAGTGGATCCGGAGCTTGCCCGCGTCCTCCGCGAGGAGACCCAGCGCCAGGAGGAGGGGCTGGAGCTCATCGCGTCCGAGAACTTCGTCTCCCCGGCGGTGATGGAGGCGGTGGGCTCGGTGCTCACCAACAAGTACGCGGAAGGCTACCCCGGCAAGCGCTACTACGGCGGCTGCGAGGTGGTGGACGTCGCGGAGAACCTGGCCATCTCCCGCGCCAAGGACTTGTTCGGAGCCGAGGCGGTCAACGTGCAGGCGCACTCCGGCAGCCAGGCCAACATGGGCGCCTTCATGGCGCTGATGAAGCCGGGCGACACCATGCTGTCGCTGGACCTCAACTCCGGCGGCCACCTCACGCACGGCGCCGCGTTCAACTTCTCCGGCAAGCTCTACAAGGTCGTCCACTACGGCCTGACGCGCGACACGGAGACCATCGACTTCGCGCAGGTGGAGTCGCTGGCCAAGGAGCACAAGCCGAAGGTCATCGTCGTGGGCGCCAGCGCGTACCCGCGCACGCTGGACTTCGCGAAGTTCCGTGAGATCGCGGACGCGGTGGGCGCGGCCATGCTGGTGGACATGGCGCACATCGCCGGTCTGGTGGCCGCGGGCGTGCACCCCTCGCCGGTGCCGGTGGCGGACATCGTCACCAGCACCACGCACAAGACGCTGCGCGGTCCGCGCGGCGGCCTGGTGCTGAGCCGAGAGCCCTACGCCAAGGCCATCAACAGCCAGATCTTCCCCGGCATCCAGGGCGGCCCGCTGATGCACGTCATCGCCGGCAAGGCGGTGGCCTTCAAGGAGGCCCTGTCGCCGGAGTTCAAGACGTACCAGCGGCAGATTGTCGCCAACGCGAAGGCGCTGGCGGAGGCGCTCCAGCGCGCGGGCCTGCGGCTGACGTCCGGCGGCACGGACAACCACCTGATGCTGGTGGACCTGCGCCCCAAGAAGCTCACGGGCAAGGTGGCCGAGGAGGTGCTGGGCAAGGCCGGCATCACCGTGAACAAGAACATGATTCCGTTCGACCCGGAGAAGCCGATGACCACGTCCGGCGTCCGGGTGGGCACGCCGGCCATCACCACGCGTGGCATGCGCGAGGCGGAGATGGCCGTGGTGGGCCGGCTCATCGGCGAGGCGCTGGACGCCGCGCAGGACGACGCCGCGCTCGCCCGCATCAAGGGGCAGGTGAAGGAGCTTTCGCAGGGATTCCCGCTCTACGCTTCGCGGTTGAAGTAGACTGGCGGGCCGTACCCTTCCATGCGCTGCCCCTTCTGTCAGGACGCCGAGAACAAGGTCATTGACTCCCGCGAGTCACACGAGGGCTCCGTCATCCGGCGGCGCCGCGAGTGTCTGGCCTGCAAGCGCCGCTTCACCACGTATGAGCGGGTGGAGGAGCTCTACCCGCTCATCGTGAAGAAGGACGGGCGGCGCGAGGCGTTCGACCGGGAGAAGATCGTCAACGGCCTGAAGAAGGCGTGCGAGAAGCGGCCCGTGTCCGCGGATCAGCTCGAGGAGACGGTGGTCGCCATCGAGCGGCAGCTCCAGGGCATGGGAGAGAAGGAAGTCCCTTCGTCCGTCATCGGCGAGGAAATCATGCGCCGGCTGCGGCTGCTGGACGAGGTGGCCTATGTCCGCTTCGCGTCCGTGTACCGCAGCTTCCGCGACATCGCGGAGTTCATGGACGAGCTGAACGCCCTGCGCGAGGCCGAGGCGCGTGAGCAGCACAAGGCGCCTCCCACGGCACCGGTGGACAAGGGCGATTAGAGAAAGCACATGCGGCTGCTGACACGGGCAAGGTTGGAAGCGACACGGGCGCCCCGGGCGAAGCGAGCGGCGGATTTCGACCGGGCGGTGGCTGAGTTCTTCATGCGCATCGCGCTGGAGGAAGCCGCCAAGGGCCTGGGCCGCACCAGCCCCAACCCCGTGGTGGGCGCGGTGCTGGTGAAGGGCGGCCGCATCATCGCCCGCGGCTACCACAAGAAGGCGGGCACCGCGCACGCGGAAATCGTGGCGCTGGAGGCCGCGGGGGCCCGGGCGAAGGGCGCGGACCTCTACACCACGCTGGAGCCGTGCGACCACTACGGGCGCACCCCGCCGTGCAGCATGGCCATCATCGAGGCGGGCGTCCGGCGCGTCATCTGCGCGTCGGCGGACCCCAACCCCAAGGTGAGCGGCAAGGGCGTGGCGCGGATGCGGCGCGCCGGTCTGAAGGTGCTCACGGGCGTGCTCGCGGAGGAGGCGGACCGCCTCAACCGCCCCTTCTTCAAGATGATTCGCACCGGCCTGCCCTGGGTGACGCTCAAGGCGGCGGTGACGCTGGATGGGAAGCTGGCCACGGCCACGGGGGACTCGCGCTGGGTGACGGGCGAGCCGGCGCGCGCCTGGGTCCACCGGCTGCGCGATTCAGTGGACGTCATCCTGGTGGGCGCCAACACCGTCCGGAAGGATGACCCGAAGCTGACCACGCGGCTGCCCGGAGGCCGCGGGAAGGATCCGCTGCGGGTGGTGGTGGACAGCCACCTGCGCCTGTCGCCGGGCTACACCGTCTTCACGCAGCGCAGCCCCGCGCGCACGGTGATTGCCACGCTGGAGGACCCGGAGGGGCGCAAGGCGCGGCGCTTCCTGGCGCAGGGCGTGGACGTCTGGCAGCTGCGCCAGAAGACGGGACAGGTGGACCTCAAGGCCCTGCTGAGGCGGCTGGCGAAGGAAGGCCACAACCACGTCATGGTGGAGGGCGGCGCGGAGATGTACGGCTCCTTCCTGCGCGGGCACCTGGCGGATTCGCTGGCGCTGTTCCTGGCGCCCAAGCTGATTGGCAGCCCGGGCCTGTCCTGGGCGGGTGACCTGGGCGTGAAGGAGATGGCCCAGGCCCTGGCGGTGAAGGACCTGAACTTCGAACGCCACGGCGACGACATCCTGCTCCAGGCGCTGCTGTAGGACACAGGCCACCGTGGGCGTGGGCGGGCCCGGTCCGTTATAAGCGGCCCATGT
Organism: Myxococcus sp. 1LA; assembly: GCA_046520405.1. Classification (GTDB taxonomy): domain Bacteria; phylum Myxococcota; class Myxococcia; order Myxococcales; family Myxococcaceae; genus Myxococcus. The sequence goes on from JBKGHI010000147.1 coordinate 13,928, forward strand.
TTACCGGCCTCATTCAGGACCTTGGCAGGGTGGAGCACGTCATCCCCGGCGGGATGACCGACCTGTGGATTCACACCTCGCTGGGCGCGGCGTCCTTCGAGCTGGGCGAGTCGATTGCCGTCAACGGCGCCTGCCTCACGGTGGTGGAGCGCACGGGGGACTCCTTCCGTGTCCAGGCCGCGCCGGAGACACTGCGGCGGACGACGCTGGGGGCGGTGAAGCCTGGAGACCAGGTGAACCTGGAGCGCGCGCTGGCGCTGGGAGACCGGCTGGGCGGGCACCTGGTCTCCGGCCACGTGGACGCCGTCAGCGAGGTGCTGGAGACCTACCCGGAGGGTGGCTCGTGGGTGATGGGCTTCCGGCTACCGGAGGCGCTGGCGCCGTACTTCATCGAGAAGGGCTCGGTGGCCATCGACGGCATCAGCCTCACCATCAACACGCTGGAGGCGGACCGGTTCCGGGTGCAGCTCATCCCGGAGACGCAGGAGCGCACCACCCTGAAGGCGCGGGGCGTGGGGGCGAAGGTGAACCTGGAGGCGGACCAGATTGGCAAGTACGTGGCCCGGCTGTTCGCGCTCCAGCGGGGGCGGGGGGCGCCCGGGGGCGCTGGCGGGCTGACGGCGGCGGCCATCGCGGCTGCGGGGTTCGGTACGCCGTAGCAGGCGACGCCGGGCCCCGGGGTGGTGTAGGAAGCGCCGCATGCCTCGCTACTTCGACGGTGACTATCTACCCCCCAAGGGCCGCTTCGCCATCTGCGTGGCCCGCTTCAACGGCTTCATCACCGAGGAGCTGGCCAAGGGCGCCGTGGACACGCTGGTGCGCCACGGCGTGGCCGACGCGGACATCGACGTGTACCGCTGCCCTGGAACCTATGAGCTGCCCGGCCTGGTCCGCCGCGTGACGGAGACCCGGCAGTACGTGGGGGTCATCACCCTGGGCGCCGTCATCCGGGGTGGCACGCCGCACTTCGACTACGTGGCGGGCGAGTGCGCCAAGGGCATTGGCGCGGTGGCCTTCGAGGCCGCGGCGGCGACGCCGGCCACGACGGTGACGTTTGGCGTGCTGACGACGGACACGGTGGAGCAGGCCATCGACCGGGCGGGCGTGAAGGCGGGGAACAAGGGAGCGGAGGCCACGCTGGCCTGCATCGAGATGGTCAATCTGTACGCGAAGATGACGGCGACAGAAGGAAAGAAGGGCTAGGCCATGGGCGCGCGAAGAACGGGACGTGAGCGTGCGCTGCAGGCGCTCTACCAGTTGGAGATGGCCCCCGCGACGACGGCCGAGGCGCTGGAGTCCGCCTGGTCGGCCGCCGAGGAGAGCGCCAAGAGGGACCCGGACGCGGTGAAGTTCGCCCGCGAGCTGGTGGAAGGCGTCCAGTCCCACCGGGACGAAATCGACCAGCTCATCGAACGGCACAGCCACAACTGGCGGCTGGACCGCATGTCGCGCATTGACCGGAACGTGCTGCGCCTGGGCATCTTCGAGCTGAAGTACCGCCCGGACATCCCGCGCAAGGTCACCATCAACGAAGCGGTGGAGCTGGGGAAGAACTTCGGGACGGAGGAGTCGAGCGCCTTCGTCAACGGGCTCCTGGACCGCGTCGCGGTGGCCCTCAACAAGTCGTGAGCCGCTGACACCTGCGAGGGGACGCGCCCGTGAGCCAGACGACGACGCACGACATCGGATTGGACGGCCTGGACACGCTCGGCGGGGTGGATGCGCTCTGCCTCTTCGTCGCCGAGGATGACCGGCCCCTGCCGTCCTCCGCGGGCTTCGTGGACTGGCGGCTGTGCGGCACGCTCTCGCGGGTGCTCAAGAACGGCTTCTTCACTGGCGCCAAGGATGACTGGCTGCTGCTGCCGTCGGATGGGAAGCTCCTGGTTCCCCGCGTCTTCGTGGTGGGCCTGGGCTCGCGTCAGAAGCTGGATGCGGGCGCGTTGAGCGAGGCCCTGGCCGGTGCCGGGCGCGTGCTGTCCAAGGCGCGGGTGGACGCGGTAGCGCTGGAGGTGCCCGCGGGCGGTCAGGTGGAGGACGCCGCGCGGGCGGAGGCCTTCCAGAAGGGCTTCCTGCCGGCGTTCAAGGGCGGACGGGTGGCGGTCCTGGCGGACAAGGGACTCGTCAAGTCGCTGCCTGCACGCAAGGGCTGACGCTCGGCGAGCGGGGGGGCCTTCTGCTAGCATGCCCCGCTCGGGGCGAGCGCACATGCGTGTCAAGGTGTTGATTGTCGAGGACTCGAAAGCGTCGCGCGAGTACATCGCGGCGACGGTCGAGGCCGTGGAGGGGGTTGAGGTGGTGGTGACCTCGAGCGGCTTCGAGGCCCTGAAGCTGCTGCCCCGTCACCGCTTCGAGCTCATCATCACCGACATCAACATGCCCGACATCAACGGGCTGGAGCTCATCAACTTCGTCAAGAAGAACCCCAACTACCGCGACGTGCCGCTCTTCATCATCACCACGGAAGGGCGTGAGCAGGACCGCGAGCGTGGGCTCGCGCTGGGCGCCGCGGAGTACCTGGTGAAGCCCTTCATCCCCGGGAGCCTCGAAGCGCTCCTGCGGCGTTACCTGAAGCTGCCGTGAGTCCCGGGGGCAAGGCGCTGGCGGAATTCGTGGCCGAGGCCACCGAGATTCTCGACGCCCTGGCCAGGGATCTGCTCGTGCTGGACGAGCGCCGGGGCCAGGAGGCGGATCCGGACCTGGTCAACGGCATCTTCCGCGCGGCGCACTCGCTCAAGGGCTTGTCCGGGCTGTTCGGCCAGGAGCGCATCTCCCGGCTGGCGCATGGCACGGAGGATCTGCTGGACCGGCTGCGGCTGGGGAAGCTGCTGCTGGACGGCGCGGTGCTGGACGCGCTGATTGAAGTCCTGGACGCGTTCCAGGCACTGCTGGGCGAGGCCGCTCGCGGCGCGGAGAGCGAAGTCCTGTCGGGCCGCGTGGAGGCGATGGCCGCGCGGCTGGCGTCCATGGGGGCGCCGGTCGCGGTGGCGGACGATGATCCGCTGGACCGGCTGGAGCTGGATGCTCAGGTCCGCGCCGTCTTCACGGAGTACGAGGAACACCGGCTGCGGGAGAACGTGCGCCGGGGCGTGGCGCTGTGGCGGGTGCGGGCCGCGTTTGATTTGTCCGACTTCGACAAGGGCCTGGCGGACCTCAACGCGAGGCTCAAGCCGCTGGGCGAGGTCATCAGCACGCTGCCGTCCGCGCAGCCCGGTGGGGCGCATGGCATCGCGTTCGACCTGATTTTCGGCGCGCAGGTCGACCGCGCGTCCCTGGAAGCGGGGCTGAAGGGGACTCCCGCGGAGCTGTCTCCCTTGACGGTTCGGCCGGCCGCGGCCGCCGCGACGAACGCGCTGCTCCAGGCCGCGCAGCCCGCCGCGACGATTCGCATGTCCGGGGCCGCCGGAACGCGGGTGGGTGACGCGGGCAGGGGCGGGGACGGGACCCAGTGGGCGGGAACGTCAGCGTCGCGACCCGCCGATACGGCGACGCGCAGTGGCGGGGCCTCGACGCCGGTTGGCTCCGTGCCGCGGCCTGGCGATGGGCCGAACCCATCCGTGGGCATGCCCCGGGACGCCGAGTCTGACGGCTCCACCTCTGGGGAAGGAGCCACGAGCGGCGCTGGCGCGGCGACGTCGCGGCAGGGGGCATCCACCGCGCGAGGCTCCTCGCGCCGAGGCTCGCCCGCGGAAGCCGAGGACGCTTCTCCCTCGCAGCACGCGGCGCCAACGAAGCGCGGCGGTGGGAAGAAGAAGGGCGCTCGGACTCCGCCCGCCTCGGTGTCTCCCGAGGCGCAGCAGCCGCTGCTGCCGCACGTGTCGGACGCACCGGAGTCCGGCCCCCTGGAGTGGCCCACCGAGGACCTCGGCGCGCCCGGCGGCGCGCACCTGACGGCCACGGAGCCAGGACCCACGGGAGCGCCGCCCGTGCCCGTCGTCGCCTACCTCCAGGGCGCGGCGAAGGTGCCCTCCAAGGGACTCTCGGTGGCGCCGCCGCCACCGCCTGGCGCCTCCGTGAGCCCGCCCCCGGCGCTGACGGCGGACACGTCGCTGCGCTCCCTGACGCAGACGGTGCGCGTAGACATCGGGCGCCTGGATGGCCTCATCAACATGGTGGGCGAGCTGCTGCTCATCAAGGCCAACCTCCAGCGGCTCGCCGAGTCCGCGAGGCAGGACGGCGCGGTGGCGCTGTCCAAGCTGTTCGGCCAGGAGCTGGCACGCGAGACGCGCGGCCTGGAGCGCAAGCTGGAAGCACTCCAGGAAGGCCTCCTGGAAGCGCGGATGGTCCCGGTTGGCCAGGTGTTCGACAAGCTGGCGAGGCTGGTGCGTCGCATCACCCGCGAGGCGGGGAAGGAAATCGAGCTCGCCATCAGCGGCGGCGAGGTGGAGCTGGACAAGCTCATCGTCGAGGAGCTCAGCGACCCGCTGATGCACCTCATCCGCAACGCCATCGACCACGGTGTTGAATCTCCCGACGCACGCCTGGCCGCTGGCAAGCCCCGCCGCGCGGTGGTGGGCCTGCGCGCCGAGCAGAAGGGCAATCACGTCGTCATCGAGGTGAGCGACGACGGCGCGGGCATCGACGAGGTGCGCGTCCGGGAAGTGGCCATCACCCGGGGCATCATCACCTTCTCTCAGGCCCAGGAGATGAGCCGGCGCGAGCTGCTCAACCTCATCTTCCAGCCTGGCTTCTCCACCGCTCGCAGCGTGTCCGAGCTGTCCGGCCGGGGCGTGGGCCTGGACGTGGTGAAGAACAACCTGGGCAACCTGTCCGGCATCATCGACGTGTGGAGCGAGCGCGGAAAGGGCACCGCCTTTCACCTCACGCTCCCCGTCACGCTGGCCATCATCCGCGCGCTGCTGGTGGGCGTCAGCGGCCGCACCTACGCGGTGCCGCTCAACAGCGTGCTGGAAATCATCTCCGTCCAGCCCAAGGACATCCGCACCGTGGAGCGGCGCGAGGTGTTGGACCTGCGTGGCCAGACGCTGCCCTTCGTGCGGCTGGCGCGCATGTTCGCCGTGCCGGAGCGGCCGGTGAGCCGGCACTTCGTGGTGGTGGTGGGCCTGGCCCAGGAGCGCCTGGGCATCGCCGTGGACGAGCTGCACGGCCAGCAGGACATCGTCACCAAGCCCCTGGGAGGCCGGCTCCAGTCCGTCCGGGGCATCTCCGGGGCCACGGACCTGGGCAACCGGCGCACTGTCCTGGTGCTGGACGTGGCGGCGCTCCTGGAAGAGGGCATGGCCCTGGAACGGCGTCGCGCCTGACCCTCGCTGCGGACGGGCGCGCCGGCTGCTATCCTGGGGCCACCGTGTCCCGGTTCTCGGAACTGCTCGACGACTTCTTCTACCGTCCTGACGAGGACGTCTCCGGGCTCCAGGACTTCGCGGCGGGCAGCGACGGCGCGTTGCCCTCGGCGCCCGAGGAGGTGCCCGAGGAGTATCTGGCCTTCCGCCTGGAAGGGGAGTGCTACGCGGTCCCCATCCGGGGCGTGCGTGAAATCTCCAAGGTGCCGCCGCTGACGGAGATTCCCCGGGCCGAGCCGCAGCTCCTGGGCGTGATGAACCTGCGCGGCGAGCTGCTGCCCGTGTACGACGTCAAGGTGCGTCTGCGCCTGGCGGAGCGAGCGCCCCTGGTGGCCGGGCCGGACGCGCCGGTGCCGCCCCGGAGCGCGCGCATCCTCGTGCTGCGCACGGAGGCGGGACCCGCGGGGGTGTGGGTGGATGGCGTGGTGGGCGTGGTGAAGCTCAAGCCCTCCATGCTGGAGGCGCCGCCGCCGGGGATGCGCACGGGTGACAGGGATTGCGTGGTGGGCATGGGCCGGCGTGGGCCCACGCTCTACATCCTCTTGGACGCGGAACAGGCGCTGGCACCATGAAGGACCCGGTCAACCTGCTGCCGCGGCGTCCCCACGCCGTCCCCGACGAAGTGGCCTCGGCCGCGGACGTGGTGGTGCAGCTCTGCGCCTTCTTCATCGGCGCGGAGGAGTACGTGCTGGACATCATGCGCGTGGAGGAAATCCTCCCGTTGCAGCGCATCACGCCCATTCCGCACGCGCCGGCCTTCGTGGAGGGGGTGCTTCACCTGCGCGGCCTCATCCTCCCGGTGGTGGACCTGCGGTGCCGGCTCATGGGCTCGCCGGGGCCGGAGACGCCGAAGTCGCGGCTGCTGGTCTGCAAGCTGGGAAGCCGGCGTCTGGCGGTGAAGGTGGACCGGGTGTCGGAGGTGCTGCGCGTTCGGCGGGGCGACATCAAGCCCGCGCCCGCGCTGGTGGTGGCCGGGCACACGCCCTTCGTCGTCGGTGTCTGCGGGCCGCCGGACCGGCTCCGGTTGCTGCTGGACCTCAAGGCCTTGCTGCGCGTGGAGTTGGAGCGCGAGTCTTCAAGAAACCCGGCGTAGTCGCACACATGGGGGACCGTGGTGGGCCATCAAGGACTGGAGCAGCACCGTCGAATCCTCGGCATCCTGTTCATTGCCATCAACGGGCTGACGGTGCTCGTCTCGGTGGGGCTGGCGGTGTTCTTCGGGGTGCTGGGCGGCATGTTGCCCGGGACGCCCGAGGAGCGGGCGCTGATTGTGGCTGTCGGCGCGGGCGTGGGCGGGTGCCTCGCGCTGCTGGGGCTGCCCGGCGTCATCACGGGCTTCGGGCTGTTGAATCGGAGGTCCTGGGCGAGGACGTTGACGCTGGTGCTGGGCATCCTCGCCATTCCCAACGTTCCGCTGGGCACGGCCCTGGGGGCCTACGCCCTCTGGTTCTATCTCCAGCCAGGGTCCGACCAGGTCTTCGACACATGAGCGCCCGTTCCGAGGTCCCGGCCGCGGAGGAGGCGCGCTACCTCGCGCTTCAGTCGCTGGACCCCTGCACCGCGGGTGTCCTGGAGATTCTCGTCGTGGGTCTGCACGACGAGAGCTGGCGCGTGCGTCACGTCGCGGCGGAGGCCCTCAAGCGGATGCCCGCGTCCAGCGAGCTCGCCGCCCGGCTCATCGCCGTGCTGGGCGAGCGGGGGGAGACGGGCGCTCGCAACGCGGCGGCGGAGGCGCTCGCGGGGCTGGGCAGCGCGGCCTTGAGCCCGCTCGTCGGCCTGCTGGCGCACCCGGACCCGGACCAGCGCAAGTTCGCCGCGGACATCCTGGGTCAACTGGGGCAGCGTGAGGCGGAGGCCGCCCTGGTGCGCTCGCTGTCGGACGAAGACCTCAACGTGCGCGTGTCCGCCGCGGAGGCCCTGGGGCGTATCGGCGGCGCTCGGGCCATCGCCGCGCTGGAAGCCTTGCTGGTGGAGCCGGAGCCCTTGCTGCGCCTGTCCGCGCTGGAAGGGCTGACGCAGCTTCGGCGCGCGGCGCCCCTGCCGGTGGTGAAGGCGCTGCTGGAGGACCCTCGGCTCCAGCGAAGCGCGTACCGGATGCTGGGACTCATCCCGGACGCGGACGCCACGGCGCGCATCTGCCAGGGATTGTCGTCGGCGCTGCGCTCGGTGCGCGAGGCGGCGTTGTCCGCGCTGGGAACCCAGGCGGCGAACGCGGACGGCGCTCGGCGCGGTGCGCTTGAAGCCGGGGTGCGCGACGCCCTCCAAACGGTGTCCGGCCTGAGTCCTCGGCTGGCCGAGGCGCTGGCGTCCGACGACGTCCTGGTTCGCGCGGGCGCGTTGGTGGCGGTGGCGTCGCTGGCGGACGCGACGCTGTCCTGCTGGTGGCGGAGTGCGCGCGCGAGGCGCGGCTGCTGCGCGAGTGTTGCTGACACGG
>JBKGHI010000148.1:0-21632 GCA_046520405.1 Myxococcus sp. 1LA
CCTGCTGGCTTCCGGTTTCTGCAGCGCCGCCCAGTGGCTTCCGCTGCTTTCTTCCGGAGAGGCGCGGCTTCTATCACCACCGCGCTTCCTGTCAACTCGCTGCGTTGACTGCCGTATTTCCTTTTTTCGTACTGACTCGCTCGAAGTGCCTTCCGCGCCAGCGCGCGGGCTTCTTTGCGAGGGGCGCGGCTTCTACCACCGCCGCGTTTCCTGTCAACCGTTCGAGCGTCCCACTCCCCTACTACCCGCCCGCTGACAGCGCCTTTCGGCGCGATCTTCTCTGAGCGCCATTCAGAGAACCCAAACACCCACGCGCATGATTCCGCTCCCGATGGAGACGAAGCATGTGAGTGACCGCCACCCGACGGACGCCTGTGTGACGCCCGCGCAACGCGGCGAGGTGTGGCCGCTTATCCACCAAGAGATCGGACTGCGCAAGAAGTTTGATTCCGAGCAGTTCCGCCGCGGTGGTCAGCCGCCGATTCCCAGGCCCAGCTTGGACACATCCACCCGTCCGCGCCGGCAGCGCTCCGCCACCACCACCGAGCGCAGTTCACCATAGGCACGCTCGAAGTCGTCATTCACGACGACGTAGTCGTAGGACGCGATGCCCCGCTCGATCTCCGAGCGGGCCGCCAGCATCCGGCGCCGGATGGTTTCGTCCGAGTCCGTCTGGCGGTCGCGCAGGCGCCGCTCCAACTCCTCCATGGAGGGGGGCAGCACGAAAATCGTCACCGCGTCCGGGTGCTTGCGCTTGATGGCCTGCCCGCCCTGCACGTCGATGTCGAAGATGGCCGCGCTCTTGCGGGCACGCGCCTCGTCCACCACCGACTGAGGGCTTCCATAGAAGTGGCCGTGGACCTCCGCCCACTCCACGAACTCGCCGCGCTCGATCTTCGACTGGAAGGTCGCGACGTCGACGAAGTTGTAGTCCACCCCCTCGCGCTCCTTCCCCCGGGGCCGCCGGGTGGTGACGCTGATGGAGAACACCGCATCCGGCGTCTCCTTGAGGAGCCGGTGCGCAAGGGTGGTCTTCCCCGCCCCGGAAGGAGCGGAGAGCACGAGCAACAAACCAGGCTGGAGCACGGTATTCGCGTTCATTCGACGTTCTGCACCTGTTCGCGGATGCGCTCGACCTCGGCCTTCATCGCCACCACGCGGACGGAAATCTCGGCGTGCTGGCTCTTGGAGCCGGTCGTGTTCACCTCGCGGTGCATCTCCTGCACGAGGAAATCCATTCGGCGGCCAGCGGGCTCGGTGCTGGCCATGAGGGCCCGGAACTGCTCCAGGTGGCTCGCCAGGCGGGTCACCTCTTCGGCGATGTCCGTGCGCTCGGCGAAGAGCGCCACTTCCTGGGCCAGGCGCTGCGGGTCCACCGCGACGCCGCTCGCCAGTTCGGCAATCCGGTCGGTGAGCCGCTGCTGGTACTCCTGCACGGCCTTCGGAGCCAGTTGAGCGACCTCCTTGCTCCACCCCTCCAGCAGCTTTACCCGGGCGTCGAGGTCCGCGTAGATGGCCTCACCTTCGATCTGGCGCATCTTCTCCAACGCCGTGAGCGCCTGGTCCAGCGCCGCCTGGAGTGCCTGGGACGCGGATTCCAACTCCACGCCCTTCTCTTCCAGGCGCACCACGCCGGGCTGGTTCGCCACCTGCGACCAGGCGACGTCTCCCGCGAGTCCCAGTTCGCTGGCCAGCTCTCGGAACGCGCGCACGTACTCGCGCGCCAGGCCGAGGTCCACGGTGGGAACCGTCCCCGACGCCGTGGGGGCCTGCCGCTTCACCAGCAGCTCCACCGAGCCTCGGGCAAGCCGGTCCTTCACCTGCTTGGACACCAGCGGTTCCTGGGACGACAGCTCCCGGGGAAGGCGAACCTTCACTTCACAGAACTTGTGGTTGAGCGAGCGCAGCTCCACGGAGACTTCTTCGTCTCCCACGCGCGCGCGGCCCGCGCCAAACCCCGTCATGCTCTTCAACATTGGGCGGTTGCTAGGGGCTTTCGGGTCCGAGGTCAAGCCGCGCGCTTGCACCGCCCCCAGTTCTGTGTAGGGTCCCGCCGCGAGATGTCCTGGCACAAGCGGCTTGAATTATGGGCGAAGCTGGCACTGGCGCTCGTGGCGTCCGCCCTGCTGTGGCGCCCGGGCCGCCGGCGGCGTCCTGGCACCCCACTCCCCCACCCTCGCAAGGTCCTGCTCGTGCGGCCCGACAACCGCGTGGGCGAAGCGCTCCTCACCACCCCGTTGATGCGGGCGCTCAAGGCGAACCTCCAGCCCGCGCCCGAGGTCCATGTCCTGGTGCATGCGAAGGTCGCTCGCGTGCTGAACGGGCATCCGGACGCGGACGCCGTCATTCCCTTTGACCGTCGACGAATCTGGCTCGGCGCACTGGCTCCCGGCATCGCCGCGCTGCGGCGCGCCCGGTATGACGTCGTGGTCGACTGCGCCAACTGGGAATCGCCTTCCGTCACGAGCGCGCTCGTGTCCCGGCTCGCGGGCCCCGAGGCCGTCGTCATTGGCCCGGACCTCTGGCCGGTGTCCCGGCTGCACTCCCTCCCCGTTCCCGCCCGCACGGACACGCGGAACGAAGCCGTGCAGCGGACGCACCTGCTGACGCCGCTCACGCAGGGGGGATTGGCGCGCGGGCTGTCCTTCCGGGAACCCAACGTGGGGCCGGCCATCCGCGCCTATCTGGAGTCCCTCGCCGGAAAGCCCGCGGCCGTCATCAACCCCGGAGGACGACTGGGGCCCCGGCGCATTCCGCCCATGGCCTTCGCCGCCGCGGCCCGAGCCCTGGTGGAGCTGGGGCGCGTGCCCATTGTCACCTGGGGACCCGGAGAGGAAGCGCTCGCGCGCAGCGTGGTCGACGCGGCCCCTGGCGCCGAGTTCGCCCCCGCGACCAACCTGGACGAACTGGCGGCGTTGATGCGCGCCGCGGGCCTCACCGTCTGCAACAACACCGGCCCCATGCACCTGTCCGTCGCAGTGGGTGCGCCCACCCTGGCCTTCTTCCTCCGGATGGACATGGAGCGCTGGGGCCACGCGTACGCGCCCCACCGGATGGTGGACCTCACGCCCCTGGTGGATGGTGCGGGAGGCCAGGGGCTGGAAGCGCGCGCAGCAGACGAGGCCCGGTCGTTCGCCGCGACCCTCGCCTCCTGAGGCTTCACTCGCTGGACGGAAACGGCTCCGCCGATGCACGTTCCGGCGTGAGCCTGGGGACGTCTTCTTCCACGAGCCAGCTCACCCCGCACGGCGGGCATGCGACACGGGGAGGGGCTTCGTGTTCCCGCAGGGCGCCCTTGCAGCGGGGGCACCCCAGGACCGCCAACACCCGTGGAGCCAGCAGAGGCACCGCCTACCCCGTGCCCTCGCGCCCCAGGCGCCGGGCAAGGTCCGTGGTGCTGTGGTCCTTCGGGTCCCCGGAGACCGCCGTCCGCCCACCGTAGGCGCGCACTTCGTCGGCCTCGGGGATGCTGTCCGGCGTGTAGTCCGTGCCCTTCACGTGGACGTCCGGCTTCAGCGCCCGGATGATGACGCGGACATTGGACTCGTCGAAGACGATGACCCGGTCGGTGCAGGCCAGTGCCGCGACCATTTCCGCCCGCTCGCCTTCGGGGATGTAGGGCCGGCCCGGGCCCTTGTAGGCCCGAGTCGACGCGTCGGAGTTCACCGCTACCACGAGGATATCCGCCAGGGCCCGTGCCCCTTCGAGGTAGCGGACATGCCCCACGTGCAGCAGGTCGAACACGCCGTTGGCCAGCGCCACCGTGCGCCCTTCGGCCCGCCAGCGCTCACGCTCCTCCGCCACCTTCGCGAGCGGTTGAATCTTCTCGAGGGTGCTCATCTCGCGCTCCGAAGCTCTTCCAGCAGTTCATCGCGGGACACCGTCGCGGTGCCCGGCTTCTGCACCACCAACGAACCGGCCACGTTCGCCAGCCGCGCCGCATCACCGAACGAGGCCTTCGCCGCCAACGCCAGGGCGAACGTCGCAATCACCGTATCGCCCGCGCCCGTCACATCCACCGCCGCCTTCGCGCCGTGGACGGGGATGAGGTCCACTCCTCCGTCGGCGTCGAAGAGCGCCATGCCGTGGCGGCCTCGTGTCACCAGGAGGGCGCGACATGCCAGCCGCTTCAGCGCAGCGTGCCCCGCCTCCAGCAGGTCCTCCTGCGTCCGGACCGGGCGCCCCGCGAGCGCCTCCAGCTCCGGTTCGTTGGGCTTGCAGACCGTCAGCCCCGAGAAGGACGACAGGTCGTAGCGGCTGTCCACGCAGACGGGCATGCCGTCCGCGGCCAGGTGCCGCAGCACCTCGCGAACCTCGTCTCCCAGCACACCCGCGCCGTAGTCGGACACCACTACAGCGTCCGCGCCCTGGGCGGAGGCCTCGACCTGCCGGGCCAGGGCCTTGCGCATCTTCGGCGGGAGCGCGCCACGCTGGCCTCGGTCCAGGCGCAGCATCTGCTGCCGCGTGGTGCTCACGCCACCAGCGAGGATGCGCGTCTTCGTCTCCGTTTCGATGCCGCGCCCACTCACCGCGTCCAACTGGATGCCGGACTCCGTGCACAGGCGCCGGAGCTCCTTCCCCATCTCGTCCTGGCCCAGGGCACCGACGGCGGAGACCTGGCCGGACAGGGCTCGCACGTTGGCCGCGACGTTGGCGCCGCCGCCGAGCTTCACCTCCGCGGACTCATAGCGGACGATGAGCACCGGGGCCTCCCGGCTCACCCGGTCCGTCTGGCCGTAGATGTAGTGGTCGGCAACGAGGTCGCCCACCAGCAACACCTTTCGGCGTGCGAACGCGAGCGGCAAGCGGGAGAGCGACGGCATCGAACGAGCGGGCGAGACTGCGGCCATGGCGGCGGTTTGTCCCACAGCCGTCCCCACCTCACAAGCCGCGCGGTGCATCCTCCATCCCGAGCGCCCGGCGCAGATGGGCTTCGCCTTCCAGGACCTCGACTCCCAGGCGGACCACCCACGCCTCGAAGCCCGGAGGCAGACGCACCGCGTCCTTTTCCGTCGTCACCACCCTCGCACCATGGCGCACCGCTCGCGCCTGGACGTCGCGCAGTTCGTCCGCCGAGAAGCGATGGTGGTCCGGGAACAGCGCGGCGTCACGCAGCTCGGTCCCCAGCGACCGCAAGGTCTTCAGGAAGCCCCCCGGACGGGCGAGGCCGGCCAGCGCGAGCACGGGCTGCCCCGTCAGCGCCGTCACGGAATGGAGGACTCCCGCCGGGTCGACCCATGCCGTGGGCCGGTAGCGTGTCCTTACCCTGGGAATCCCCTGGCTCGCGGGCAGCCACCCTCCCAGTGTGTCGGCGAAGCGCTCGGGGGCCTCGGCTGTCGGCACCCATCGGTGCGTGACGCCCTGATTCGCTTCCTGCGCGACGGCCTCTGCGCCCATGGCCAGGCGCGGAGCGTGGGCCTCCTCCACCAAGGTGGCGGGCGCCCTCAGCCAGAAGAGCGTCGCGCGACGCAGTGAGGCACGGGGCTCGCGCAGCGGCCCTCGCGGCAGCATGTGGCCGTTCCCCAGCCCCACGGACTCGTCCACCACGACGAAGTCCTCGTCACGCGCGAGCCGGCGATGCTGGAACCCATCGTCGAGCAGCACCGTGTCCAGGCCGAACTCGTCACGCGCACGGTAGGCGCTCGCGACGCGGTCCGAGCCCACGAAGAGCCGGACCTGGGGACAGCGGCGCGCCAGCAGCAGCGGCTCATCGCCCGCGAGGTCCGCGGACGGTAGCGGCTCCGTCCCGATGAAGGTCAACGGCTCCCGCGAGGCGCGGCCGTACCCTCGCGTCAGGATGCCCACCTTGCGGCCCGCCTGGACCAGTTGCTCGGCCAGGTGGAGGACCGCGGGGGTCTTGCCCGTCCCTCCCACGTTGACGTTGCCCACGGAGAGGACCTTGAGCCCTTCGACCCGCTCCGCGCGCAGCAGACCGGCGTCATAGAGCGCGCCCCTCACACGCACAGCAGCCGCGTACGTCCAGGACACCACCGTGAGCGGCGACAAGAGCATGCGACGCCCCCATGGCTCCGGGGACGGTGGGTAGAAGACCCGTTCAATGGCCGTAGGCGCATCGGCAGGCGTCACGGCGCGCGCCTCGCTCGCGCGTAGAGCGCGAGGACCTCCGCGGCGATCTGCTCGTTCGTCGGGTGCTTCACCGGCGCACGTTGAGAGGACAGCGCCGCGGCGACCACCGCTTCCGGCGTGGGCGTCTCCACCCGCACGTCCGCGAGGTCCGGGAGCGCGCCCTCGTTCACCGCCACCACGCGGACGCCGCCCGCGCGCGCCTGGGCCGCCGCTCGGGCACTCCAGTCATTGCCCAACCCGAGCAGCCAGACCTCGTCGAGCGCCTTCAGCCACCGCGCGAAGGCGTCTCCCTGCTGGTAGCCCGCGAAGGTGACGGCATCCGCCAGCCCCAAGGATTGAACCTGCGCACGTGTCGGCTCCAGCAAGGCGCCATCTCCGACCAGGACCAGGCGCGCACCCGGCCGCTGCTTCCGGTACAGGGCGAAGGCCTCCACACCCACGGCGTGCCTGCGTGAGGGCTGGAACGTGGAGACCATCCCGATGAGGGGCTCGCCTCTGAGCCCGAGCTCCGCTCGCAGGGAGCGAGCATCCGTTGCCGGCTGGAACCGGGCGTCCACCAGTGCTGGCAGGACCTGGGCTGTCGCGCCCTTTTCCACCAGACGAGGCAGCAGCGCGCTCGCGGGGACCGTGTAGGCGTCCGCCGCGGGGAGCGATGCCCGCAACGAGCGTGGCGCGTGCAGCGAGCGGACCAGGATGGCGCCCGCCGGCCGCCCCCACCTCGCCAGCAGGTGGTCGTGGCTGAAGTGCGAGTGCACCACATCCACCGTCCGTGCCTTCAAGCGGCGCAGGTCGCGCCACATGCGCCAGGGCGGTGACTTCACGGACAGCTCCAGGCCGCCCTCGTCCAACAGGCCGAGGTCCTGGAAACGCGGGGCGGCGGGCTCTTCCGCCAGGACCTCCTTGCGCCGGCGGTCGACCGCCACCGTCACGTCATGGCCCGCGGCTCGCTGCGCCTGGGCCAGGAGCGCCACATTCTCTGCTGGACCGCTGAAGAAAGGGCTCGCGAGGAGATGGAGGATTCGCATCCGGTCAGCGCTCCACGGGGAACCGATAGACGTCCGCGAGGGCCCGGGCCTCGTGCTCCACGCCGCAGCGCCGACGGGCCTCCTCGGCCGCGTTCCGGCCAATCTCCCTGGCGCGCTCGGGCTCCCGCATCAACATGTCCAATAGCTCGCGCAGGCCCTGGACGTCACCCGGCTCGAAGAAGAAGCCGGTGCGGCCGTGCTCGATGAGCGTGTCCAGGTACGGCAGCTTCGAGGCCACCACGCAGCAACCCGAGGCCATGGCCTCGACGTGCACCAGCGAATAGCCCTCCGCGTACGAAGGGTGCACCAGCACGCTGAGTCCCTGGTACCAGGGCTCGATGACGGACTGCTCGCCGGGCAACGCGAAGTGGTCCTCGATGCCCGCCATCTGCTGATTCAGCCAGTCCAGGTCCGGCCCCTTCGCGAGCCCGACGAGGACGGGTTGCCATTCAGGATGCTGGGACAGCAGCGGGCGGATGGCCTGGACGAAGTCCCCCTGCCCCTTCTCCTTCCGGATGCGCCCGATGACGCCGATACCGTAACGCCCCCCCAGGCCGAGCTTGCGCCACGCCAGGTCCCGGTTCTCGGGCGGGTGGAAGCGCGTCAGGTCGATGCCGTGGGAGACCACCGTCGACGGCAGCGCGATGACGTCCGCGACCTGCTTCGTCAACGAGACGAGCGCATCCGCCCCCCTGGCGATGAAGCGGGTGAAGCCGCTGGGCGCTATCGAGGTGTGCCGGGTGAAGACGAGCCGGACCTGACGGCCCAGCAGCTTCAACAGCATGCCCACCAGGAGTTCGTTGTTCCGGTGCGCATGCCACACCACCGGCTCCTGGCGCAGACGGCGAAGCAGCTCCGGCCACGTGATTCGGGGGAGCCCCTCGCTCAAGCCCGATCCGATGACGCGCGTCTCCGAATCCCTAGCCAACGCGGGCACCACCGACTCCACGTGGCGCGTCACGCCCGTGTAGCGGTTGTGGAAGTGCGGGTGGATGATGAGGGTCATCGCGGGTCCGGCCTCCCATGCGGAAACAACGTGGTCATCGCCTCCGCGTTCCTTTCACTGGCGCCCGAAATCTTGCGCACCGTCTCCAACGCCTGGGTGCCCAGGCTCGCGAGCCGCTCCGGTGCTTCGAGCAACGACACGAGCGCTTCCTCCAAGGCCGCGGCATCCCGCACCTGGAGCCCGCCCTGCCCTGTCAGCAACGCCACGCTGTCCCGGAAGTTGTCCATGTGCGGCCCGTAGAGCACCGGCTTGCCCTGCCCCGCTGGCTCCAGGATGTTCTGCCCGCCCCGCATCGTGAACGAGCCCCCGACGAACACCACCGTCGCCAGCCGGTAGGCCCTCGACAGCTCGCCGATGGTGTCCAGCACCACCACCTGGCCCCGCTCGGGGTTCCCCTGCGAACGAAGCCCCACGCTCAGCCCTGCCTCCCGCGCGAGCGACACGATTCGCGCCGCCCGGTCCACGTACCTGGGCGCAATCACCAAGCGCAGGTCCGGCGACCGCTGGAGCAGCCGCTGGTACACACTCAGGAGCTGAGACTCCTCGCCTTCGTGCGTGCTGCCGGCAATCCACACGCGCTCGCCCGGCGTCAGCCCCAGCGCCGCCCGGAGGGCTTCGTCCGCGGGCACCGGGCCCGCGGCCAGCGAGTCGAACTTCGTGTTCCCCGTCACCTTCACCCAGTCCGGCCTCGCGCCGAGCTGCCGCGCGCGCACGGCCTCGTCCTCCTCGCGCATCAAGAGGAGGTCCAGGTCCCGCAGCGGGTTGCCGATGAGGCGGAACAGCGCCTGGTACTTCCCCACGTTCGCCGGCGAGAAGCGCCCGTTCGTCATCACCACCCGCGCCCCACCCCGCTTCGCCGCGCGGATGAGGTTGGGCCAGATTTCGGTGTACTCCAGCACCAGCACGTCCGGACGGATGGTCCGGACGGCCCGTCGCGTCGCGCCCCAGAGGTCATAGGGGACGTAGATGACCCCGTCGATGTCGTTGGCCAGCCGCCCCTTCGCCATCGCATAGCCGCTGTCCGTCATCGTCGACAGCAGCAGCCGGCAGCCCGGGAAGCGGGCTCGGAGCGGGCCGAACATCGGCGAGAGGGCCAGCAGGTCCCCGGCGCTCGCGCCGTGCAACCAGAAGATGGGGCCGTCCCCTGGAGGCAGGTGGCTGTCGGGGCCGTAGAAGCCCAGGCGCTCCATCAGCCCATGGCGCGTCTTCCGGTGCAATGCGAGCACCGGGAACAGGACTGCGAAGAGCAGGTAGGTGGCGAGGACGTAGAGGACGCGCATGGGCGGCTGGTCGCGCCGTCTATCAGATGCCCGGCCCGCGGGGCAGCACGCGCACGGGGCCAGGCACCAACCAGGGCCGCCATTCCGTCCCGAAGAAGCGCCCGGGCGCACGCACCCACACCTCCACCTGCACCACGCCCGGCTCGGTCAGCTCGACGGACCGGTCATCCGGCCCCAGGCGGCCGCTTCCCCACACCCGCACCTGGACTGAATCGGTTTCGGGGAGCCCGGGGAGTTGGACCGTCAGGCGGTCGCCCACATGGGCCTCACGCCGGGCGGCGTCCACGCCCTCCAACAGGAAGCCCCCTGGCTCTCCCAGCGCACGGAAGGCGCACAGCGACTGACCGCTGCTCAGGGCCCGGCTGACCCGCACCGCCGCGTCCTTCGCGTCCTCGGGCAGTGGGAAAGGCACCTCGTCCGGCGGCAGGTACATGGCCAGGGACGCGAACACCGCCCGATAGGGGGGCAGGCCGTGTGCGTCATGGGCGCAGAATGCCAGGCGCGGGCGCTCTCGCGAGAGTTCCAGGAACCGGGCCATGGGCTCCGGCTCTGGCGCGACGAGCAACATCACCCCGTGCACCGAGTTGGCCAGGGACGCTCCCACCGCGGGCAACAAGCGGCTGACCGGGTTGCTCAACGCGTGCCGGAAGAAGGTGTCCGCCGAGTACAGCTCGAAGCCGGGTGCCTGCTTCGCGCTGGCCTCGTCCTTCCATGGGTTGCGCTTCTGGACGGGGTGGGCCAACACCGCCGTGCCCCCCGCCGCCTCGACGGCGCGCACCGCGTCTCCCGGAGGCATCCACGCGCGCATGCCCTCCAGCGGGCGCGACATGCCGAACGCCACGAGGTGCCCATCCGACGTGGAAATCTCCACGCCGTGCACCAGCAACACGCCCTGGACGAAAGTGGGCTCGCGGGGCGCGAAGTCGTTGTGGTCGGTGAGCACCACGAAGTCCAGGCCCGCCGCCCTGGCCGCCGCCGCGACTGCTTCCGGCGTCCCCCGCCCGTCCGAGCGAGTGGTGTGGACATGGAAGGACCCTCGCACCCAGCGAGGCGCATCCTCCTTCGGGAGCACCACCGGATAGGTGGCGACGGACGCGGGGAGCGCGAAGAAGCCCGCGATGCCCAGCACCAGGAGCACCAACCCCAGCACCGCCCGCAGCCCCTTCCCCGCCGCTGCCTTCAACCGGCTCACGCCGCGCCTCGCTCCGAAGAGCCCTCCGTCTGCATCCGCCACAGCGCCGCGTAGCGCCCGTCCCGCTTCAGCAGCTCCGCGTGCGAGCCACTTTCGACGACGCGCCCCGCCTCCATCACGTTGAGCACGTCCGCGTTCACCACCGTCGACAGCCGGTGCGCAATCACCAGGGCCGTGCGCCCCGGCAACACCGCCGCCAACGCGGCCTGCACTTCGCGCTCGCTCTCCGGGTCAAGGCTGCTCGTCGCCTCGTCCAGCACCAGCACCGGGGCCCGCGCCAGCACCGCGCGGGCGATGCACAGCCGTTGGCGCTGGCCGCCGCTGAGCGTCACGCCCCGCTCGCCAATGCGCGTGGCATAGCCTTCCGGCAGCGCGCGGATGAAGCCGTCCGCGTGCGCCACCTTCGCCGCCGCCTCGACCTCTTCCCGCGTGGCGTCCGGCCGCGCATAGCGCAGGTTGTCCAGCACCGTGCCATGGAACAGCAGCGGCTCCTGCGTCACCAGCGCGAACTGCGCGCGGACGCTCGTGGCCGTGTACCGGTCCGCGTCCACGCCATCCACGAGGAGCTGGCCCTTCTGGGGCCGCTCGAAGCGCAGCAGCAGCGACGTCACCGTGCTCTTGCCGCCGCCGCTGCCGCCCACCAGCGCCGTCACCTGGCCCGCCTTCAAGTCCAGCGTCAGCCCGTCCAGCGCGGTGCGGTCTCCGTAGGCGAAGCGCACGCCTTCGAACTGGATGCTCCGGGACAGGGGCGGCGCGGGCACCGCGTCCGGCGCGTCCTCCACCGGGTGCTTCATGTCGAGCAGCGCGAAGAGGCGCTCGCCCGCCGCGCCCGCCTGCACCGCGAACTGCGTCACCCGGCCCAGGTCCTTCACCGGCTGGTACACCAGGATGACCGCCGTCAGCAGTGACAGCAGCGCCTCCGGCTCCATCAGCTTCGCCCCCGCCGCGTAGGCGAGCGCCCCCGCCATGGCCGCCGCGGCCAGCACCTCCATCAATCCCGGCACCGCGCCGCGCGCCCACGCCGCGCTCACCACGGCCTTCTCGTGCGCCTTCGCGAAGGCCGAGAATCGCGCCAGCTCCGCCTCCTGGCCGTTGAAGGCCTGGATGGTGCGCAGGCCGCCCAGGCCCTCGTGGAGCTGCCCCGCCAGGTTGCCCAACTGCGTCTGGCCTTCCCGCGTGCGCTTGAGCACCTTGCGCGTCAGCTTCGAGGCAGGGAGGGCCGCGAGCGGAATCACCAGCAGCATGAGCCCACCCAGCAGCGGGCTCATGGACAGCGCCACGCCCGCCAGGATGATGACCTGGAGGCTGTCGCGCAGGTACGAGCCCACCGTGTACATGGCCGCCGCTTCCACGGCGGTGACGTCCGAGGAGAAGCGGCTGAGCAGGTCGCCCATCCGCTCGCGCGCGAGCTGGGCCGGCGACAGCGCGGTGAGCCGCTGGAACAGGTCGCGCCGCAGGTCCTTCACCACGCGCTGCGCGAACAGGCCCATGAAGTAGAACTGCGCCAGGTACCCCACGCCCTTCACCGCGCCGACGATGACCATCACCAGCGGGAAGCCCCAGAGCGCCGCCTCGCGAGGCAGATCCGCCAGCCAGGGGACGTGCTGGGCGCTGCCGAAGCCTTCTTCACCGCCCGACAGCAGGAAGCGCAGCGCCGGGCCCGTGAGATAGGCATACGCGCCCGTCGTCAGGCCCACCGCCGCCATGCCGACGAAGGCCAGCAGGAGCACACCGAAATGCGGGCGCGCATAGCGCAGCAACCGCCAGAGAACCGTCTGCATTGCTAACGTCCCACCTTGCGCAGTGCCGCCTTCGCGAGCTGGGAGTACGGGTTGTACTCCAGCACCCGAAGCAGCTTCTTCCGCGCCAGCGGCGCGTCGCCCAGGTCCATGTCGATGATGGCGGAGATGAGGTGCAACCGCTCCACGTACGGGCCCAGCGACAGCGCCCTCTTCAACACCTGCTGTGCCTTCTGTGCCCGAACCACCAGCGCCCCCGTGGGCATCCGGTACGTGGCCCAGGCGAGGAAGGGGTAGTACTCCGGCTCGTCCGGGTTGAGCGACACCGCTTCCTCGAAGGCCTTCGCCGCCGTGGGGTAGTCACGTCGCTTCAAGGCGGACTCGCCCCGGCGCAGCGCAATCTCCGCTTCCACCACCACGGCCGTGTTCCGCCCCACGTCCATCCGGCTGAAGAGGTACTGGAGGTACGCCTTGCGCTTCTCCTCCACGCTCAGCACCCGGTACGACGCGGACAGCCGGTCCTGCACGGACTCCAGCAGGTCCTTCAGGTCGGAGATGTCGAACTCGGCGTAGGTGTCCGGGTGAAAGCGCATCGCCGTCTCGTGGTAGGCGCGCTCCACCGCCTCCGCGTCCGCCGCGATGTCCAGGCCCAGGCCTCCGAAGTAGCTGCGGGTGATGATGCGCAGCGCTTCCTCGCGCAAGGAGGCCGCCGTCTCGGGAGGCAACGCCTTGCGCTTGCGCGGGGCAATCCGGTCCGGCAACACCGCCGCGGACAGCACGTCCGAGCCCGTGGCCACGGGCGTGGCGGAGAACGTCACGCCGCCCGTCAGCTTCAGGAACCACAGCAGCGAGTACGCCATGCGCAGCTCGCCGCGCCCGTGCGCCAGCAGGTCCTTCAGCGCGATGCGGCCGTTGACCTGCATGGCGATCTTCAGGTCGTCCGTGTCCAGCGCCATGGCCTGCAGGTCGCGCCCGAACTCCTGAGAGCGCACCGGGTAGTCGCCCATGTGCGCCCGCAGCGAGGCCGCCATCACCTTCATGGTGAAGCAGCGCCGCGCGCCGTCCAGCACGGGGGCCAGCGGCGGCACCTCCACCGAGGCCACCTCGGACGTGAAGTCGTCTCCCGCGTAGAAGGCGTAACGCCCCTCGCGCATGCCCAGCACGCGCTCCACCCGGTCCCGATTGAATTCGCGCAGCAGTTGCAGCAGCTCCTCGCCCGCCGCTTCCACGCCCGCATCCGCGAGCGCCGCGCCAATCCGCAGCCCGGAGTCCAACGCCTCCGCCACCCGCTGCGCCTGCTGCGCGTCCAGCACGTTCCGGGCGAGCAGGAAGGACGGCAGTGAGTCCGCCTTCGCAGTGGAGTCGTAGCTCACCGGCCCGCCACGCAGGAAGTACACGCGCCGGCTCAAGCCCCGGTGCGCCACCACGAGCACGCCGTCCCGGCGCAGCCGGTAGATGGAGTGCATGAGCGCGGGCAAGGGGTGGCCCTTCAGCTCGCCCGAGTTGACAGCGGGCCTGGACAGCGTGGCCGCCAGCCCGGTGAGCGGCACCGCCTGCGCCGCGCGCACCAGCGACTCCAGCCGGGGCACCAGCTCGCCCGGCTTGAGCGGGTCCGCGACGTAGGCGTTCACCTTGAGGTCGAGCACCGAACTCACACCGCGCGCACGCCCCAGGTGCCCCTTGTCGATGGCGACGATGGGCACCCTGCCGCCCTGGCCGTGGCCGCGGATGAGGTGCACCACGTGCGCGCCTTCCACCCGGGGAAGGTCCACCGACAGCACCACCACATCCGGATTGTCCGCCGCGAAGTGCTCCAACGCCGTCACCGGATCGTTCACCGCGCGAACGGTGTACCCAGCCTGGGAGAGCAGGCCTTTGAGGTGCTCGAGCGTGGGGGGATGGCTCTCGGCGAGCAGAAGCGTCTTCAAGGGGGCCACAGTCTACACCTTCATCCGCTCCCGCATCAGGTACGATGCGCGCCCCTCTCATGACGAATCCACCCCGCATCCTCGTCGTCGCCGGCGAGGCGTCAGGCGATACCCACGCCGCCGAGCTCGTCGCCGCCCTCCGGGCTCGCCGTCCCGACCTCACCTTCTTTGGCATGGGCGGTGCCCGCCTGGCCGCCCAGGGAGTGGAGCAGCTCTTCGACGCCCGGGAGGTGTCCGTCATGGGCATCACCGAGGTGCTGCCCCGGATTCCCCGCATCCTTCAGATTCTGAAGGGGCTGGCCCAGGCCGCCGCCGACCGAAGGCCGGACGTCGCCATCCTGGTGGACATCCCGGACTTCAACCTGCGCCTGGCCAAGAAGCTCAAGGCGTTGGGCATCCCCGTCGCCTACTACGTGTCCCCCATGATCTGGGCCTGGCGCCGGGGTCGGGTGCGCACCATCAAACGCCTGGTGGATCGGATGCTCTGCATCCTCCCGTTCGAGGAGGACTTCTACCGGGAGGCCGGCGTCAGCGCCCGCTACGTCGGCAGCCCGGTGGTGGAGCAGGTCCCCGCCGCCGATACCGCCACGGCCTTCCGCGAGCGGCTGGGGCTGGCGAAGGAGGCCCCGACGCTCGCGCTCCTGCCCGGCAGCCGGATGAGCGAAATCCGCCGTCTGCTTCCCGACATGGTCGAGGCGGCGAAGCGGCTTTCCGCCGAACGGCCCGGGCTCCAGGTGGTGGTCCCCGTTGCGCCCACCATCGACCGGGTGGAAATCACGTCCCGCTTCGAGGGCAGCGGCGTGACGCCCATCCTGGTGGAGGGCCGCGCGCCCGAGGTGGTGGGCGCCAGCGACGCCGCGGTGGTGGCCTCCGGTACCGCCGTACTGGAAGCGGGGCTGATGCAGCGCCCGCTGGTCGTCGTCTACCGCGTGTCGCTCATCACGTACTGGGTGGGCCGGTTGATGCTGAAGGTGGCCTTCGTGTCCCTCATCAACCTGCTGGCGGGCCGGCGCGTCGTCCCCGAGCTGCTCCAGGAGGAGATGACGCCCGAACGCATCGCCGAGGAGGTCCGCCGCGTCTGGATACCCGGGGCTCCCCGGGAGGAGATGCTCCAGGGGCTGGCGGAGATGCGGGGCCGGCTGGGTGAAACGGGCGCGGCCGCCCGCGCGGCGGAGTCTGTACTGGAGCTGCTGCCCCCGGGCCGCGTTTAGGGTATGTCGGCCGGGTCATGAACACTGCCCTGGTCTGCATCCCCACGTACAACGAGCGGGAAAACATCGAGGCCATCGTCCAGGCAGTGCTGGAGGCCGACCCTCGGGTCGACATCCTCATCGTGGACGACAATTCGCCCGATGGCACCGGGCAGCTCGCGGACGGGCTCGCCGCGCAGGACTCGCGCGTGCGCGTGCTCCACCGCGAGAAGAAGGAGGGCCTGGGCCGCGCGTACCTCGCCGCCTTCCGCTGGGCCCTGGCCGAGCCGTACACGTACATCCTGGAGATGGACGCGGACTTCAGCCATGACCCGCGCTACCTGCCGGGCATCCTGGACGCGGCCGAGGCCGGCGCGGACCTGGTGCTCGGCTCGCGCTACGTCACCGGCGGCGGCACGGTGAACTGGGGCGTGGGCCGGCAAATCATCAGCCGCGGCGGCAGCCTCTACGCGCGGTCGATTCTGGGCGTGGGCATCCAGGACCTCACTGGCGGCTTCAAGTGCTTCCACCGCCGGGTGCTGGAGGCCATCGACCTGGACGCGGTGAAGAGCACCGGGTACGCGTTCCAAATCGAGCTGACCTACCGCACGCTGCGCAAGGGCTTCACCGTGCGCGAGGTGCCCATCGTCTTCGAGGACCGGCGCGTGGGTCACTCCAAGATGAGCAAGAAAATCTTCGCCGAGGCTCTCACCATGGTGTGGAAGCTGCGGCTCACTGTCTGAGCCCGAGCTGTCATGCCGGAATACGCGTCGCTGTTCCTCGTCTCGCTGTCGGCCATCTTCTTCGTGGTGGACCCCATTGGCGTCGTCCCGCTGTTCCTGGCGATGACGGCTGGGGACACGCAGGAGAAGGTGCGCCGCACCGCCATGCGCGCCTGCCTGGTGGCCTGCGGGATGATGCTGTTCTTCGCCCTCTTCGGCGGCGTCATCTTCAAGGTGTTCGGCGTGTCGCTGGGCGCCTTCCGCGTGGCCGGCGGCATCCTGCTGCTCATCACCGCGCTGGACATGCTCCGCGCCCGCCCGTCGGAGACGCGCACCACGCCCTCCGAGGAACAGGAAGGCGTGGTGAAGGAGGACGTGGCCATCGTCCCCCTGGCGATTCCGCTGCTGGCGGGCCCGGGCGCCATCGCCACCGCCATGGTGCTGATGGCCAAGGGCGACACGCTCGTCTCCGCCATCCCCGTGCTGGCCGCCGTGGTGCTGACCTTCGTCGCCAGCTACTTCATCCTCCGCGCCTCCGGACTCATCCAGCGCGTGCTGCGCCAGTCCGGCGTGGCCATCGTGGAGCGGGTGATGGGGCTCATCCTGGCCGCCATCGCGGTGCAGTTCATCGCGGACGGCGGCAAGGAGCTGCTCAGGTAGGTCCGGGGACGGCCACCCAGTCCAGGCCCTTTCGCTTCAGCAGGCCCTGCGGCTTGCCGTCCAGGGACAGCTCGTCATGGCTGGCCCGGCGCGCGTCGTAGGCGTAGCCGTCCTGGACCTCCTGCAGGTACACCACCACCGCGTCGAGCACGTTCTCCTGCACCACCTTGAAGGTGGCGTCGCCACAACTGGGCGCGTCGCCGGAGAAGAAGCGCTCCAGCATCGCCTCCTCCGGACGGCGCACGTACACCACCACCGGCGCGGGCTCGTCACGTCCGGCCGCGACGACTTCACGGACGACCTGCGATGGCACCGGCTCCCGCAGCAGCCGATGCACGAGTTCGCACTTCTCCGCCTCCACGCCCTGCCGCTCCGCGAGACGCGCCTGATGCGCGCATCCCGTGCCACCCAGCATCCCCAGCCCGAGCAACGCCCACGCCTTCCGGTGGAATCGGTCCATGCGTCCTCTCCTCTCCCTCGGTGACTGCGCTACAGCTTCCGCCAGCGCGGGGGGCGAGGCGCGTGCTGAAGCACCGGATCCTCCACCGCGATGATGTATTCCGCGCGGCGGTTGCCCGCCTCCGCCGTCTCGTCGGGCGTCGCGACGGCCGGGGCCTCTTCTCCCAGCCCTTCGTAGAACACCGGCACCCGCAGCCCCTTCTTCCGGAAATAGGCCGCCAGGCTCTTCGCCCGGCGCACCGAGAGGTCCAGGTTCTCCGCCGCCGCCCCCACGGTGTCCGTGTGGCCCATCACGTAGAGCCGCAGCGACGCGAAGCGCCCGTACTTCGCCAGCGCATCCGCGATGAGCGCGTGGCTCTTGTCGAGCTTGCCCCGCTCCGCCGCCGGGATGTCGGCGCGGCCCGAGGCGAAGTTCACCTCCTCGTGCGGAATGTCCACTTGCCAGGGATACAGGTCCACGCCCGTGTAGAACTCCGCCGTGTCGAACGCCCGGAGGGAGATCTTCATCACCCGCCCCTCCTCCGCCGGCCACGTCAGCTCCAGTGGCGTCCCCGCCGCCTCGCCCTTGAATGGCACCTCGCCCTCGAAGGCCTTCTTCCCGGTGTCCATCAACACCGTCAGCTCCGCGCGCTTGGCGGGCCGGTTCAGGACGAAGCGCAGCCGGCGCGCAGCCACGTCCACGTCCTCCTTGCGCACGTCCAGCTTCAGCGTGCCGTACAACTCCGTGTCGAAGGACAACGGCAGCTCGCCGGATTCCGCATCCGGGAAGCGCACCGTGAGCGCTCCCTCGTAGTGGAAGCGGCCTTCTGGCTGCGCCAGCTCGATGCGGCGCGTGAGGCCCGGGTTTCCCCCGCCCTTCACGTCGACTTCGTGGCCGTCACTGCGCTTCAGCTTCACCTCGAAGCCCGCGATGGGCTCCTCGATGTGGACCAGGAGCGCCGGGAGCTTCTCTCCCAGCACCGCGCGCCCTTCCAAAGACACTCGGATGGCGTCCGCGAGCACTGGCGTCGGCGAAGACAGGACACAGGTGAGGAGCAGCAGGCGGGCGTTCATGGCGCGGTGTAGTCCTCGGGCGTCACGAGCCGCGACCAACCGCGGCACGCGTGAGTGGATTCCTCCGCGAGGTTAGGACGAGGTGGCGTGCAGGGAAACGCTCCCCGCGGGGGACGTTGGAGGTGCGACGGTATTCAATCGCCCCCCGTCCCAGGGGAGTACCGGCCGGGGGGGCGAGGCGACTGCCCCCCGCTACCCCTCCCCGGCGCCCGCCAGGCCATGGCGCTCCAGCAGGCGCCGGAGCTGCGTCCGGTGCAGGCCCAGCGCCCGGGCCGTCGCGGCGACGTTGCCCCCGTTCTCCCGGAGCGCCGTCTCCAGGCGGCTCCGCTCGGCCTCGTCCAACGGCTTGCCCCGGGGCGCGGCCTGTCCAGGAGTGGCCGCGGACGCACCACCGGCGGCTCCGCGAGCGGCGGGCCGAACACCGCGCCGGCGGTGGGACTCAGGTGTCTTGCCTCGATGCGTGGCGCCTCGTGCAGCAACGCCTCCTGGGCGGCGCTGCGCACCTCCACCCGGAGCTCGCGCACGTTGCCCGGCCAGGCCCTCAGCAGGCAGGACTCGTGGAACCCCACGTGCACGGGCGGGCGCGCCGAAAGCTCCTCGAGGAAGCGCTCCACCAGGAAGGGCACCTCCTCGGGGCGGCGGCGCAGGGGCGGCAAGCCGGCCTCCGGCCTGCCCAGGCGGAAGTAGAGGTCCTCGCGCATCCGGCCGCTGGCCACCTGCGCGCGCAGGTCCTTGTTCCCGGCGGAGCACACCCGCACGTCCACCTTCCGCGGCCTGGAGCCCCCCAGGGGGAGGACCTCGCGCGTCTCCAGCGCGCGCAGCAGCTTGGCCTGGACGGCCAGCTCCAGCTCGGCCACCTCGTCCAGGAACAACGTCCCGCCATCCGCGGCCTGCAGGTAGCCCTCCGCGTCGTCCGCGCCGGAGAAGGCGCCGCGCCGCGCGCCGAAGAGGAGCCGTTCGGCGAGCCCCTGCGGGATGGCCGCGCAGTTGACGGCCACGAAGGGCCCCGACGCGCGCGGCCCGCGCTCATGGAACGCGCGGGCCACGCCTTCCTTGCCGGTGCCGCTCTCCCCGTGGATGTGCAGCGTGAAGCCGTGCTCCGCCGTGCGCGCGACCTGGTCCAGCAGCCGCTGCATCGCGGGCCCGCGCACGAAGTCGCGCGTCCTGACGACGCCGCGCCGGGCCACCGGCCCCACGTCCGCGCAGGGAATGAAGAGCGAGTCCCCCATGCGGATGACGCGCTGGGCCTCGCGAGGCGTTCCCGCCACCAGGGGTGCCCCGTCCACGAACGTGCCATTCTGACTGCCCTGGTCGGTGACCCAGAAGCGGCGGCCGTCGTACCGGACCTGTGCGTGGCTGCGAGACATGCGCGGATCCTGCTCCGTCCCCAACGAAGCGGCGCCCCGCCCCAGCAGCAGCTCGCCGTCGAGCGGCAGGGCCGCGGCCATCGCGCTCCCCGCGCACAGGACGCGCAGCAGCCCCGGCACCGGGGCCTCGCCGGAGTCCGCCCCTCGCCCCCTGGCGTCGCTCTGCTGCAAGGTCGACCGGTCGTGTTCCATGTGCCTCCATCCTACGCGTGTGTCACTGGCACACGGCACCGTGCCACGGGGCCGTGCCACCCGGCCCCCCACCTCCGCGGCGCTCCGCCGTGGCGCCCCGTGTACAGGACCGGGCCGCTGCTGGCATGCCCCTCGCTATGGCGCGGAGCCAGACCACGGCACGCGCCGTCACTTCGAGGAGACACCTGTGCTCAACACCTTCCCCACCTGGCTCATGGGCCCGCTGCTGCTGGCCTTCGCCGCGGGCTGCACCCTCCCCCTGGCCGGTGCCAAGCCCCCCATCGGCGCCCGCCCTGATTCCCCGTCCGGCGGCGGGAGCTGTCCGACGGGCCAGTGCGACCCCGACCCGAACGGCCTGGGCATCTATGTCGCCGAGGGGCACAGCTACTGCTTCTTGCATGAGAAGACACCAGCGGCGTGCCTGGAGGGCTTCGTCAATACCCCCGAGGGCGTGGCGCTGCGCGTGCGCTCCATGTACCAGAGGGACCAGACGCTCCAGCTCCCCCTGCACCTCCGGAATCCGACCAGGCCCGCCGACGGTGAGCCCCCGACACTGGAAGCCATTCACGGCGACGTCGGCGACTTCTTCGTCGCCATCCGGCAGGGGGACAAGGACCAGAAGCTGCGAGGCGAGGCGGTGTCGAGGCTGGTGTTCGGGTTCAGGCTCCCGGTGGACCTGGACGGCACCGGCACCCTGGAGGGCCTCCTCTACGAGCTGGCGCTGGAGCCCGTGTCTGGCAACCGCCTCGCAGTGCGCTACCGGGCCGCGCCCAGCACCGGCTGGTTGGAGCAGTGCGTGTCGCCAGAGGGCCGGGGCGTCGAGTCCGTCCTCCTCCCACAGCGCCAGGTCGACGGGCTGAACGCCGCGGTGCGGCCCCACGACGAAACCCTCACCGTGGCCTGTGAGACGGGCGCGATTGCCGGGTGCATGGACTGGGGCTACCAGCCGTGGACGCCCGACACGCGCCGGACCGACCCGGACCGGGAGTTCGTCTTCGGCGCCTGCCTCCAGGCAAAGCGCGCCGCCTACTTCGTGGGCCAGGGAGACCTGCGCACGTACACCGTCAGCGGCACGGAGATTCTCCGGCGCGACGCCCACGGGTTCGGGCGAGACAGCAACAATGACCTCCAGGAGCTCGAATACCTGGAGGCCCTGTGGAGCCCCCGGGGCGCGGAGTGCCTCAACCTGGCGAACCGTCGCGGCAAGGCGCCCATCCAGAATGGCCTCACGCTCCCTGCCTGCGCGCCGGCGCCCAAGTGGAGCTCCCAGGCGCGGCTCGCGACGGGCGTGGGGCAGCCCTCAATGCCCTGAGTCTGAAACCCCGGCGGCGCGAAGGGCGGCGTCCTCCGCGCCGTCCAGGGGCCCCACGTAGCGGCGCAGCAGGGCACCTGGCCGTGGCGCGGCGCCACGCCGCGTCGGCTTCGAGGACGGACGCTCGCCACCCCTCCCCCGGCCGCTGGCGCCGGCACGCAACAGCAGCAGCGCGCCTCGCACGGCGTGGCCTCCGGCAGCCCGGGGTCCAGCTTCAGCGCGAGGTCCACCTGCGCCAGCCCCTCCTCCACGATAGCGGGCGGCGCGCCGGTGTCCCGCGCCAGTCGCCAGGCGCCCGGGCCAGGGTGAGGTGGCTGTCGTAGTAGGGGTACAGCGACACGGCGCGCCGGGCCTCGGCGAGGGCCCGAGCTCCATGCTTGCCACCCACGACGAAACAACCCAGGGAGCGGTTGTGACTGC